>JANOMG010000421.1:0-9215 GCA_031420175.1 Nitrospira sp.
CGTTACCTGGAGAAGACGCAGGGAGGGCGCGGGCTGCTCTTGGCTGGTGTGCCTGGCGTCGAACCGGGGAAGGTCGTGGTGCTGGGGGCTGGGGTGGTCGGGAGTGCCGCGACTCGGATTGCGGTTGGGATGGGGGCTCAGGTGACGGTGATCAATCTCGATCTTGACCGGCTCCGCGCACTCGATGAATTGTATCGTGGTCGAATTGTGACGCGTGCCTCCACGCAGGCGGCGATTGAGGAGTCTGTGATGGCCGCCGATCTCGTCATCGGGGCGGTGCTCGTGCCTGGAGCTCGAGCGCCCAAGCTGGTCTCGCGTGCATTGGTGGCACGCATGAAGCCAGGATCTGTGGTGGTGGATGTCGCGGTCGATCAAGGTGGTTGTTTCGAAACCACGAAACCCACGACCCATTCTGACCCGGTCTATGTGGTGGACGGGGTGCTCCATTACTGTGTGGCCAATATACCGGGGATTGTGCCACGCACATCGACGATCGCCTTGACGAACGAAACACTCCCGTATCTGCTGCGATTGGCCTCGCTAGGCGTGGCGGAAGCCATCCGGGCAGACGCCGGTTTGGCAAAAGGCGTGAACCTGTCGGCCGGAAAAATTACCTGCCGAGGAGTGGCCGATGCCCATGGCTTGCGTTTTGACCCTCTGATGTAAGACAATCCCCCCTCGCGTTGTGGTTCTGTTCTTTTTGTCGGGGCGTAGCGCAGCCCGGTAGCGCATTGCGTTCGGGACGCAAGGGTCGGAGGTTCAAATCCTCTCGCCCCGACCAAACAGAACCGGTTCGTATCGTCCGCTCATGTTCGTGTTCGCACATCTGATGCGGGCGAATAACCCTCTCCAACGTTTCCTTTCTCCTTCTCCAGTGATCTCGCACCGAGTGCTGCACGTGCTGCCGCGCACATCGAATGTCTTCCAGCCCATCGATTCTTTTCTTTTGTGAACCAGTATGCGAAATTCACTCGCGCCGAATCGCAAATCGCGTGACGCCTCTGTAGAGGTGTGAGAACATCCGTTCGTTGGATAGACTGATTCGGAAATTTCTCGTCCACCTGGTTGTATGGCCGAACCGATTGAACCGACAGCGTGCCGAGCAAAGTTGTGTGTGAAGGGACGAGTTCAGGGGGTCGGGTATCGAGCATTCGCGTTTCGAGTTGCATCGCAACGAGGCCTTTACGGGGGTGTCAGGAATCTTGATGATGGCCGAGTCGAGCTTGAAGTTGAAGGCACTAAAGAACAGATTGCGCTGCTGATCGAAGACGCCAAGACCGGACCGCCAGCGTCGCGAGTGACAGCCGTCGAAGTGGAGTGGAGTCCGGCGACCGGGCGATTTTCAGATTTTCAAGTGTGGTACTGAGCGAACAAGGTAGGAGCGAAGGAACAGATGGCGCGTGGAGGCGAGGAACTACACGATCTGGGCGAAGCGCGCCGACACGTCGTCGATCATGACGACGAGGACGCCGCCGCGTCGTCGGAAGTGGACGAGACGCCTGTCGACGAGGAGCGACCGAGTCGCCGTTCCGAAGGATTAGATACCCTCAAGTGCTACTTGCGCGAGGTCCGTCACTCGACGTTGCTGACGTTTAAGCAAGAGCAGCAGTTGGGCAAGCGGGTTATGGCGGGCGACGAGCAGGCGCGCCAAGAGATGATCGAATCGAATCTTCGTCTGGTGATCAGTATCGGTAAGCGGTATATGCACCGAGGGTTCCCCTTCTCCGATGTCATCGAAGAGGGCAATCTCGGGCTCATCAAGGCCGTCGAAAAATTCAACTATAAGCGCGGGTTTCGGTTCAGTACGTACGCCTCCTGGTGGATCAGACAATACATCGAACGCGCCATCATCAATCAGGGCAAACTCGTGCGGCTGCCGGTGCATGTGGTCGAGCGGCTGAATCGCTATCTCGGCAAAGTGGAGCGGCTCGTTCAGGAACTCGGGCGAGAACCGACTGCATCAGAAGTCGCGGCCAAGATGAAGACGACGGACGAAGAGGTGCTGGACCTGAGGCAAGTGGTCCGTACGACCTGCTCGTTGGACAGTCCGATCAATGACGGCGCGGATACGTTCTTGCGCGATGTGATTGAGGACCCTTCGTGTGTCTCGCCTGCCGATACGGCCGAGGGGGTCATGCGCCGGGCCGAGATGATGGAATGGGTGCAGGAGTTGCCTGAGAAGGAGCAAACTGTTATTGTGTCGCGCTTTGGGCTTGATGGGAGTGAGGCCAAGACGTTGGAAGAAATCGGCCGGGAGATGGGGTTGACCCGTGAGCGGGTCCGGCAGATTGAAATGGCCGCCTTAGCGCGTTTGCGCCATACCATTGAACGCAGAACCATGACACAATCCGATTTGCTCTGATCGATGACCGCCGTCAATTATCACACCCTCATCCGCGAAGTCCCCGATTTCCCCAAGCCCGGTATTCTCTTCTACGACATCACCACACTGCTCAAAGACGCCCGCGCCCTGTCGTCGATTGCCGATGAGTTGACCGCCTACTATCAGGGACAGCGGATCACCAAAGTCATCGGTATTGAATCGCGGGGGTTCATTTTCGGGGGAATACTGGCGAACCGGTTGAACGCCGGGTTCGTGCTAGTCCGGAAGCCCGGCAAGTTGCCTGCCGACAGCTTTGAAGTCAAATACAGCCTCGAGTACGGATCGAACTCTCTTGCTATCCACCGCGATGCGATTGCGGTGGGAGAACGGGTGTTGATTGTGGATGACTTGCTGGCCACGGGGGGCACGGCAGCCGCGACGGTGTCTCTCGTTCGGCAGTTGGGCGGCGAGATCGCCGGGCTCGACTTTCTCGTCGAGCTTCAGAGCCTGAAGGGGCGAGACAAGCTAGCCGGTCACCCCATCCATTCGACGATCCTCTACCCCTAGGGCCTTCCAGCGCCCACACTACAAGGTCTTGTCAAAGATCCTAGCGCCGTGCTATGAATGCCGAACTTTTTTCGGCTATTCGACGTTTACCCCAGGAGTAGGATCTGTCATGGCAACAAAACTCCCCGCCAAGAAGAAACCGGTGGCGACGGTGAAGGTGACGGCGAAGGCAGAGAAGCCAGCCAGCAAATCGAAGCCTGCTGAAGTCGTGGTGATCGAAAAGTCCATCAGTATGGCCGTCTCTCCCCTGGCTGCCAAACCCAAAGAATCGCCCAAAGAACGCGAAGACCGGGAGCGCCGCCGCCAAGTCCTTCAGCAGATGCTGATGCGGAAGCGCCAAGAGATTATTAAAGAGATCGAGGGGAGCCTGGGGCAATCCCTCATTGAAGATAAACAGCGACGGCTTGAGTCCGCACGCGACGTGGGCGATCAAGCGCTCATGGATCTCGATCGTGAGTTGGGCATTTCTTTGATGGAAATGCGTAATCGCCGTCGGCAGGCCATCGATGAAGCCTTGACGCGGTTGACCGAAGGCACCTACGGCATCTGCGCCGAATGCGGCGTGGAGATCAGCGAACGACGATTGGAAGCCGTGCCCTTTGCGAAGCTCTGTGTCGAATGTCAGTCGAAAGAAGAGCTGCTGGAGAAAATCGAGCGAGAAGAAGACCGCGACTAGTCGTTCCTCCACGCGATCTCTGTTGTGTCTGCCATTCGTGGCCTGCTCCCGCTAGTGATGATCCTGCCTAGACCCTTGTCAGGCAAGACCTGCCCGTAGTGATCGTGCCTATCGTACTCCATTGCCATGGAAGTGGATGTGATGAAGCCACCGAGTCATCGAGCGGTCGTGTTAGCAAGCGGAGGGTTAGATTCCACCGTCACCGCGGCGATCGCCAAGGGGGAGGGGTATGAACTCTTCTTCCTGACGCTGGCCTATGGACAGCGTCATGCCGTAGAGGTGGAGCGGGCTCGGCAGGTCGCCGCCGCCATAGGCGTGGCGAATCATCTGGTGATGAATCTGGATCTTCGCGCCATCGGCGGGTCGGCACTGACCGGCCCGGCGACCGTGCCCAAGGATCGAGCGGGTCCCGAGCGGAGCCAGGGCATTCCCGTCACCTATGTGCCGGGGCGGAATCTCATCTTTCTCTCGATTGCGGCCGCGCATGCAGAAGTCGTGGGCGCGTCGTGCATCTATTTTGGTGCGAACGTGCTCGACTATTCCGGCTATCCAGACTGTCGGCCTGAATTCATTCGCGCGTTTGAAGCGGCGGTGAAGGAAGGCACAAAAGCCGGCGTGGCAGGAAACGCTCTCCATGTCAAAGCCCCCTTGCTGATGCTGACGAAAGCAGACATCATCCGGCGGGGGATCGAACTGCATGTGCCGTTTCATTTAACCCATAGCTGTTACGATCCGGTAGGGGAGCAGTCTTGTGGGCGATGCGATAGTTGTGTGATTCGGCGAGATGGATTTGCGCAAGCCGGAGTTGTGGATCCCATTGCATATGCGATAACGTAGAGCATGTGGCACGATGTCTCCTGAAGAGTTTTTCATGTATCTGACGATTGGGCTGATCGTGCTCGTGCCGATCGGCGCCAGGATTTATCGGCGCATGACCCTTCAACGTACACAGCAGATGCTTCGTGAACAGTTTGGACAACAGAAGGGTCCGGACCAGCGATCCTGATTTATGGAAATCCCCATGACATCACGACCTCAGGTCGGAGTATGGTTGCTGGTGCTGGGCCTCCTCGTGGCCTGTGACTCCTCGCAACCCAAACAAGCGGTCGGGGGCGGTCCTGCGCCAGCTGAGTTCCAAGTGGGCGAAACTGCATTCAATGCGAATTGTGCGGCCTGTCATGGGAAGCAAGCCGTGGGCACCGACCACGGACCTCCGCTAGTGCATAAGATCTACGAACCGAACCATCACGGAGATCCGGCTTTCCAACGGGCTGCAGCCAACGGTGTCAAGGCGCACCATTGGGAATTTGGCAACATGCCGAAGATCGAAGGCGTCACTCCTGAGGATGTCGATCAGATCGTGAAGTATGTGCGCTGGCTGCAGAAACAGGCCGGTATTTTCTAGGAGGATGCTGAAAAAGTCCGCCAGGGCCACAGACCGTGGCGCGTGAAGCGCGAGACAGGCGCGACGTGGACAGATTGGACTCCCACCTCGTCTCACCTGTCCTGCCAGTCTCGCTCGGCCATCCTGCGGGAGTGTTCGCCTGTTGTGCCACACGGGTGGACCATCGCAGTTCTAGCGCGCTAAATAGTTTTTCCTCAGCCTGCTAAATCCGGCCCCCGGAGTTTCGTTCCATAGGACCGTTTCCCTCTCGTCGTTGTTCCTCCATTCTTGTTCGATATCCCAGGAGCCTCAGTTTGACAATCCGTCAAACCGCTTCGTATGGTAGTGCCATGAGTGCGCGCGAGTGGTAATGGCCGCTGGCCATTCAACCAGACTGTCCCTCGGCGGAGGGCGTGAGGAAAGGAGAGAGTTATGATCAATGGAGTGAGTCGTGTGTGGGGGATCGTGGGCGCGTTGTCGATGGTACTCACGGGCGTCGGGTGTGTCGCGATCGACGCGGGGCATGAAGGGGTATTGGTCGAGCAGCCGTTCTTCTTCGGCCATGGCGGCGTCGATCCTGTTCCCACCAAGACGGGTCGAGTGGTCGTCGCGCCGACGACAAAAGTGATCGAAGTCGATATCCGTCCGATTCAATACTCGGAGCACTTCGATATCATCTCAGCCGAGAATGCGCCTGTGTCCTTCGATGCCTTCTTGATCGCCAACGTGATCGAGGGGCGCTCGCCTGAACTGATCAGCAAGTATGGCCCGAACTGGTATGCCAACAATGCCAAAGAAGCGTTCCGCACGTTCGTACGCGAAGAAGTCCAGCGGTACCCCCTCTTTCAGTTGACGACGGATCCGACCACCAGAGCGAAGCTGCAGGATGCTATTGCCAAAGAAGTGCAAATCAAACTGATCGAAAAACAGGGCATCCCGGTGCGGCTCAATCGCGTCGTCGTCGGGAGCATTCTGCCACCCAAGGGTGTCGTGGAGCAGACGACGCAGACGATCATCCAGGAGCAGCGCAAGATCACGATGGTGGAGTTCCAGAAAGCGGAGGAGTCTCGGGAGAAAGCAGAGAAACAGCGCGGCATCGCCGATCGGGCCTACCGCGAATCGTTGGGACTGACCGCACCGGAGTTCGTAGACTTACGCCGAATCGAAGTACAGAAAGAAATCGTGCAACATTCGCCCGCCGCTCTCACCGTGATCATGGGCCTCGAGCGGATAGGGATCAACATGTCGCCGCTCGCAGGGGGGAATTAGTCAAGAAACGAGAGCGGGTCGGCGATGTTTCCCTGTGTGATCGTAGCCTTCCTTGGCCCGCCAGGAACTGGTGGCAGGGCAGGCGTGACGCACAGGACATGTGAATCGTAAGCGGTAAGACACGCGAGATCACGTTCGGATACAGGGGAACCATCCGAAAGGATGGTTCCCCTTTTGCGTGGTCTGAAAAATGGCACATGCTGCATAGGTTGTAGTCCACACCACGTTTCCTCAATGACTGCACCTTCCTTTCTTGCGTGGCAATGGGTGTGGTCGTACTGCCCGGTTGCATCCGGCATCCAGCAAGTACTGATCGGGTTGCGTAAGGCTCGATAGCCAAAGCGGATTGAGAAGTTTCCGGTACTGTGCCAGTGCGTGCGAGGCAGGTGCCCCTCGTGCGGCCTGCGTCAACGAGAATGTATGCACGGGAGGCTTATGGGACCTCGGAGAGGGCCAGCGCAGACCCTCGGATCTGAACCGTCGGCAGTCCATGCACAGAACTGGCGGCCTCAATGAGCAGCGTCCGTTCTTCGTCCGTGAGACGATGAAGATCTCCTCCCTCAAAATACACCAGGGCTTTCAAACTTTCGCTGGGCTGAAAGGCAGGCCCATACAGGGCGCGGACACTGGCAAGCCCGTGTGAAAGGCTGATTCCGGCGCGGATCATCGCGGCAATGTCTTGATAGTCTTTGGCCTCGATCCGTTGCAAGATCACGTTCAATTTTGTGGCCATCACATCATCGAGCGCCGCAACCTGCAGCATCCCATCAGCCGATAACTCCGGCTCACCCACCCGCCCACACGACAGCGTGCCAAAGAAAGAGACCTTCACGTGTTGATCATTCGGGGTACTCGGAAGGGCGAGGGCCGTCAGGGTATCGGGCGTGTCTTGAAGGAGTGTGGCCCAATGAAGAAACGGAAAGGACGCAGACAGTGCGGCCCGATTCAACGGCTGGTCCGTGAAGAAATCGAAATCGACCGAAGCACGGTGCCCGAGCCGCAAAGCAATCGCCGTCCCGCCGTAGAGCACAAACCCCATCCGCGGTGCCGGACGGAGCGCGGGCCACAACTGTCGCTGCGAAGCCGGCAAGATCTCCAGGCGGGGCGTGAAGGTGCGGATCATGCGAATGTCCGCGTGGGCATAGCGGGCACATGACCCGGCGTAGCCAGCTCCAGGCGATAGGGCCAATAGGCCCATGAGCGGGGTGTGAACTGACCCATTTCTGCATGCGCTAACACCGTACGGAGACAGTCGTCCCCTGCCAATGTGGCCAGCGCCTGCACATCATCGTAATCGCCGATATTCATCACCTGGGCCACGACGCGCGCCGGCATGGTGACCGCGACATCCGGTGTCATCCACCAGATGTATTTGCGTGCGAGGGGCGTAAGTGATGTTGGATCAAGTGGCGTCATAGGGAAGAGGTGAAGAATAGGCAATGACGGTGGTCAAACCTTACGCCAGAACCGGGCGATTGCCAACAAGCGTTTGGCATGGGTGCGAGGCGCAGACCCCTTCCTCACACCACCCCAGACTTCCTTCTTCCTCAGCGAAAATACAGTCCGTTGCCGATCGAATAGAACTTCCAGAATAAAGCTCTTGACAGGGAGCCAACCGGTTCCAATCCGCAGCCCGACGGATTTCTGGCCTGGGAGCACCGTTTCTCCCTAATCAATACGTGCATTTCCCCCCATGAAGGCGGGGTGCTTTCCCATGGGGAAAGGGGTATCCTGCGGCGCAATTGCGGAGATGGATTTTCGCTTGCACGTGGGGAGGATTAGCACGATCAATGGCGCCTAGGGGAAAGACAGCATCGAAGGCAGAGACCGGTGCCAATCTCGGCTTCGAGGCCAAGCTGTGGCAGATGGCCGACGGCCTCCGCAACAATATGGATGCGGCGGAGTACAAGCACGTCGTCCTGGGCCTGATCTTCCTCAAGTACATCTCTGATGCCTTCGAGGCGAAGCATGCCGAGCTCGAAACGCAGCGCAAGAAGGGCGCTGACCCTGAAGATCCCGACGAATACAAAGCCGCCAATATTTTTTGGGTGCCGAAGGAGGCGCGCTGGTCCTATCTCAAGGCGAAGGCCCCGCAGCCGACCATTGGCACGCTTGTCGATGATGCGATGGCCGCGATCGAACGCGACAACCCCTCCCTCAAGACCGTGCTGCCGAAAGACTTCGGACGAGTAGGCCTCGACAAGATACGACTCGGACAGATCATTAATTTAGTCAGCGACATTGACATGCGTCAACCCTCACTCCCAACCCCTCTCCCAGTGGGAGAGGGTGGCCGAAGGCCAGGTGAGGGACAGGCCAATCGCAGAGCGGTTGACCTGTTGGGCCGCGTCTATGAATATTTTCTCTCCCGCTTCGCTAGCGCCGAAGGCAAGAGCGGCGGCCAATTTTACACCCCCTCCAGCGTGGTGCGCGTGCTCGTCGAGATGCTCGCGCCCTTCAGGGGCCGCGTCTATGACCCCTGCTGCGGCTCGGGGGGCATGTTCGTCAGCAGCGAGAAGTTCATCGAGGCCCACAGCGGCAAGCTCGGCGACATATCCATCTACGGCCAGGAGTCCAACTACACTACCTGGCGCCTGGCCAAGATGAACCTCGCGATTCGCGGCATCGACGCGCAGATCGGCCACGGTGATACCTTCCACCATGACGCGCATCCTGATTTGAAGGCCGACTACGTGCTGGCCAACCCGCCCTTCAACGACAGTGACTGGCGCGGCGAGCTGCTGAAGGACGACAAACGCTGGGTCTACGGCGTGCCGCCCGCAGGCAACGCCAACTATGCCTGGGTGCAACACTTCATTCATCACCTCGCACCCACCGGGCTCGCAGGCTTCGTCCTCGCCAATGGCTCAATGTCGTCTAACCAGTCGGGCGAGGGCGCGATCCGCAAGGCCATCATTGAGGCCGACCTGGTGGATTGTATGGTGGCGCTGCCCGGTCAATTGTTCTACTCAACGCAGATCCCGGTATGCCTCTGG
>JANOMG010000422.1:0-2409 GCA_031420175.1 Nitrospira sp.
CATCCTGTCGTTCTGGGTAGCACCGTTCAAGCCGCGTCTCTCGCTCTATAGTCCTGCACGGGAGTACTTTTGGGGCTACGGCAAACATCTGAACGTCACGACGCTCTGTATCTTCGTGGTCATGAGCGGGGGCGAGCTGATTATCGGCCGTATCCTCGGACAGGATTCGCTGGGTCTCTATCAGATCGCGTTAGCGATTCCACTGTTGTTGGGCGTACGGGCCACCGTGTTGATCCATCAGATCAGCATGCCCACCTATGCGTGGCTTCAGCGGGATCGACCAGGGGTGATCCGTGTCTTCGAACTGCAAATGGGGCTGGTGGGATTCATGTTTATTCCATTGGCCGCTGTAGTAGCGGTGTTCGCCCCGGTGATTGTGCCCTTGGCATTCGGTCCCCAGTGGCTTGCCATCGTCGACCCTCTGAGGGTGCTGTGCCTGTATGCGGTCTGCGCGGGGTACTCGAGCGTCATGACCGCCCTGCATTATGGGGCGAATCGGCCGGATCTTCAGATGAAGAGCTGGATCGGGCAATGTCTCTTTTACGCGTTGGCGATTGTGCCACTCACCATGAGGTTTGGTCTCACTGGCGCCGCTGCTGCGCTGGTCGCCAGTTACCTGGTGGGACTCCTGTTACAAGGGATCGGGACGAGAGATCTGATTGGTACGGCAGTGGACGCCGTGTACTGGTCGACTGGGAGAGCCTGCCTCATTGGAGGGGCCCTTGCCGGAGCGATTCTTCTGATGTCTGGGGCCACCTCCGCCACGCCATCCTCATGGGTATTAGCCGCTGCCTGTCTGGGTGCAGGTGGACTCTATAGTGGCTATCTCTGGATGGTAGAGGTCCCACGAATGAAGGTTCTCTGGGAGCATCGCTGACGGATGGATGATGCGATGATCGATCTGTCCATTGCCATTGTGAGTTACAACACGAAGGATCTACTTCTGGATTGTCTTCGTTCTCTCCATGCCCACACGTCTGGAATCAGGTTTGAAGTGATCGTCGTCGACAACGATTCACGCGACGGAACGGTATCTGCAGTGAGAGAGACCTATCCTGCCATCACGATCATGGCGAATCCTGACAATCGGGGATTTGCCAAGGCGGTGAATCAAGCTGGAGCGGTGAGTCGCGGGAGGCATGTGCTCCTGCTCAACAGCGACACGCTTGTCAGGGATCACGCGCTGGCGACTATGGTCAGGTACCTGGACGATCATCCTGACGTTGGGGCGGTCAGTTGTACACAGTGGACAGGAGAGGGACATTTGAACCAAACCTGTTTCCCCTTTCCCTCTATTCGCGACCACCTGTTCTACTCGACCCTGTTCCATCGAGTCGCCCCGTCTATGCAAGCGGCTGCCGCGGCGACACAGGCAGTCGATTGTTCAACATCTCAAGATGTCGATTGGGCGAATGGGGCCTGCTTGATGGTCCGGCGATTGCTGTTCGAGCAGTTGGGGGGATTGGACGAATCATTCTTTATGTATTTCGAAGACACCGATCTGTGCCGACGCCTGCGCCATGAGGGATATCGCGTGCGGCATCTCGCTGAGGCTGCCATCGTGCACCTGATTGGACGGAGCAGTGGCCGAGATCGTGATCACTTGCAGCTTGTGTGGGAGTTCAGCCGTATCCGATATGTGGAGAAGCATTTTTCTCCGGTCAAACGCTGGCTCATGAAGGGGTGGATTGCGGGCGGCATCGGGTGGCGATTGGTGCAGTCGCTGAGGTGTGCGTCCGAGACGCGGCGCCTGAGGATCCAGAGTTATGTGGCGGTCATCCGCCGATTGTGGGGCAGACCGCAGCCGGTCGAGCAGGTGCTGGCCTATTCATCAGCACCGCACAGGTAGAGAGGAAAGACGATCGTATGGAGCGCCGCGAAGCCTATCCCACCGATACGCAACATATCGTGAACTTATCAGGCTATGTCTGGGCAGCCAGGCAGATTCCAGGACTGGATCGGTTGCGAGTGCTCGATCTTGCCTGTGGGACGGGCTACGGGTCCGACTATCTGAGCGGAAAGGCCGGTCGAGTTGTCGGGGTGGACTGTGCCCCTCAGATCGTCGCCAGTAACCGTGCCCGCTACGGCCATTCCGGCGCGTCGTTTTTGGCGATGGATGGTTGTGCGCTCGGTTTTCTGGACGAATCCTTCGACTGTATCCTGTCGCAAGACACCATCGAACATATCGTGGACGACCGGCGGTTCGTGGCTGAGGTTGCACGTGTTTTGCGCAAGACGGGCATACTCGTCATTTTTACGCCTCACGGGAACAGTATCGTCGACAAGCCGGAAGATCCCTACCACGTGCGGGAGTACAACCAGGAAGAGTTTCGCGGGATGCTCTCACCGTACTTTTCGAACATCCGCTGGTTCGGTCGCCGTCAAGGGGCACGATTGAAAGCGGCTGAG
>JANOMG010000423.1:0-1951 GCA_031420175.1 Nitrospira sp.
ACGATCAACAGCGGTGAGAACCGGCTCATGCTGGATGTGATGATTTGCGATATCCGCATGCCTAAAGTGAATGGAGCCGAAGCCATCGCCTACTTCCGGAGCAACTACCCGCATGTCCCGCTCATCGTGCTGACCGGCTTCCCGGATACCGATATGGCGACCTCCTTCCTCCGGCAAGGCGTGGTAGATTATCTCGTCAAACCGGTCGAAGGTGAGAAACTGAGATCAGCCGTTGCACGGGCCATGGAACAGCGGGAGCTTGCGCGGCTGTAACCATGAGCCTCTACCCCCCTCTGTGCCGAGGAGAGGTATTCCCCTCCTTGCCCTCCTCGGCACAAGAGTTCCAACTCTGCCATAGGGAGACCGCCTGAATGGAACATTCCGACCCTACCAAGGTCGCCATTCTGGGGGCAGGTCGCGGCGGCCGCGCGCTGTTAGATCTGCTGCACCAAATCCCATCGATTGAGATCGTCGGCATTGCAGACCGTGATCCAGCTGCGCCAGGGCTGCAACGCGCGCGGGAGCTTCGGATTCCCGTCACCACCGATGTGCCAGACCTGATCAGCAACCATGGCGTGAGCCTGATCATGGATGTCACAGGCAATCCAGCGATAGCAACGTATCTGCATGCCCACAAACCTCCCACCGCAGACCTCCTCAGTGGATCAGCCTCCCGGCTGCTGTGGCAGCTGGTCCAGCACGAATCCAAGCTCGAAGCTGAACTGCTCCAGGCGGAGAAGCTTGCGGGAATCGGCTCATTCGCTGCGGGAATTGCGCATGATATCAACAACCCCCTGCAACTCATTCTGGGCCTGGCGGAAAACCTCGCAGAAGAACGCGACTTGGCCGTCGTCCACGAACAGGCCTTAGACATTGTTGAAGCCGTGAAACGGACGAGTGCTATCTGTCGGGACCTCACCAGCTACGCACGGCGCGCGTCTCCCCACGAGGATGTGTCGGTGTCTGTGAACGGAAAGCTCGACGAAGCGCTGAAAATCGCGCGCTACGCGTCCAGTTTCCACGATATCGAGATGATCACACGTTACCAACCCGGCGCCGTCGTCAAAGGCAATCCGGATGAGTTCCTACACGTTCTCGTCAATCTCATCACGAATGCGGTTCATGCTATGGAGCAGGCTGGCGGCACATTAACACTTGAGACCCACGTCCTTGACGGACAGGTCGACGTCCGGATCTCCGATACGGGATGCGGCATCGCCCCGGATAAAATCTCTGATATTTTCGAGCCATTTTTCACGACGAAAGCCCCTGGTAAAGGCACGGGGCTGGGACTCTATAACGTCAAAACCATCGTCGATAGAATGCACGGTGTGATTGCGATCGAGAGCAAGATCGATAGGGGAACCACCTTTACCTTGACCTTCCCCAACGCCGAGCCGGCCGGACAAGGATGTCTGTCATGAATCCCACACGCCCCCCGTCTCGCGCTGAAACGAGGTGGGGGCTCCAACACAAACTCATTCTGTCCATGTTGCTGGTGGGGGTAGTTCCCCTCATGGTGGGTCTCGGCCTCGCCTTTTGGCAAGGCTCTCGCGAGATCCAGGTCGTCAACGGCGAAAGCTTCAAGGCTCTTGCGGAGGAGACGGCACGAAAAGTCGATCTCTTGATGTCAGATGAAGTCGCACGGACATCACGGATTGCGACAGACCCTTCGATTATCCGTGAACTTGAGCGACGGCGCGATGCCCTGACGGACATGACGGAAGACGATCGTCGCCTCGCGGTGGACAGGCTTAAGGGAGGTTGGGAGGCCAAAGATCCCGCGGCAGTCCAGGCTATCACGGGAAGCAGAATGGCCGGCCTCATTCAGGAATATTTCGCGGGAGCCCACAGCGAAGCCGATCAACTGATCCCGCAAGTGGTCCGGGCTGCCACCAAGATGTTGTACGTCACCGACATGCAGGGCAACCTGGTTGCCTCATTGACGACG
>JANOMG010000424.1:0-2625 GCA_031420175.1 Nitrospira sp.
CGCTTGCAAACACGTTCTGGTCCCCTTGGACGGCCTTCAGGCGGCTGTCGGTATCCGCAGCGGGAGATTTGAGCGTGAGAGAGATTTTCTCCGACTGGCGTAACCGCGCAGAGAGTTGGTCCGGCGTGTCTTCGGCCACGATCCGTCCGCCGCTGATGATGACGACGCGCTGGCACACGGCGGTGGCTTCGGGGAGAATGTGGGTGCTGAGAATCACGGAATGAGAGCCGGCCAGATTCTTGATCAACTCCCTGATCTCGATGATTTGTTTCGGGTCTAGTCCGACGGTTGGCTCGTCCAGGATTAAAACCTGCGGATCATGGAGCAACGCTTGGGCCAAGCCGACGCGCTGGCGGTATCCGCGCGACAGATTTCCGATGAGCCGGTGCTGCACCGTGCCCAGTCCGAGCCGCTCGATTTCGCGTTGCATGGACGAGGTGAGCGTTTTTCCGGTCAGACCACGGAGGCGGCCTACAAACTGAAGATATTCTGTGACGGTCAATTCGAGGTAGACGGGGGGGGTCTCCGGCAAGTACCCGATCCGTCGTTTCACTTCGAGCGGCTGGTCAGCACAGTCGAATCCTGCCACTCGTGCCGTGCCCTCGGTGGCCGGCATGAAGCAGGTCAGGATGCGCATGGTGGTCGTTTTCCCTGCCCCATTGGGACCCAGGAACGCCAACACCTCGCCTTTTGCGACAGAAAAACTGACACGATCGATCGCGGTATGGTGCCCATACCGCTTCGTGATCTGTTGGACTTCAATCATACGCGCTGACTTGGATCGTGTGAGTTTGGGGCGCACAGCCGGCAGGTTGTGCATTCGCAACCGAACAGGCAACAGGTCGGCATCTTACTCAGTCGGATTGGGGCAGTCAATATCGTGTTCCTGCCGCGCGCAACTTTACACGTTTTCTCCTTCCTGCTAGAGTCCGCGCTCGCATGGATCAGCTTGCAGAGGGGATCGAACCATGACCTGGGTGCGATACGCGTGAGGGGACTATTCGCAGTCGTTGCGCTGGTGCTGTTCGTCTGTCTTCCGCCTGAGGGTAGGGCAGCCGATGGGCGCAGCTATCGGGTTCGTGGCCAGGTCACGGCGGTAAACGTCGCACAGACTCCGCACACGATTGTCGTCAAGACACCCTTGAGTAAGCATAACGATATGACCGTGGGGGCCAAGGTGACAGGTCAAACCAAGGTTACCCGAAAGGGGAAGCGGGTCGGGCTTCAGACCATCCGAGTGGGTGAGACGGTGTGGCTGACCTATGTGAAACAGCGGGATGGGGTATTTGCTCAGGTCATCCAGGTTCAATAACGTTTCGGGTTTACCTCGCCAGCCAAACAACCTGTGATGTCCTGACGGGGGGCGGTGGTTTCGATTCGAAGGGTTGTATCCAATTTCCAGGTACGGTCACATTAATCCATCCTAGTTCGGGCCGATTGTGGGTTGACTGTCGCACGTATTTTCTTCTATATGGGTAGAGGCATTTAGCCCCCAAAGCTTGGGCATCGGTTCTTTTTTGAACAATTTTTCTTCGATTTCCTTCTTTCCTTATTCATCCAAAGGTAGGGGGTGGGGCTACGCTCTCGGTATTGTTGGACTGCCGGTTGGACCGTACTGTGAGGGTGCACAGGCCAGGGTCTGTGGGACAGTTGGTTCAACCTGGAATATGAGGTCTTCGATGATCGATCACATGTGTGGAAATAGCCGGCAGTTGTTGGGGGCGTTGAGTCTTAGCCTGGGGATGCTTCTGGGGGCCTGCTCGTGGGTTCCTACGGGGGTGTCGCACTTGGACGTGGGGGTTGAAGATCGTGGAGTGGCGTCCTGGTATGGCGAGTCGTTTCATGGCAAGCAAGCGGCGAACGGGGAACTGTTCGACATGGATGGCCTGACCGCTGCCCATCGGACCCTTCCGCTCGGCAGTGTGGTCCGGGTGGTGAACTTAGTGAACGGGAAGCATGTTCATGTTCGGATTACGGACCGGGGCCCCTATGTCAATGGTCGGATCCTCGATCTTTCACGAGGCGCCGCAGCTCGGATAGGGATGCTGGCAGGGGGACTCTCCGTAGTCCGGGTCCAGCTGGTTGGAGAACGCCGACCAGTGGCATTGCTCTCTTCAGAGGCGATGGAGATGGTCTCGACTTCGTTCCTTCTTGGGCGAGAGCAACTCGGTTCGGGGGCGCTGGCATTCCCTGCATCACCGTGGGGCCAGTCGGACCCTCTCCTCGTCTATCCTGTTCGGCTTTCTCCTGGCGATATCTGGGTCTCGCGGCGTGCGCGCCGGTTGACGGGGCTACAGACAGCCGATCATACCGACCATACCGAGGTGGCGACGGTCGTCATTTCCTAGGTCTGTCGCCTGTTGGCCGAACCGCCGGTTGACAGGGTGTGAAGCTCTCTACTAGACTGCCAACTCCCGGTGGGAGCCGGGAAATAATGTTAGATTAATTTGGTATACATGGAGGCCCGAATCCGGATGGCGAAGAAAACGGCGACTGAATCGGACGAAACCAGACTGAAAAAGAAGGTGGCGGAGAAATTAACCGGCCACGAAAATCCTAAAGAGGACGAAGCGCTTCGTTCGTTGAGGAAGCGGCTGCGGCGGACGCAACGGAAACGGCGTACTG
>JANOMG010000425.1:0-3696 GCA_031420175.1 Nitrospira sp.
GATCGCCGCCGCGCCCAAGAGCCACCTGGCCTCCTCCAGTAAGGTTTGGGTACAACTGCTCCAGCATCGTGCTGCTCCCGTTGAGCAATCTTGGATGCAATCGGTCATGGCGGCCCCGGCCATTTCTGAGAGTCAGCTCATTCTGGCTCAAGCCTCTGATCGTCTGGTGCGAGACTTGCTTGATAGAGAGTTGGTCATCCAGCAATTGCGGGCTATGAAGGAAGTCGATGCCCAATCCTTGGAAAGCCTCCAGCGTGATTTAGCCGAGCTCGAACGGAAGATGGACGCCGTCAGCGGCAAGCGGGACACCACAAGAGGTTCGACCGATACGGGCATCCTGTCATCCATACAAAAGCAATTGACGGATCGGGATAAGAAGATAGAAGAATTGACGAGTCAATTAGAGGCGTTGAAGCGTATCGACCAGGAAATGCGAGATAAAGTTCGTCCGATTCGTCCCCCATCGACGGTTGCACCGCCTCCGACTGTGCCGGAACAGACGATACCGTAGAAGGAGTGCCATGGAAAAAGAACATATTCTCGTAGTCGACGACGAAGAGGGCCTCCTGCATCTCGTGAAGATGCGGTTGACCGCTATGGGTTTTGCCGTGACCGGCTGCACCAGTGGGCGTGACGCGATCACGGCAGCTAAAAATAACCGGTTCGACCTGGTCATTACCGACCTCCGACTGGGTAACGAAGACGGGTTAGATGTGACGGAGGAATTGTTGCGAATGCAGCCAGGTCTTCCGGTCATCATCCTGACGGCCCATGGCAGCATTCCCAATGCCGTGGAGGCCATGCAGCGCGGGGCCTTTGGATATCTCACCAAACCGTTCGATGACAAGGAACTCAAGGCCAAGATCGAAGAGGGGCTTTCGCCGCAACGGATGCGAGGGGAAATCCAACGCCTGAAGTCGCTCGTCAACGAATTGTATGGCATAGAAAACATCGTCGCACGGAGTCCTGCGATGCAGCGTTTGCTTCAACAAGTGGTGCAGGTGGCAGATTCCGATGCCACCATTCTTCTCTTTGGAGAAACGGGGACAGGCAAAGAAGTCTTCGCCCGCGTCATCCATTCGAATAGCCGTCGGAACAAAGGGCCCTTTATTGCGCTTAATTGCGCGGCCATTCCCGAAGCACTCTTCGAGTCAGAACTCTTCGGCCACGTGCGCGGCGCGTTTACCAGCGCCCATGGCGCCAAGCGAGGCCTCTTTCAATGCGCCAACGGCGGCACCCTCTTTCTCGACGAGATCGGCGAAATGCCTCTCTCGATGCAGGTCAAACTCTTGCGGGCTGTACAGGAACGGGAAGTCCGCGAAGTGGGCTCTGAAACGACAACGAAAGTGGATGTGCGGATTATTGCCGCCACCAATAAAGACCTTGGCGAAGCAGTCAAAAATGGCTCATTCCGGAACGATCTCTTTTACCGCATCTCCGTCGTTCCGTTGTTTATCCCGCCACTGCGAGACCGTCGGGATGATATCCCCTTGTTGGCCCAACACTTTCTGACCGCGAGTGCGAAACGGGCCAATAAAGATTTGCGCGGTTTCACACCGGCCGCGCTCAATCGGCTGCTCATACATCCCTGGCCTGGCAATGTCCGCGAGCTGGAGAATGCCATCGAAAAGGCCTCCGTGATGACGCGCCAGGACATGATTACTCCAGACCTTCTGCCTTCGATGGGCATGTCACCGGACGCGCCGCTGAAGCCGCTGACCGAAGCCAAGGAAGAGTTCGAGAAGACCTACCTCAAGAACGTGCTGCAACTCACCGGTGGCAATATCTCACGCGCCGCCCAATTTGCCGGTCGCTATCGGGCAGATTTTTACAAAATGCTGAAGAAATATGGCCTGCATCCCTCAACCACGAAGGCGAAAGCGGAAGCCGATCTTGAAGAGCTGGAAGAGGAAGGCCATCTCACGGAAGCCGAACGCTAGGTCGGTCTGTCGCGTCTCGGTGAGATTTTGCCGGTATTCCACGCGCTGAACGATTCGACGGAATCGAACCGTCCACGAGCCACCCAGCCATCGACAGTCCCGATGACAGCAGCTCAATTGTGAGTGGAATGTAGGGGATCTGTTAGGTGGAAAGCGATCGAATCGTCAGCGGAATTTATGGAGCTGGCGAGAGGAATTGAACCCCCAACCTGCGGTTTACAAAACCGCTGCTCTGCCATTGAGCTACGCCAGCCTGAAAATATCGGTCTGCCAACTTATCCCGACATTCGTGAGCGAAAACCTAACAACTGCGTGAGGCACTGTCAAGAGAACGCGTACTCGACGTGATCGAATGTTTTCGAGTTCTTGGCAGGCTTTTCTCGTGACCAGGAGGCATGGGCCTAGTCTCGATTGTCAACGACTCATGGCTGTGGTGATTGTTCCTGAGAGCCGAAGTCTGTGCCGACCCTCGGCACTCGCGGGGAAAACACTTTGCACATACTGATCCGACCGTCAAATAGTGCGTATTGTGTGCCTCCGCTCCATCCAGGAGAGTACAAGGGCGAGGGGAATTCCCGCTAAAACAGCCCTCATCCTGTTCTTCTCCCGGAGGGAGCAGGAACCATTGATGCTGTAGTACGCACTATTTAGCGTTCTCCTCAGTATGTCTTCTTATCCCCAAGCGTTTTCCCCTCGCTTCAACAGTCCTTTCCAGAGCGTCCGCATCTCTTTGATCGCCTTTGCACGACGCTCTCGCTGACGTTCGACCATGCGCCCGGCAACGAAGGCGGCCCGCACATTCGTGGATTGCTTGAGGAACGCCCGGACATGCGCTTCGGCTTGAATGGCATCCTGGTGTATGCCGAGGACATCCTGCACGACCCGCGCTTTTTTGATGAAGCGGGTAGCCGGTTTGCCGACGACCGGTGCCGCCAGTTCCGCTGCGTAGCGGGCCCGTTTAGTTTTGATCCTGATCTCGTGGATTGTGGCACTGGTGGGTGAAGTACCTGCCTGGCGAAGCACCTTCCGCAGTTTCTTGAACGTGCCTGTAGCGAGGTCGTGCAAGGTCAAGGCAGATTCGACGGCGGTTGGATTCACCGTCGCATCCTGGAGTTGCCTGATGAGGTCGAGATATCGTACACGCTTTAACTCGCTCAGCAGGACGTCTTGGGCATGGTTTCTCTGGACTTCCAGGTGGGCGATGAAGGGTGCCAGCGGTCGGCGGTCTCGTGCATCGAGTGCCGTACATTCTTCACGAAAATAGGCGAGTTGGGCATCGAGATCGCGAGCCGGCCCCAGCAGTTGGCCAAGCCAGCGCAGCTCGTCGTGCAGCGAGTCTGCCCATGCAGGAAGAAGTAGGGGCCTGGCGGTGCGCAGGACAACACGCAGTTGTCTCGTGGCCACGCGCATTTGGTGCAGGCTTTCCGGCTCCCTTCCTAGCCGGGCACCAGGATCATGCGCGAGCAGCCATCGGACATGACGTGCGAGGGCCCGCTTTACATGATCCAGCACCGGCGCATCTTCTGCCGGTAGTGGCTCAGGACTGGGCGCAGGAAGGGAGAGCGCGCGAAAGAGCTTGGGGCGCCCGTCATGATCTTGGGCTCCCGCTCGACGGAGCTGCCGTTCGAGGTCAGATAGCACGTCGTCCTTCCCGTTGACCTGTTCAATCTCGAGTTCTTGAAAACGCTGAAGAACCGCTCCGTCCTTCACGACCGACACCTGGTCGATCGTGACCTCTGCGATATCGATCTTGTCT
>JANOMG010000426.1:0-2828 GCA_031420175.1 Nitrospira sp.
GCGATGCAAGCGGACCTATCCGCATGGGGGACAACCGGAGTATCCACTCGCTCCATGAAGAAGGAACAGAGAGGCACTATGGGAACGTACAATCGTCTGACGAAGTGGCTGTTCGTAATGCTGGCGATGGTCGGGCCGACATTGGCTCACGACGGAGCGGCTGCCGCCGGGACCAAGCCGGCCACGTCCGGACAGAGCGGCTCGGCTCGCATGGTGTCGCAGTATGGTGCGGCGCTCGCCGGTAACCGGGTGACAGAGTGGGCTGCGCTCGATCTGGGTTGTTTGGCACTCAGGCGCCAACGAGGCACATCTGAGCAGACCGACAGGGCCTGCTGGGACGGTACGCTGAAGGTCCATCGGGAATTGGTCCAGGATCAACCGGAAACCGGAATCTTCGGGGCGGTGGGTCGCGGTGTCGGTTTGGGCTTGCTGTCCGAAACGCATCGCCATGCCGATTACTGGAAGGACTATATGCCGGCGGTCGTCGTCTCCCCTGCCGTGATCGGCGACGAGGGGGGACCAGGCCCCGCCCTTGAGGTCCTCAACGTCTCACCTGTCAGGCCGTTCGCCTTCCAAAATCTCACCGGCCAAGAGCCGGTGAAGGTTTCCGGCCATACCGTCGAGGTCCGGGTATCCTACCCGGATCCTCTGACGGCTCCTCTCGCGCTGCGCCCTGGAGAGGTATGGTGGGCCAGCGGCGTCCTGCGCCGGTACGGTCCGGTCAAGGAGGTGACGGTCCGCTTCGTAGTGGTCTCGGGATTGCGAAAGCTGGGCTATCCGGTCGATCAGGCAATCGTCAACGAGGCTCTCCCCGGTGCGCCGGTGCAGGTCGGCATTCATTATGGGCGTCTTCCGCAAACAAGCGATCCCGGTGGGCGGCAGAATGAAGAGGTGAAGAATCGCCTGGGGGCCGGCGGGCTTGTCCTGGGTTCCGCTCGCTGGTGGGATCGGAAGGACGCGAACCAAGCCTTTGCCGCCGGGCTGGCCCGCGCCGAACAGATGCCGCGCGCGTCCGAGCGGACGCGGCTGCTGACCAGGCTCACGCTGATCGATCCAGCCGATCCGGCGCTGCACACCGTCATTGCCGACGATCGGCTCCAGACGTTTCTCCGCGAAGGACTGGCCAAGAGCGGTATCCAGGGACCGGATGAGTCGGTGGCCGCGAAGCTAGCCGAGCTGTACTGGAACCTTCAGGCGCAGACCTGGCGCCAGGAGCTCACCGAGGTCGCAACGGGGCACTCCACGGCGGCGGAGGCCTTCTATCAGACCATCGACTCGTTTGAACGTGTGACGGCCAGCGGACAGGCGACTCTCGAAGGGCGCCGGCAACTCGGTGCGCTCTATCGATGGAACAACGATGCCCCCTCCGCGCTCGCGATGCATGAAGCCCTGCTGAAAAACGCCGCCCCCGGAGAACCCCTGCACGGACGGCTGTTATCCGAACTCGCCTGGGACCGGATTCAGTGGCTCTCCTGGGAACGGCGATACGGCCATCCATGGCTGGAGGAGGCCCGCCAAGAGGCCGAGCAGGCGTTGAACCAGGTGGAGACTCCCGTGGACAAGCTCGTGGCCGCGTATGCGCTGGTCCTGGTGGAAGCCCTGCGTGTGCCGCGCGAGCCGGCGCGTCTGCAGGAACGATTACAGACCGTGAAAATCTGGCACGATCGCGTCGGCGGCGTTGCCGGCGTCTGGCCCCATCTCGTCGGGAACGACATGGTGAAGGCCTTGGTGCCTGGCGGCACAGAGGTGATGCTGCCCACGACGGATCGTGCCGCGGACGTGCGCAACGTCGAAATCCATGCCCAACCGCCGCGGCAAGATATCGTGTGGCAGTGGAACTTCGACCAGGATACTCTCGATACACTACCCGTGGGATTCGTGGCCCTGAGTACGCCTGGAGCAGAGCCTTCCGGCTGGCATGTTCTCTCGGACAACCAGACACCCACGTCGGGCAAACTGGTCGTCCAGGATCGTCCTTGTGCGACAGATGATTGCGCCCATCTCCTACTGGCTGACCGCATCCATACCACCTATCCGGATATCACCGTGCAGGTGCAGGACCTATCGCCGGACGGCGGGGGCGAGGCCGGACTCGCGCTGGCCGTGCGTGACAACCGGAATTTCTATGCGGTGACGCTCAATCCCTCGACCGGCAAGCTGACCACGCGGCGAGTGGCCGACGGCCGCACGACGGTGCTGGGGGAAATCACGGTCAAGCTGGCCCAACGCCCCTGGCACAGCCTGCGGGTTCAACGGATCAATTTCATTCATCTCGATCGCGGACGGCTCAGCGTGTTCGTCGATGGAGCCCCAGTTGCCGCCGTCGCCGACGTGGTGCTCCCGGAAGACGGTGTGGTCGGACTGGTCACGTTCGGGCCAACCGCGGCGCAGTTCGACAGCCTTCATCTGCTGGATCTTGTCTCCAATCGCCCGCTGTCCGGTCCCGCAGCCTATTGAATACGCCGTATGACTGGAGGAATCCTATGCAACATCTTCGCGCCCTCGAAGACCAGAGCGTCTATGTCCTCCGCGAGGCGTACAAGCACTTCGAGCAGTTGGCCATGCTCTGGTCGATGGGTAAGGACTCGACGGTCTTGTTGTGGCTCGCGCGCAAGGCCTTCTTCGGGCATGTGCCGTTTTCGTTGGTGCATATCGATACGGGCTACGAGATGCCTGAATTGATCGACTATCGGGACCGGCTGTGCCGCGAGTGGCGGCTCGATCTGGTCGTCGGCCAGAACACCGAGGCGCTGGCGGCCGGTATGAACCACACGGTCGGACGCGTGACCTGCTGCTCGGCACTGAAGATCGAGGCGCTGAAACAGACC
>JANOMG010000427.1:0-5347 GCA_031420175.1 Nitrospira sp.
CCCGGGGATGCTCATCGTTCGTATCTCGTTAAAAATGTAGGCGGTTCGAGTCCTAGACGGAGGCCACACCAGAGAGGCAATCGGGATGGATAACCCCGTCACTCACAAGGCTTATTCCGTTCATGTCAGCTCCGCTCACCATAATAGACGCACGATTCTTCTGTCAAGATTCTCTCTGGCGCAGATGACCCCTCCAGCGCGCCCCCAAAGGGGTGGTTAGCTTGACTTTGTTTCCCCCCCTGCCCTACCATCCGCCGCATGCCTCAAGGCCCAATCACCTCCACTATCAACACCATGGCGGACGTCTGGGAGGCGTACCGCGATGAATTGGACGGGGTGGAGCGCCAGGTCCGATCGAACCTCGATTCCAGTGTCGCACTCGTCAATACCGTTGCCGCGCACATCCTGAACAGCGGTGGAAAACGAATTCGCCCGCTCTTACTCCTGCTCTCTGCCCGTCTCTGCGGCTACACCGGTCGCGATCATCACCAACTCGGCAGTCTGGTGGAGTTTATTCATACCGCAACTCTGCTCCACGACGACGTGGTCGACGATGCCGATATCCGCCGGGGCCAGCGAACCGCCCGAAAAATCTGGGGCAACCAAATCAGCATCCTCGTTGGCGACTACCTCTATTCCAAAGCCATCTGCCAAATCGTCGACTTCCGGAGCCAGGGGATCAACGAAGTGCTCGCCGAGGCCTGCAAGAAGATGGCGGAGGGCGAAGTGCTGCAGCTCTATTACAACGGCAACCCGGCCATGCCGGAATCGGAATATCTTAAAGTTGTCGAACACAAGACGGCCGGCCTGATTGCCGCCTCCTGTCGCATGGGCTCCATTCTCGCGGACGCCTCAGAGTCCCAGCAAGATGCGCTCTTCCGGTTCGGCCAATATCTCGGGATGGCCTTCCAAGTCGCCGACGATACGCTCGACTACACAGCCAATGGCGAACGGTTGGGCAAAACGCTGGGGCAGGACCTCCGCCAAGGCAAAGCCACGTTGCCGCTGTTGCATCTGCTGCATCATTGTTCGGAACAGGACCGGCAGATGATCATCGACCACATGGAAACCAGGACCCTGACGGAGGAAGACCTCGGTCGGCTCATTCGATTGATGGAAGAGTTCGGCTCGATTGCCCATGCCATGGATCGCGCTCGAACGTTTGTGACCGCGGCCCAACGAGAGCTCAGTCAGTTCGAAGACAGTACGGCCAAACGAGCCCTCTCGGTGGCCGCCGACTATATGGTCACCCGTGATCGATAGCCTTTTCTCCCGCTCTCCCACGCTATGAAGCGTTGGAAGGCACCGCGGAGCGCGACAGATTCCACCCTTCTGGCCGTTGCGCCGCAATGGCTTCAACCACGTACGGAGTAGAGGACTTTGCTATGTCGACGATTATCCCGTTTCACGGCACGCGATACGATGCAACGGTTGTCGGAGATGTCACACAGGTGGTGGCGCCCCCCTACGACATCATCGATGCAGCCGGACAGAAGGCCCTGCACGATCGCCATCCACAGAACATCATTCGCCTGGAACTCGGGCTCGATCAACCGGGCGACGCGCCGACTCACAATCGTTATACCCGCGCCGCGTCGACCCTTCGCGACTGGCTTACGACCGGAGCGCTCAAACGCGATACGCAGCCGACCCTCTACTACCATACGATCGAGTACCTGCCCCCCTATGCAGCGGCCGGTTCGCCGACGAAAATCCTGAAAGGATTGCTCACCACGGTCAAACTCGAAGCGCTCGATTCGGGACATATCTACCCGCACGAAAATACCCGCTCGGCCGCCAAGACCGATCGGCTGAATCTACTCAACGCCTGCAAAACGAACTTCAGCCCCATTTGGTCGCTTTACTCCGATCCTCAAGGAACGGTCCTGGGCCTGCTGGAAGCAGCGGTCAAAGGGAAGCCGGCCCACATCGATTTTCGCGACGATGTGGGGTTCCGTCAGCAACTCTGGACGGTGACGGATCCAGCCGTGGTCACACAGGCGGTCGAGTCCCTGCGCAGCAAGCCGCTGTTCATTGCAGACGGCCATCACCGCTACGAAACCGCATTGAACTATCAAAAACTCCGCCGGCAACAGGCCGGGGTGCCGGCCGGTCTCCAGCCCTTCGACGGCGTGCTGATGCTGTTGACCGCCCTCGAAGACCCGGGCTTGACCGTGCTCCCGACACATCGGGTCACGACCACCGCTCTACCCTCCTATGATCGTGTGCAATCGATGTTGGGCGCCACGTTCGACCTGCAGGAATTTCCGTTCACCGCGGCCACGCAGGCGGCCACGCGCGCGAACTTTATCGAAGCGATGCGGACGAATGGACGGACCCTGCCGGTGTTCGGACTCGCGTTGAAGGGAGACAGCCGCTACGTCACCCTGAGCCTGAAGCCAGCCCATCGTCCGCCCGCGCAAGCCTCTCCTCGCACCAAGCTCGATGTGTCACTCCTCCAACAACTCGTCGTCGCGATACTCTGTCCGACGCAACAGGAGCAAGAAGCCATCCTCTATACGAAGGATGACCATGAAGCCTTGGATTGGGTGGCCAACGGAACGGGAACCGGAGCCTTGCTGCTCAACGCCACCAAGGTCAGCGAAGTACAAGCTGTCGCCACGGCCGGCGAACGTATGCCGCACAAATCGACGTACTTCTTCCCGAAGCCGCTGACGGGTTTGGTCATTAACGTGATGGAGGGCTAGAGGCGAGGGGCAAGCGGCCAGGGGCCGGGAAGCTATAAGAACTTTCCGCCACTCGCCCATTGCCTCATGCCTTTCGCCTACGCTGGAGCGCGATGAAAGCGAAAATCCTCATCGTCGACGACGATCCCGACATTGCCACGATGCTGGAGGATCGCCTGCAAGCCTCCGACTATGGAACCGTGATCGCACGCGACGGGATCGAGGCGCTTGAACTGGTCGAGCAAGAAGCGCCACACCTCATGTTGCTCGATCTGGATATGCCCCGCCTGACCGGCCTTGAAGTTCTTAAGCGACTCCCGAAAGTCAGACCAGCCGAAGATCTCCCGGTGATCGTCATGACCGCCCATGCCTCGATCGATGCCGCCGTCGAAGCCATGAAAACCGGCGCCTACGACTTTCTGACCAAGCCGCTGGACAAGGACCACCTCCTCCTCGTGATCAACAAGGCCTTGGAACGAGTGACTCTCAAACGGCAGGTCGCCTGTCTCAAATCTGAAGTCGACAGCCGCTACGCCTCGATTGTGGGCATGAGTGCAAAGATCCGTACCGTGATGGAGTCCGCTCAACGCGCGGCCAAGTCAGATGCCAGCGTCTTACTGCTAGGGGATCGGCACGGGCAAGGAACTCTTCGCCCGTTCCGTCCACCAATGGAGTCCGCGTCAGGCCATGCCGCTGGTGGTCATCAACTGTGTGGCCCTCACGGAAACGTTACTCGAAAACGAACTCTTCGGGCATGAACGCGGCGCCTTCACCGGCGCGGATCGCCTGCAGAAGGGCAAACTGGAGATGGCGGATGGAGGCACGATCTTCCTGGACGAGATCGGAGACATGTCGCTCCCGCTGCAGGCCAAACTGCTGCGCGTGCTCCAGGATCGGGAATTTCATCGAGTCGGCGGCACACGCCTCGTGTCCGTCAATATTCGGATCATCGCCGCCACGAACAAGGATCTCCGACAGGCGGTCAAGACCGGGGAGTTTCGCGAGGATCTCTTTTTCCGACTCAACGTCATCAGCCTCACCCTGCCCCCGCTTCGAGAACGGCCCGATGACGTCCCTGCCCTGGCCAAATTCTTCTTGAACCGACATGCCAAGGAAGCGAAGCGTCCAGGCATGATGTTCAGCCCAGCGGCCATGGACGCCATGGGCCGGCACAGTTGGCCGGGCAATATTCGCGAATTAGACAACGTCGTCGCACGGGCCGTCGTCTTGAACCAGTCGGACACCATCGAACCAGACATGCTGTCGTTGGATGCCATGGGGCGCACCTCGCCGGGCGAATCCCTCCCCTATCTCTCACTCCCGTACCATGAGTCGATGGAACAACATAGCCGCTACATCATCGAGCGAGCCATCGAGGAAGCAGAAGGCAATCAGACAAAAGCCGCAGATCACCTCAAACTCCAGCGCACGTATCTCGCTCGGTTGGTCAAACAGCAGAAAACAAAAGAAGAGCAGGGGCAGCTGTAGCACCCTCGACCTTCCGTGCTCACATCTAAGGCATGAACAGGAAAACATTCCCGCAGGAGGCTCAGACCGCCAGCAAGACCGCAGATGAGCGATCCTTTACTACCTTACTAAGGGGTGGCTGGGATGATCTCAACTGCGCGCGTCCAACGAGGCCCTTCCGAGGGCGCGCGTTGCGCGAGCACAGGGATCATCCCAGCCACCCCACATTCTTTTCAGCCTCCTGCTAGGAGGGTAACTGTCTGGCCGACAGAGTAATCAGGCCAAGCGACGCATCGTGTTCGGCCTGAGCATACCGCTCAAGGGTTCCTACATCCGACCAGTAGCCGGTACAATCGTAGCCCAACACCGTTTCTCCCCGCTCAATCGCTGCCACATAGGGGTCGATGATGGTCGACGCCACGCCCTTCGGCACCTCTCGCAGGAGCCGCGTACGGAGCACATGAATTCCCGCAAACATGCGAGGCTGGATCGGCACCTGATCTGGGCGTCCACGTCCGGTGATCCGCACAATGCGGTGATCCTGATCCATCTCTACAAGACCCCACCGTGCAGCCTCAGGATCTTCGCGCAACACCAACGTGGCCATGGCATCTCGCTGTTGGTGAAAGGCACATAACGCCCCCAGGTCGAGCTCGACGAGGGTATCGGCGTTGAGCACCAACACCGACTCACCGCAAAAATGCGGCTCGGCCTGCTTCAGCGCGCCCCCCGTGCCCAGGATCACCGGCTCGCGCGAATAGATGATCCGGAGCCCATACCGAGAACCATTGCCGAGCGCCTGCTCGATCATCGGTCCGAGGTGATGCAGATTGATGACGACATCACGGAACCCATGCCGTTTGAGAAGTAAGAGGTTCCAGACGATGAGGGGCGTGCCTGCAATGGGGAGGAGCGGCTTCGGAATCGAGTTGGTGAGCGGCCTCAGACGCGTACCTAAGCCCGCTGCGAGGATCATGGCTTTCATAACGAACGTGAACGGTGATAGGTGATGAGTGATGGGTCAGACTCGATGGGAATCACTTTGGCCTCCGCATACCACTTAATCACAGATCACACACCACTCATCACTGCAATTCAGGCACATAGCGGGCTAATTCTGTGCGTAACGCGAAGAGCTCCGGATACTTGTGCAGATTTCGCCGGACATAGCCCAGCGTACGAGGAATGTCGGC
>JANOMG010000428.1:0-1696 GCA_031420175.1 Nitrospira sp.
CAGCGATGCGTTGTGTCGGTAGTCCTCCCGCAATGTTGTCAGGCCTGCTCGGTCGACGTCCCTTCCCTAAAAGCCACAAGGTACCGCTTCACCAGATCAGATATTAATGTTTCGCTGGGTCTTTTGGTCCATGCAGCATCCGCACAAAGCCCCGTGGGCCACAGGCAAGGCACTTGCTCGAACTATGCGTGTCCGCACTGCTGATGGCAGCGGCTTCCTTGGTCCAAAATTTGCTCCGTGAACTCTGTTGTGGGATATCCACTTGCTTCAAATGCGGCGGAGTCATAAAAGCGCGCGGCGATTCGCTGCCTCAAGGCGAATCTCTCCCACGGCTCGTTCGCGGAGGGAATCCGGAGCTCGGCGACGGTCGGCCGCCTACAGATCGCTCATGGGCGGCACGGAAATGGACACCATGCGCATGCGGCTACCTTTGGTTCTCGGACTGACTTGCTCCCTCACGAGTCTGCTTCCAGTCGCCTGGGCTGTTGAAGAGGGCGAGCTGGTGAGGAAAGACGGGCGGTGGGAATATGTCACGAGGGAAGATCCCGGCCTTAAACATCTCCTGGAAAAACACATCATCACCCAGGAGGAATATGACAAGGACACCCGAATCATCGAGGAGCGGCAGCGCCTCTCGGCTCCAACGGCTCATATCAACTATGGCCAAGGGCTCAATATCAAGACTGGGGATCAGTTCTTTCTCAAGCTCCGCGGCCTGATGCAATTTCGATTCGTGCACAGCGAATACAACCAAGCCTGGGGCGCCATCGGCGATCACAATAATGTTTCCGACGGGCGTTCACCCTTGAGGCGGGACACTCAGTCGTCTACGACGCTCGGTACCCAAATCATGCGGTTGCAGTTTTTGGGGTACGCGTTCGATCCGAACTTTCGATACGACGTGACCATCGGGGCCGATCGTCCGGAAGGGAGTCCCATAGCAACGGGCGGCTTCACTCTCGTAAACGCCTACGTGGCCTCCTGGCACGTGCCCTATGCCAACGTCGTAGTCGGCCAGTACAAAACGTGGTTCAACCGCGCCCAGATCCAGTCCGTCGCCAACCTTTCGTTCACGACCCGCATGATCGTGCAGAATGCCTTCATGGCCAACGCCATCAACCGTCGTGACATCGGCATCACGCTCCTCAGCGACGAAAACAAGTACCGGGTCAACTATGCGATCGGCGTCTTCAACGGCATGGGGATCACCCTAGACCGGCTCAGCAACCCGATTGCCCAGGATGGCACCCGGGTGAACGCCAACGAGTTGATGTATGTGGGACGACTGTTGTGGAAGGTGTCGGGGAATCCCCTCTATGGCGAGGGGGACATCCTCTATTCCACAGCGCCCCAAGTCGCCATCGCCGTGGGCTACGCCTATAATCCCGGTGTGAACCTGTCGGATCCGATCACCGCCGTCCGGAACCAGGTCCTGGGGGTCTCCGGCAACGGCCGGTTGGTGGGGGCGGGAATCATCGACTTCCAGACGTGGGAGATGGATTTCATCGCCAGATATCGAGGCTGGGCCCTCCAGGCGGAGGGATACGTTCGCCAACAGCAGGTTCGTGGGGGCAACTCTACCGTGGGAAGCGCCACGGGCTGGTATGCGATGCTCGGCCATTACGTGGTGCCGCGGAAGCTGGAGGTAGCGGTCCGGTACGGCATCTTCGACCCGAGCACCGGCCACTCTCACGAT
>JANOMG010000429.1:0-7364 GCA_031420175.1 Nitrospira sp.
AGCATGCCACCCAATGCCTGCGGCCCCAGGATCATGCCGACCAGAATCGGCGAGACGACCGGGATCAATCCCGGCACCATCATCTTCTTGATCGCCGCCTGCGTGACGATGTCCACGCAGGTCCCGTATTCCGGCTTGCCGGTTCCTTCCATGATCCCTTTGATCGTCCGGAACTGCCGCCGCACTTCTTCCACCACGAGACCGGCTGCCTCTCCCACCGCTTTCATACAGAGGGCCCCAAAGATAAAGGGCAGCATTCCTCCCAAGAAGAGTCCGACCAGCACGGAAGGATTGGAGAGGTCGAAGGTGCTCGCCCCACTTCCCTTTGCCACCTCACGTGCATATTCGGCGAACAGCACCACCGCTGCGAGGGCAGCCGATCCGATCGCATAACCCTTGGTCACCGCTTTCGTCGTGTTGCCGACCGCATCCAACGGATCGGTGATGTCGCGGACCTCTTTGCCCAGATGCGCCATTTCCGCGATACCGCCTGCGTTGTCTGTGATCGGACCGAATGCATCAATCGCCACCACGATACCGGCCATCGACAACATCGACACCGCCGCAGTGGCCACGCCGTACAGGCCTCCCGATGCCGCACCGCCGCAGACCCAGTAGCTTGAAAGAATCGCGCCCCCGATCACCACCACCGGCAAGGCGGTAGACTCCATCCCCACCGCGAGGCCGGCGATGATGTTGGTCGCATGGCCCGTTTCACTGGCCTTGGCAATGGCCTTCACCGGCGCATAACTCTTGGAGGTGTAGTAATCGGTGATAAAGACGAGTGCAAGTGTCACGGCCAAGCCGATCAACGAGGCGAGGTAATAGCGCATCCCGCTCACGCCACCCACACCCGCCATGATCGTCGTCGTCACGGGATAGAACGCCACCGCGGCAATGCCACCCGCCACAAACAAGCCCTTATAGAGCGCCGACATGATCCCGCCGCCCGGGCTCACCTTCACGAAGAAAATACCAATGATCGTCGCAAAGATCGTGACGCCCCCAAGGGCGAGGGGATACAGAATTGGAGCGCTGACTCCCTTGAACAGCGTGAAGGCCGTGACCATCGCCGCCACCGTCGTCACCGCGTAGGTCTCGAAGAGGTCCGCGGCCATACCGGCGCAGTCGCCGACATTGTCACCCACGTTGTCCGCGATGACGGCCGGATTTCGAGGGTCGTCCTCTGGAATCCCTGCTTCGACTTTCCCGACGAGGTCTGCGCCGACATCCGCCGCTTTCGTATAGATACCACCGCCCACACGGGCAAACACAGAAATCAAACTTCCGCCGAACCCGAGGCTCAGCAAGGCATGGATCGCCTTCTCCTGCCCTGCGATCTGCGATGCCACCACATAGAAGAGCGTAATCGCCAGCAAGCCTAAGCCGATCAACAAGAGTCCCGTCACCGCGCCACCACGAAACGCCACGGTCAGCGCCGCATTCATCCCCTGATGGGCAGCCTGCGCCGTCCGAACGTTCGCCCGCACCGCAATGACCATGCCCACATACCCGGCCAGCGACGACGCGCCGGCGCCGATCAAAAATCCGACCGCGGTTAGTAAGCCGAATTTATCGGAGATCGCCCCCGCTCCCCACAACATGGCGAACAACACGGCGGCGACCACGCCAACGGTTCGATATTGGCGGTTCAGGTAGGCACTTGCGCCTTCCTGGATGGCCTTCGCAATTTCCTGCATCTTCGGATTGCCGGCATCGAGTTTGAACACCCACATGGCCAAGTACAGGCCGTAGGCAATGCCAGTCACCGCCGCTACCAACGCAAACGTAATGATCGCTGAGTCGCTCACTATGGTCTCCTCCTGTTAGGGGATATTCACATCACCCGTTTCCTCGAGTCTTCCACCCATCACGATGACGTGTTCGGTGGCAACACACGAGGCACTACAGAATCGATCCGTGCAGCTAACTACCTGAAAAGTTGGGCCATTCTATACAGGTGACGGGAAGGGATCAAGGGCGAAAAAAGGCGGGGGATGGAGGCTGACGATCTTCTGTGCTCGCGCACGGGCTCGTCTGTCTGGTTGGCTGGTCTATCTGGTTCTTCTGGATGAATTTCCGGTCCGACCAACCAGACACACCAGATAGACGAGATAGACCAGATGAACCAGCTAGGCTAAAGCAACCCTCCAGCCCGCCCTCAGCCGCCGAACTTGAGCCAGACATAGGGCGTCAGATAAAAGGCCGCCAGGGACAGCAGTAGGCCGAGCACCGCGCCGAACAACCCGGTGACATAGAGACCTGCAAATGGGAACAGAAGCACAACGAGAATCATCAGTATCGCGAGGAATCGATGGCCTTCGTAGAAAATTTGGCGCTGCTCACCGGTGAGCGACTCGGTGAAGGACAGATCGGAAGGAGGCGGCATAGGGACAGTATAGAAGAGGCAACAAGTGGAGAACAACGCAAGAGGAATGGAAGGACACCCACGTTGGTCCTGTGCTCCCGGAACGCGCACGATCAGAATGTGCTCGTTCGACGCGCGCATCTGAGGATCGACCGGCCCACCCTTGTTCTTGAAATGCACGGACCCAGAAGGCCCTCGTTAGATGCGCGCAGTCAAGGGCAACCTTGGCCACTCCCCCTAAAAAGAGTTAAGGAAAATGGGAACGGCCTCGTTCGGCGACCGCAATGAGACCAACATAGGTGCCCTGCCTGAAGAAGAAACATGATCAAGGTTGGAAGATGAAGATCAAGGGCGTGAGCTCAACGGCGAGAAGACACTCCCGGTAGGTTTCCTCCCCGCCGACTAGCGATGGGACCCATGGGGGCGATTCAGCGGCGCGAAAGGCATGGCCGGGTTGGAGCGATTGGCGGGGCTCAGGGGGTTGTCCTGGTTGAATTGGTTGGCGGGATTGAACGGGTTATTGGGAATGTAGCGAGTCTCCGGATTGGTGGGGTTGTTTGGATCGAAGCGGTACCGAGGGTTGGGGGTATTAGCGGGCGCGGGATACTTCTGGGCAGGGTTCAGCGGGTTGTCCGGCCCATACTGATTGGCCGGGCTGAAGATATGGTAATCGCGCGGGTACTTTTCGTCGAAGCCAGGATCGGCAAGTGCTGGTATGAGGGGAAAAAGCAGCGAGAGGAGAAGGAGAGAGACAATCCACATGGCGAGCCTCCGAAGAACGAAGAGCCGATGGATTTAGCCTACTCCCCGCCCGAAGAAGAGCGCAAGCAGGACGGGTCAGGGCAATGGCTGGTCGGTGGAGGGTCGGCTCGGCCCCAGTGCGAAACACATGAAGGACCCGTCGGCGGCCTGGTGGGGGTGAAACGTCAGATGCAAACGATTCGTGCGACGGCGCGACCGGCGACGAAAGAGAAGAAGGCCAATCAGCAGGGCCATTCCGAAGAGAATCCCGACAACGTATTCCATCGTGACACCCTTCGAATGGTGAAGATCGCTCGGTCTACAGAAAGCCCCACGAGGCTGAGGATTCACGGGAAGAAAAGACTCAGATGCCCGTTCTTTTCTAGCCAAACAGCCGTTCAAGTAGCTGCTCACGGCTTATCTTACAATGCATGGCCACATCGGCGAGAATGGCGGAGAGAGTACCGACTCGAAGCGGCGTATGCTGGGGAATCGTGAGATGATGCTCCCCATGCTCGTAGGTGGTGAGTCGGAGATGACTGCCTGCTTGGCGGGTCATCGAGTAGCCGAGCTTGCGAAGAGCCTGAGCGAGATCGCTTCCGGACAGATCGCGGGGAAGCCTCATACGGCGATAACTTCCTCGCGGACGTGGTGAAGGCGAACGACCTTGGGAGCTTGGCCCTCCTCAAAGTGACAACGAACTGCTTCACGGACTTTCTCCGGCAATTCAGCCAGTGTGTCTGCTTCCGTGAAGATAGACTGCCCGAGCGCGCGTGCGATATACCCGCCCTCCGGAGCCTCTTCTACCACAAAGATCAATTCACTCATGGCCATTTCTCATCAAGGGGTTTCTTTTGCACATGGTAGTCCCGCACACAGCCAATGTCCAGCCTGCAACAGCTTCGCACAGGAGCGCTGCGAGGTTTTGATTGCCCTCGTTCCACACTCAGCACTCAGCTCTTCCTCCCCTAACTCAGCACCAAGGACCCAGCACTCAGCACTGTTCTTCGCCGGCGGCGAGAGAGGAGATGGCCAACCAGCAGGGCCATTCCGAAGAGAACCCCGGCAACGTAGTCCATCGTGACACCTTCCGAATGGTGAAGCACGCTCGGTCTATAGAAAGCCCCACGAGACTGGGGATTCACGGCAAGAAAGACTCCTGCCCCCTTTGTTCAACCAGCGGGAGAGGCGATGAGAAATGGCGAATGGCCCGGTTTGTTATTCCCATCCGTCCATTGTGTTAGCCTGTCTGGGAAAGGAATTGATCCCATCAACGTGTTGGCCACCGGCTTTCGAGTGCCTCGCCCGACAAGAGAGGGAGGGGGATCGGGATATATGATACGTCTCGTCTTGCTGTTGCTTCTTGTCGCGGTTGTCATTTTTGGTCCGCAGCTGTGGACCAGGCGGGTGTTTGCTCAGCATAGTGCGCCCCGCTCGGACTACCCAGGAACGGGCGGAGAGTTGGCCCGGCATCTGCTCAATCGGTTCAACATGCAGCACATCAAGGTGGAACCGACCGAGATGGGGGACCACTACGATCCTGTGACCAAAGCCGTCCGCCTGACGCCCGATATTTTCGGTGGAACATCTCTCACGGCCATTACCGTGGCCGCCCACGAGGTCGGGCATGCCATTCAAGACCACTTGGGCTACCAACCGCTCGCGGAGCGCACCAGGCTCGTGCGGATCGCGCACGGAGCGGAAAAGGTCGGAGTGGTCATGATGATGGGCATTCCCATCGCGGCGGCATTAGCTCGAACCCCGGTCGCGGGTGTCGTCGTCATGGTTGCCGGATTGGCGACGATGGGAATCTCCACGCTCGTCCACCTCGTCACGCTCCCGGTCGAGTGGGACGCCAGCTTCCGGCGTGCCCTTCCCATACTCCAGCAAGGCAGTTACCTGTCGCCTGAAGACGAGCAAGGGGCTCGCCGCATCCTCGCCGCAGCCGCGCTCACCTACGTGGCGGCCTCCCTTGCGAGTCTGCTGAACCTGTGGCGCTGGATCGCCTTCCTACGGCGATAAGCGCCGCCCCTTCACGCACCCTCGCACATAATCGAACCTGGTCCAAAGCGGCTTCGAGGTCGTCGGTGATTGCGTGCGGCGAGAAAACGGGCCCTCGAGGCCAGGAATTCACGCTGAAAAAAGATTCCCGGTACGTTTTCTTCTCTTCATTTCTTCGTTAAGCTTACAGCGCCGGCTGCGGCATCGCTCACTGCTTTGACGAACGGCGTAAAAGGCGTAATGTTCTCGTGCCGACCTTCGTATATTCGACCTGGCCTCTGGGCCAACGCACGTAGCACGTTCTCGCAAAGAGCTCCAATTGGTGAAAGAACGCCGTCACTGCCACTGGAGATGCCAACCATTTCTCGCTTGTACCCTTCAAATGCCGTCGACATAGCCTCCTTGAATGCGTATTTCTCTTCGACGCGTAGTGCGAGCGTATAGTGGTGACCTGCGTATGTGGCAATCCACACAAGCGGAGCAACAATAGGCAAACGAGTTAGCAAATGCAGCAAAATTGAATTCCAGGGGTTTTGCCCCTCACTGACAACAGCCCATGGCCAAATTCCTGGGAGTCCGACAACGCCCGCCACCAGAATGGAAAATATGGCCACCACGAATGTGATGAGCCAGTTCCGTTGGGGTTTTAAAAAGCGACCCTTTTGATTGCGAAAAGCCGATGCGAGTCCTGCACTCGTTGCGTTTGGAAGTAAGCCTTCAATCTTGGTGTGTAGTTCATTGAATGCAGCCGTCAATTGGCTCAACTGATTCTGATACTCGGCCACACGTTCGTGGGATGCTTTCGCCGTTGCAACGATTTCGGTCATCGAAGCCTGGAGAGACTTCGAATCTGATTCATTTTTCGCGACAGTAGCGCCATCAACTGTAGCCTTCGATGCCGTTTCGGTGATCTGAGTTTGCAACGTTTGTATGGCAGTAGCGCCAGCCTCGGCAGTTGCCTTTGCCACGGTTACAGTAGCCGATTCCGCTGTTACCTTCTCCAAAGTGGCAGCAATATTGCTTTGAATCTTGTCTACCCCTGGAAGCAACGCGGTTACGCGTTCGTTCGCTGCCTTGACCGACGCAGCCTCTCTTTCCGCTTCGGCTTTTGACTGAGCGGCTGCGCGTGCATCACCATCAGATGTGGTTTTCGATGAAGTGATTGCCTGTGCTAATTCCTCAGCGTTCTTCTTCGTCGTTGTCAGCCAAGCAAAATCGGCGTCGACTGTTCCTCGCACCTGGGCAATCGCCTTGGCATGCTCCTCTGCATTCTGCTAGGCATTAAAGGCGAACCCACTTTCGCTATTTGCCTTGCTGCTGGCTTCTTCGGCAGCACGAGCAGCAGATTCGGCACGCTCCTTCAATGAATTTATTGTGGCAACCAACGCGACAGCGGCTATCGAGGGATCTTCCTTCATCTTATATTCACTCCTCTCATATGACCTAGCTGCGGTGTGGTGGTGGCATGGACGGAATGGTTACCGCCAACCCTCCATTACTGTGTCGTGAGCGCATAGACCATGTCGCCAATAAAGCGCCTGAACGATTCGTTCTCTACGAACTGCTTGTAGACCTGCGTGTCGTCCTTCAAGAGATGTTGCATCACTTTGGCTAACGCTTGATCGTGCGCCATGCGTGCAGTGTGCGGCGTGTTTTCCTTGGCGTTCTGGTAGGCCGCGTCGGCCGCGACCTTGGGGGCGATGTCGTCTCGGATGCGTTTCGCGACCCGGTCGGTGTCGGTGAACAGCGTGCCGAAATGCTCGTTGAACGTCTTGAGGATGTTGCTCAGGCGGTCGAGCTCAGGCTCCGGCTTGTGGCCGTGAGCATCCGTCGGTACCGGCTCAATCTCCGCGTCCTTGTCCTCCAAGGCGATCTTCATCGCCGCCTTCTTCTCAACACGGTAGCTATCCATGTCGATGGCGTCGAGGATACCCTTGGCGAGGTCCTCCTCCTGCGGTGCCGGCAACTTGGGGATCAGCATGTTCAACAGGATCGAGAGCTTCTCCCATTCTGCGTTGCTGTAGGGAATCACCGACGAAAGGAAGCTATAGGTTCGGCAGAACACCTTGGCCTTGCCCTTGAAGCCCACCTGGCCGTCCTCGTCGAGCCTGGCCACGTAGACCGCCACGCAGGCATCGAGGATCGGATCGAGCTTGTCGCGGTCGGCATCGCCGAGGAATAACGCCACCACCTGATTCACCTGCTCCGGTGAATACACTTGAGCAGCATCCAGCGCCAATTTCAGGTCGTGCAG
>JANOMG010000430.1:0-2992 GCA_031420175.1 Nitrospira sp.
GTTGGTCACGCTGCCGGCTGGAGCCACGGCGCCGAGCCACGGAGTCATCGGCCATTTTCTGCCCAGGCAGCTGCTCAACATCACGCATCCGATGAGCGCCGTGCCGATCGGCGCCTTGTTCGGGCTGGGGTTTGAGACAGCCAGCCAGATGTCGGCTTGGGCATTGGCCGGAACGATGGGCTACGGCCTGCTGGGCGCGTTACTGATCGGAGTGGCATTCAGCGTAGGGATGGTGATCACAGACTCGATCAATGGACTCGTCGTGCGCCGGATGTATCTGGCGGCCACCACGATGGCCATCCAGGGTAATCGCATGATGACGCTGACGGTCGTGGGATTAGCCTACGTCGTCGGGGTCATCAAACTGCTCCAACCCACCTCCTTTGCGTTGCCGATCAGCGACATGGGGCTCACGATCATGGTGCTCGGAGCGGTGTCGTTGGCGTTTATGGCAGCCCTGGTGAAAGCCAAATGCCGGGTGTCTTAACCGAAAGGAGGCCCGCTATAACAGGAACGTTTCCAATCGACTGAATTGATTGCCCATGCACCCCAAGGGAAGCGCGGTTAAAGCCGCCACTGGTCCGCAACTGTGATCGGGGACGAAATCTGCAATAGCCACTGTCCGCGAGGATGGGAAGGCGCAGAGAGTAGGACGAGCCGAGAGTCAGGAGACCTGGGTACATGGAGACTCCAGAAACTTCTTTCGTGATCAAAGGAAGAGCACTATGCTTCGCAGTCTTGTCTTGGTCTTAGGAATTGTGTTGTGTCTTATGCCAGGCAATCTCTTTGCCAAGGAGGGTGAAGGGGATCCCGTGGAAGTGCAGGAAGTGACGGTGATTGGACAGCCAGTCGAGCGCCAGGGGACTGGGACGCTCAATCTTGATAGTCCAAGTACGACGTCGAGCCGCTTGGGTCTGACGCTGCGTGAGATTCCCGCCAGTATTGAGGTGATCGGACAACAGACCATTCAGGAGCGCGGGTTTCGGTCGATCTCCGAAGCGATCGAAGGCGCGACGGGGGTGACGGTGGGCGACGCGCCAGGCGACCCCGCCAACTTTTCCATGCGGGGCTTCACGAATAATCAGATTCGATTGCTGAACGACGGGCTGATGACCGGCCCGGCCAATATGACCTCTCGCCCGCGGGACACCTGGAATCTGGATCGCATCGAGATCCTGAAGGGGCCTGCGTCGGTGCTCTATGGGGAAGGGGCGATTGCCGGCGCGATCAATTTTGTGACCAAGCGACCGGTCCGTGAGGTACAGGGAACGGAGACGTTTCTCTCGTATGGCAGCTTCAATACGACCAGGGCAGGCGTCGGTAGCGGAGGGACGCTCGGGATCGACAAGCTGCATTATCGGGTGGACCTGAGTTATCAGAACTCCGACAACTTCCTGGGCGTGCAGCGGGCGCCCTATACCTATTGGAATGGGACCAGCGCCCTCCTTTATGACGCGACTTCTCGTCTCAGCTTTGAAGTGTCCTTCGATCTCGGGTTCGATCGCAGCAAGCCCAACTTTGGCACGCCGCTGGTGCCCTCGTCTTTCGCCACTCAGGGAGTGAACGGAGTCGTAAGCACGCTCGATGGACGCACCGTCGATAGGCGGATGCTGCGGCAAAATTACAACACGCAGGACAGCGATATGAGTGCGCTGACAACTTGGACGAAGCTCAAAACGACTTGGAAGCCAACCGATCTGATCGAAGTGCGTAACCAAGCCTATTACTACACGGCGAAGCGGCATTGGCAAAATGCTGAAACCTATATATTCAACACTGGGACGCAGCTCATTGATCGTGATCGATTCTATGTGGCGCATGATCAGACTATCATCGGCGACCGACTCGAGTTTCAGGTCAACCAGCCCGTCGCGTCGTTGAAGAATCGTTTTGTGACGGGATTGGACTTCAGCCATCTCAACTTCACGCGTCCGAGTTTCTTTAGTGGGGCGGGTGGGAGCGTGGATCCCTTTGCTCCCGTCGCCGGACTGTTCGGGCCGATGACGGCGGCGACGCAGAAGGCAATAGTTACCACGACCGCGGTGTTTGCCGAGGATCAGCTTAGCCTGACCGATCAACTCAAGCTGGTCGCCGGGTTTCGGCATGATCGTATCGATTTGACCCGGGAGTTGTTCGACACGACCGGCGTCCTCGATACGACGAGCAGTTTCTCGCGGAACTTCAATCCCACCACCTGGCGCGCCGGTCTTGTCTATGACGTGCTGCAGCAGATCACGCTCTATGGACAGTACGCGACGGCGGCTGATCCGGCTGCCAGCAATATTTTCCTCGTGACACGCCAGGAAAGTTTTACACTCGCGACCGGGGCGCAGTGGGAGGTGGGAGCCAAAGGGGACTTCTGGAACAAACGGGCCGAATGGACGGTCGCATACTTTGATATCTTCCGGAAAAACATCCTGACGCAAACCTCGCTGACGGAGGCGGTCAACGTCGGTCGGCAGTCGTCTAAAGGCGTCGAGTTGGCCATCGGGGCGCGTCCCACTGAGGCGTGGCGAGTACAGGGGAATCTGACCTTTCTCTCCGCTAAGTTTGACGACTTTGCCGAACTTTCCGGAGGCAGTGTGGTCTCCCGGAACGGCAATCGCCCGTTCAATGTGCCGCAGGCGATGGCTAACGTCTGGTCGATCTACCGTCTTCCAACGGCGGTGCCTGTCGATCTCGGCGCGGCCCTGCGCTATGTGGGAGATCGATACAACGACACTGCGAATGCCATACGGATGCATGCGTATCTGACGGCCGATGCCTGGCTGACGGTGCCATACAAGAATCTGTGGTTCACGCTGCGTGGGCGTAACTTGTTCGATAAAACGTATGCGAGTTGGGGCGATAACTTCTATCCCAGCGAAGTCATCATCGGGTCGCCACGGACGGTTGAATTGAGCCTGATGGCGCGATTCTGACGGGGGTATAGATGCGTTGGGTGAGTGCCGGACTGACGGGAATCCACCGTGTGCTGGGAGTGGGGATCGGT
>JANOMG010000431.1:0-3712 GCA_031420175.1 Nitrospira sp.
CGGTGACGTGGCTCTTGGCGGAGCTGGCGGTGGCCGGTACGCCCTGTACCTGGCAGGCCACCGCGCCGTCAGCAGGATGGCATCAGTCCATTCAGTGGGAAGGGGATCTGCTTCCGGTCTTGATGCAGGGCGCAAGGGATGCCACGGGTGTACATGGCATGCTGTATGGGCCGCTCGACGGACCGGGGTTCGGCCTGGTGTTGCGGGTCCGTGGGGTACAGGGTCGCCACATCGGTCAGGTGCTTTCGCTCCTGGCTGATTTGATCGTGCAACGGTTTTCAGGCCAGTGCCTGGTGGGCCATACGATTATTCCCGGCGGGGAATGGCAGAACTGGAAGTCGTTCGAGCAGCAGCGAGTGGATCACTAAACTCTGAACGATGAGTGCAGAACGCTGAACCAATCATCGCTACATCCCCCACCGTTCATCGCTCTGCGTGTTCCGGCTGGCGGATTCTTTCAATAGCCTGTTAGGCCAGCGCTTCTCCACTGGCATGATGACTGCCGTTAAGCGGGGCATAGGCCGGGGCGCTGCTTCCGTTTTTTGCGCCGTTGAGGTGAGTCTTCCCGTTCACGTGCTTCCCGTTCACACATTCCACTAAGACCCAGAACCGCAATGGATTCACATTCTGCTTCCGGGCGACATGCAGCGACGTGCCTTCCAGCACCGTCTGGAGTGACAGGTCTGTCCGCCACCCTAAGTGCTTCGTGAGAGGGGAGATGACTTTCTCCATGGCGGCGATGATCTTATTGTCGTTGCTGAAGTGATTCAGCATGATGATGCGCCCGCCGGGTCGGCAGACGCGGATCATTTCGTTGACCACCTTGCGGTAATCGGGGACCGCGGTGACGACGTAGGCCGCGACGACGGTGTCGAAACTATCGTCTGTGAATTCCATCGCGCCGGCATCCATCCGGTGCAGTTGCACGTGGCCCATCCGGTGGTCGGCCGCGCGCTGCTTCGCTCTCTCTAGCATGCCTTCGGAGAAATCGATTCCGACGATCTGACAATGGCGAGGGTACATCGGCAGGGCCAACCCGGTGCCGACTCCTACTTCAAGGATTTTTTCGTCAGGCTGGACGTCTAAATTCCGGATCGCGGACTCACGCCCTTCGTGGAATACTTTGCCGAAAATCCGATCGTAGATTCCGGCGTAGGACGTATAGACGCGCTCAACTTTCGCTAAATCCATGTCACCTCCGACTCCACAGCTTGTGCGATTGGCGTTCCCCGACGAAGCAGGGATTACCCTGACGGTCGCAGCTCCAGTGGGGGAAATTTGAGCGGCAGAGCATCTGAATGGAGCGAGGAGCCCCGCCCGAACAACAAACGGAGCTACTCTAGCCAACTCGCTGCGATGAGTCAACAGATTCTCTCGGTCTCGTCACTTGATTCACTCGTAGCCCCTATGGGATAGGTACGAGCATGATTCTCGCAGGTTTCTTCGCCGCGGTGTTGTGCCTCGGCCTTATTCTCGGAGACTGGCTCTACTTCGTGCGTCTCACGCCGGATGCGAGTCGGTATGGCTGCGGGGTGGCTCGTACGCAGGATCGATTCACACACACCACGATGAAGCAACTAGCCGATCGGTTTGATGCCGAAGGGCTGTTGATCTTGCCGCATGGAACTGCGCGGTGGTTTCCGGACCTGAACCAAATCGTGATTCGTCAGAAGTATCGGCTCTTTGCCATAGGCTTTCGCACATTGTGGCCGTTAAAAGGGTTGATCTCGCTCTCTCCAGACGGTGATGCCCTGTCGGTGTTATGCCGCAAACTCACGCCCTGGTCCTCTGCGCTGTTGACCGGCACGTGGTTTGTGCTGGTGCTGGTGGGTACGGTAGGGGCCTTGATCGGTTTGTTCCTTGAAGGCGAACTAGCCGCATTTGGCGGGGTGGTGCTGGCACTTGGGATTGTCGGGCTGGGACTGGTGTTTCTCCTTTCCGGAGCACTGACCACTATTTTCGCCTATCGGCTGGAGAACGTCCGGCTGACGACGGTGTATCAAGAACTCCGGGAGGTGCTTGAAGGAAGTCGGGCGCGACAAGCGTGAGGAGCGCGACTTGCGTGACGTGCGCAGCGGTCTGAAGCCTGAAGCGTTCGTGGGTCATGCGGATTAGGAAAGATACAGGCTCAGAAACTGATCGTACTCGGAAGGAAGATTCAGGCTGGATCGGTTGCGGGCGAGGCCGGCGATGATGCCCCGGTGCTTTTTGCTGAGCCCGGACGCTTCGAACGCCTGGCGAAAGTAGTGCCACCGCGTGGTCGCGTCGGTAATCAGGCGCGTGCGTTCCGCCGGGGGCAACGCATGGACCGAGGTCGTGAGCGAGCGAATGGCCTTCTCGACGCTCTCATAGGGCGGCGCCAGTTTGAGCTGGGCATAGAACGTTTCGAGGTGATGACGAAACTCCTCACGGAGCGTCAGGGTATAATCGGCTGGGGTCGTGAGAGGGTCAGTCATAGTGGTGAAGGAGATGATACGGGAAGGACCGCAGTCGTGACAACATCTCATCCATCTTTATTTACCAGGAGGATCCCATGAAGCGCATTCAGCAGTATGTCCTCGGGCTCGTAGCCGTGGTCGCCTTGGCTGGCTGTTCGTCCCACCATCATCATGGGATGGTCAGTGAGGGGAAGGGGGATGCCTATTGGCAGAAGGGCCAGCAGGATATGGCTGCCTTGATCGACCGCACGGTTAAGGATCAAGGGAAGGCTGCGCAGGTCAAATCGGTCGTGAATGACATCGTCGCGGAATTGAAGGCCAGCCGCGAAGCAGCTCGTGTGGGACACCGCCGGTTGTATGAGTTGAATGCGAATTACGCGGCGACTCCTGAAGAGTTCACCAAGGTTCTGGATGATTCGAATAATCAGCGCATGCAGTCGGCCGCGAAGATTCTCTCGCTTCGTTTCAAGATGAAGGACCTCATGACGGTCGAAGAATGGAAGGCCCTGTCGGACCAGATGTTGTCCTATAGCAGCCGATATCGGCACAGCGAGTCGTCGCCCAAGGCCGGCTACTAGCAGGCTGCTGAAAAAGTCCGCCAGCGGCGCTCACCTCGAAAGCATCCTCAACGTAGCCTAGAGGCTCCGCCTCCGGTGCTTTCATCGGCTGCGGCCTTGCTGGACAGCCTTTTTGAGCAGCCCTTGGAACTATTGAGGCTAACTTCGAGCTGGCGTGGCCGTAAGAGGCAGGGGAGTCCAGGTCGTGCCGGCATCGGTCGAACGGTAGAGGCCGCTTCCATTCGTGCCGACAAACAGCATACGTGAGTCGCGCGGGCTCATGGCGAGAGTGCGAATGTTTAGCGAGGCCAGTCCGCTGTTGATCGGACTCCAAGATTGTCCGCTGTCGGGGCTTGTCCAGACGCCGCTCGGCCCTCCGATATAGAGGGTCTTCGGCTCGACCGGATCGATCAAGATACAGCTCACGAAGAGGGCGGGGAGCGTTTGCCCGATCCGCTCCCATTGGTCTCCGCGCGTGGCGGAGCGGAAGAGGCCCTTCGTCGTTCCGGCATAGATGATGTCCGGGTTGACGACGTCGAAGACCAGGGCATTAACCCCCAGCGCCATTCCCCCCATCAGTTCCTGCTCGGGAATCAACCCATTGTTGATCTTCTTCCATCCCATCGCCGCGTTGTCGGACCGGTAGACCCCTCCCGTCGTTCCGGCAAAGAGAATTCGTGGATCGCGGGGATGCATGGCAATGGAGACCACGATGTG
>JANOMG010000432.1:0-13442 GCA_031420175.1 Nitrospira sp.
GATGCCGAAGGCCGTGCCATGCTGGAAGAAGACTTGCGGTCGCCCTGCACCGAAGAAATCGCGGTGTTCCAAGCGTTCTCACGCATCATCCGCGAGGCCGGCAAGAAATTCGTCGTGATGGATACAGCGCCGACCGGGCACACCCTGCTGCTGCTCGATGCCACCGGAGCCTATCACCGCGACGCGACCCGCCATATCGATCCACCTCTGCATCACACGACGCCGATGATGCGACTACAAGATTCTGAACGCACGAAGGTGATGATTGTGACCTTGGCGGAAACGACGCCGGTGCTGGAAGCCGCCCATTTACAGGAAGAGCTGCGCCGCGCCGGTATCGAACCCTGGGCCTGGCTGATCAACAGCAGCCTGTCCGCGGCGTCAACCTCGTCGCCCCTGTTGAAGCAGCGGGCCGCGTTCGAGCTGGCCCAGATTGATGCGGTGCGTACCCGCTACGCCACGCGCGTCGCGCTCGTGCCGATGCAGGACCAGGAGCCTATCGGCATCGAACGGTTGCTCAATCTCGTCGAGCCGCAGCACGCGCCGGACCTCGCCGTCGCGACCCGCACATCATAGAAAGAAGCACTGCCTCCTTCTGTCCAATTACATGACGGCCACAACCGTCTCCTACGAGGGAACGGCACAAGAATAAAAAGTGACAGGGGCTGGCCTCCAATTGTCGCATTGTGCGCCAGTGCCACTCGGACTGTTGGAGCAAATGACCCCATTCTCCCTGCTCCCTTTTGACGGCTGCTCGCCAAGTTGTTGTCTCTGCAAAACAATCACCGTGCTCTTGATCTGCGTGGCGGGGGCATGCCCATTGCTCACTATCGTATGAAGTCGGTCGGGTGTCAGTCTGATGGGGTGAGAGAAGGCGAGAATGCTACAAACAGGATTGCGATAGGTTCACCGGGCCGTACATCTTGCCTGGCTAGGCTAACTGATTGATGTTATTGAGAGGGTCGAAATGTCTTGGATTTCTCCTCTGCCATTATATAGAGGCAAACAGGCCCTCCTCAGAGGAGCGGCTCTGGGGGTTCTTTCTGTTGTGTTATCGGCTGGTTGCGCCGAGGTCGAACAGCACCAAGGAGAGCAGCGGTCCAATCCCTATCTCACCTCCGATACCAGGCATCCCATTCCACTCTCGTCACCTGCTGGGAAAGAGCACCGCGCGGTGATGTTGCAGCACCTGGAAACCATTCAGGTGATCGTGAATGCGCTGGTTGAAGAGGACTACGAGCTGGCGAAAGGTCTGACCGAATCGCACCTGGGGTTCTTCATGCACCGGCAGGCGATGGCGCATCAGCAGCCCGAGAATTTTCCGCCCGCCTACCACGACTTGGCCATGGCGCATCACGAAGCTGCAGAAACACTCGCTCGCATCATTCCCACAAAAGACCTGAAGCAAATCTTGCCGCAGCTCAATAATGTCTTGAAAGCCTGCGTGGCCTGTCATCTGGAATACACACTGCGAACCTCATAGGGAAGGAGTACCTCATGCCCGAACGCACGATCAGCACTATGTTCGATGAAGATCATGACCGGCTGGATGAACTGTTCAAGTCGTTTCATATGCTGAAACGCACGGATTTCGCCAAAGCCACGCGCGCATTCTCGGATTTCAAGATCGGACTCCAGCGGCATATGGTGTGGGAGGAAGACGTGTTGTTTCCGTTGTGGGAGAAAAAAACCGGCATGACCGAAGGCGGCCCCACCTTCGTCATGCGACAGGAGCACCGCGAGATCGGAGAAAGTTTGGACGCGATCGATTGCAAGGTGAAAGCGCAGAACCCGGAGAGCGATCAGGAAGAACAGGCGTTCGTGGATTTGCTTGAGCGGCACAACATGACGGAAGAACAGGTCCTCTATCCGGCGATCGACAGGGCGACCAGTGCGGACGAGCGTGAAGTGGTGTTTCAGGCTATGAACAATATTCCGGAAGCGCGCTATAGGACCGGTTGTGGAGCGAAGCAGGCCTGACATGCTGGACTGAGGTAAAGGCGTCGAGAAAGACTAGGGGGGAAGCCGCTGAGGCATATCTATGACTATTCCGCTCAATCTTGAAGGCGCGTTCTCAAGCAAGGAGGCCTTGCATGAGATGATTGTGCATCGCAAGGTCTGTTTCGATCATGACCCCTTCTACGTCAAAGATGGGACAGGCAACATCGTCCAGATCGGGTTTCAACTCAATCTCTATGCCGCCTTTGATGATCCTCGCCACCTACCGCTCGGCGACGATCCGGAGCATCATGAGCTCGTGGGGGACCTCCATCGTCTCTGCCGTGTGTTCTTCCAATCGTTAGACCTGCTCAAACCCTGTGAACATCCCGATCCGCCTGCTCATCGCGTGGTGTTCTCGCCCGAGCGGCACAACAGGGCCGAGGTCCTTCTCCAGATCCCGATCTTCGATCGCGCCCACTTCGGTGCGAAATCCGATCGTCGCGTGCAGGAGCTTCTTGCCATTATGGAATGTTCGCTGAAGCAACTGGGCGCCAGACGAGGATGCTGGGAGGAGCAGAAGAGCGAGTCCTTGACCGCTGAGGAGTCCTGCGAGGGCCATGTGGCTGCCGCCGAAGCAGCGAGGAATGCTGGAGCATGACGCTGGTGGCCCATCGTTTTCTCATCGTGGCCGGATGGCGAACGGTGGGCAGTGAGAGATTGAGGACGATGAGCAGCTGAAATAGTCGGGAGACGGACTGCCGTACGACGAGGCAGCCCGGGCATAGTGAACAAAGGGAGATTCCAATGAGTCGATTATCCTACTTTGGTCTTGTCATGGTGGGGCTCGTACTATTTGACGGAGCCCTTGCTCAGGCCAAGCGGCAGCCGGCCAACAGTTCGGCGACGGCTCAAGCCGATGCCGAGCGGGGCCTGGCGGTCTTCAACGGGAAGGGCGTCTGTTACTACTGCCATGGCATTGATGGGAACAAGGACCAACGACCGCAACTCGCAGCCGATACCGCCGCGCTCATCGAGCAACTCAATCCTCCACCCTCCGACCTCAGGAATCGGAAGGGGCTCCGATTGACCACCGATAAAGCTCGATTCAACGCCATCCGCGAAGGCCATCCCGGCACAGGCATGTTTCCCGACACCACGATGACGACTCAGGAGCTCACGGACACCTTAGCGTATTTGGCGCGCCTCCGACGAGAAGGCTTCCCAAAGAAACCATGAGAGCATGGCAGGTAAAAATCATTTAGACTTATCTAAGTTTATTGATATCCCAATCACATATCTTATATAGTCTCTAATATGAAACCTCTGGAGTTCGTTGGCTCCAGTCTCGACGATCTCAAGGAATTCCCGGCAGAAGCCCGGCGCGCGGCTGGTTTCGAGTTGGGCTTCGTTCAGTGTGGCCTGGAGCCTTCTGACTGGAAGCCCATGAAAGAGGTGGGGGCTGGTGTCCGGGAGATTCGAATACACGTGTTGGGCGAATGGCGCGTGCTCTATGTGGCCAAGTTCGCCGAGGTTGTCTACGTGCTTCATGTGTTCCAGAAGAAATCGCAGAAGACTCCCAGAGAAGACATCGAGTTGGCTCGTACACGGTATCGAGAGATCGGAGACCTGAGATGAAGAAGAAAAAGAAAACGACCAAATCCAGCGGCAATGTCTTTGTGGATCTTGGCTTTGACCCGGCCGAAGCCGCCGTGCTCCAAATGCGCGCAAATCTCATGAGCGATCTTCGCCTCTACATCGAGAAGCAGAAGCTCACCCAAGCTCAGGCGGCCAAGCGCCTCGGCATCGCGCAATCCCGCGTGTCCGACCTCGTGCGCGGTAAATGGGACAAGTTCAGCCTCGAAATGCTCATCACCCTTGAAGCGCGGCGCGGCCGCACAGTTCGCGTAGAGTTCGCAGCGTAAGGTTTGGCGAGGGGGGATAACAAAGGGGTCTGACCCCTTAAATTTCTCAAAGCCAAAGAACTCCTCGCCTGTGAGCGTAAAGCCACCTAACAACGCGCTCCAGCCGATGGGCTCGGGCGCTAGTTGGCCCCTAGGGGTTCCAGAGTATAGACGAGATGGCAGACACGGTCTTCGGAATCTACGGCTTCGACTTCTCCAAGCGGTTTACCGTCTCGCAAGCAGAGTTAGTGCCGTGCCACGGTTTTCCGGAATGCCAAAGCCTGGCTCAAGATCGAACCCACCTGTTCCTGACCGGTTACGGGATATTACCAGAGAGCCGCGCAAGTGCTGGCATTGACCAAAGCGCCTTCGTGCGCCGCCTAGCTGATGGGATGACATTTCACCAACAGCAGATGGTCATTCCCACCAGGCTGACACAAATATCTGCCGGAGATTCGATTGCACAAATGATCACTTCGGGCCGCCTGCCGGAAAGCCTACCGATCCTCAGTGACCGCCATACTCCTGGCGCGGCCATTGGTAATGACACCTTCTACCCGGGATCCCGGACTCTGTTTCTTGAGCTATTCCTGGCCCACACCGAACGTGCATCTGCCGACCACCCTCTGACAGCGGCATTCTACCGTCAGATCGAGATATGGAAACTCTCCCAGCCATACGTGGAAATCGAGTATTTCCTCGCCTTTTCCGGGCTTGAGATCCTAGCACGGGCTTACGGTGCCAAGCCGAACAATAGAAGTATTGCTGTCCCACTGTCCGGCTTCCTACGGAGTCATGGTTTCGCCGTTTCCCAGGCCCTGGCACAAGACTGGGCCGACGCCCGCAACGCGCTATTTCTCGCGGCCAACTCGAAACAACGGCGCGCGGCTCAGGCAACTTGGTCCGAACCACGGATCAACTCTATGCGCTCGGAACGCTGCTTGCCGACGTATCGCTCAAGCAGCTGGGCTTTGACGATGGCCACATCAACTGGGCTCGCTGGCAGGACCGAATGCCCTTCGGGTGAGGGCGAGCAACCGCTGGTCGTTGGCCGATCACCGGACAGCCAATGCACGATGAATGAGCCTGAGTAGGTTTGATGAAGTAGCAGAAACAATTTCCTACACGGTCACTAAAGTTTTCTCAACGCGAATTCTGGCATCCACGATCTTGCAGCCTTGTCCCGGCGGCATGGCAAAGATTGGATTTAAATCCAGTTCGCTGATCTCGGGAATTTCTTCGACGAGGCGAGAGAGGCGCAGCAGCACTTCTTCGATTGCCTCCACATCCGCTGCAGGGTGACCTCGATAGCCTTGTAGCAATCGATAGCCCTTAATCTCTCGCACCATCTGAGCTGCATCGCGGTCGGTGAGGGGGGTAATCCGAAACCTCACGTCGCCAAGGATTTCCACGTGAATGCCTCCTAAGCCGAAAGCGATCAGCGGGCCGAAGAGCGGGTCGTGGGTGATGCCGACCATTACTTCTACGCCACCTGACAGCATCGGCTGCACCAGCACCCCCTCCATCGCATCCAGTTTGTTTTCCTGTGCGAGCCTGGCCCGAATCGCCTCGAACGCGTCCCTAACGGCTTGCTCATGAGCCAGGTTCAGATGCACTCCGCCCATCTCGGTCTTATGCACGATCTGGTGTGACGCGAGCTTGACGGCGACGGGAAATCCTACGTCAAATGCCAGGGCCGCCGCCTGGTCCGCGGTCCTCGCGACTCCGCCCTGCGCCACAGGAAGTTTCGCGGAGGCGAGGAGGGCTCTGGTGTCCTCGACGGTCAGCCAACCGGGCCCTTCTTGAGACAGGGCCTTGGCACAGATGGCTCGCGCGGTACCGATGTCCATGTCGTCGAAATCCGGAATCATGCCGAGCGGCTGTGTGCGCCATTCTTCATATCGCGAAGCCTTGCTGAGCACGACCGCTGGATGTTCGGGTAATGGAAATGTGGGGATCGTTTCGCTTGCCGAATGAAAGGTCCGTTCGAGATCCCCTTCAGCCATCCAACAGATGTAGATCGGAATGTCGGTACCACCGGCTTGTCTGGCGGTGGAGATCCCGCGCAAGATCCCGTCCGCAATGCCGGCTGCGTCGCCGACCGTCATGGACATATAGAGGACAACCAGGGCATCGACTTCCTTGGAGGCGAGGAGGGTGGTGATCGAGTTTGTATAGTGGTCTGGAGTGGCGGATGCGATCAGATCGACCGGATTCTTCAACGAGGCGGCGGGAGGTAAGAATGCCGAGAGGGCTGCGATGGTCGCCTTGGACAGCTCGAGGACAGACAACCCGCCCGCTTCGCAGGCATCGGTGCAGAGGATGGCAGGGCCGCCGGCATTGGTGATGATGCCGACGCGTTTTCCCTTCGGGAGGGGTTGATCGGAGAGTCCTCGGGCCAGGGCGAAGAGCTCATCCAAGGTGTCTGCGCGAATCACTCCGGATTGCTGAAAGAGTGTCTCGACGGCGACCTCGCTCGACGCGAGTGCGGCGGTGTGCGAGCCGGCTGCGCGCCGTCCGGCAAGGCTCCGACCGGATTTGATCGCCACGATCGGTTTGCGACGAGAGACGCGCCGCGCAATTCTCGCAAAGCGTCGGGGATTTCCGAATGACTCCAGGTACAGGAGAATGATGTCGGTGGAAGGGTCGTCTTCCCAATATTGCAGAAGATCGTTCGTGGAGACGTCGGCCTTATTTCCCACGCTGACGAATGAGGACACGCCCAGCTGTAATCGGTGGGCCGCGGCGAGGATCGCGAGCCCCAGCGCGCCGCTCTGCGTTGACATGGCCATGCGGCCGGAGGGAGGAAAGGCCGACGTGAAGGTGGCGTTGAGACGGATGGCCGGATCGGTATTCAGCAGCCCAAAGCAGTTCGGTCCGATCATGCGCATGCCCTGTTGACGGACAGCCTCCACGAGACGGTCCTGGGCCTGCTTTCCTTCTGGCCCTGTTTCGGCAAAGCCTGAGGAGATCACGATCACGGAGCTGATACCGTTGCCGGCACAATCGTTGATGACCGGCAGCACCGCATCACGCGGCACGACAATCACCGCCAGATCGACGGCGTCGGGGATCGCGGTGACGGACGAGAAGGCTGCCAAGCCTGCAATGGTTGCCGCCTTGGGGTTCACCGGATAGATGGCGCCGCGAAATCGGTTGCCGGCGAGGGCTTCGACGATCCGGTAGCCAATGCTTGTGGGATTGCGAGACGCTCCGATCACGGCCACGGAACGAGGAAAGAAGAACGGGCGGAGTGATGCGGTCGTGGCGATACGCTCGCGCAACTCCAAGCGGGTCGTCGTGCTCTCGGTCGGATGGAGCGAGAGCTCGACTTGCATGTCGCCGCCTTCATAGGTTTCATGGACCGGATACCCAGATTCCCGGAAGACTTCGCGCATGGCCAGATTGTCCGTGTGTGTGACCGCCCACAGTCTGGTGAAGCCTCGGTGTATAGCCAGCATCGCCAACCGTTCGAGCAGGATCGTTCCCAGGCCTTTTCCCTGAAAGTCGTCGTCGACTGCCATGGCCACCTCGGCCTGATCGGCGGTGCGTGCCCAATATGAACCGGCGGCGATGATACGCGGCTGTCCGGCGATGGTCCTCGTGACCACGATGGTGAGTTGCTTGGATGGGTTGGAGGAATCACAGAGCGACGCGGTGGTGTCGGCAGGGGGCGCGGTTTCAGAAAAGAACCGATGACGCCTGGATGCTGGTGACAACCGATCGATGAACCCTTGCATCATCGCTGGGTCCTCCGCACGGGTGAGGCGGAGGGATGCGGTCGTGCCATCGCGCAGGATGACCTGTCCCGATTCTTGGTTCTCGGGCGACAGAGGCGGCTGGTAAAAAGGACGGATCTGTTTCATGAGCGGTCACGCACTCGACGTATTGCGATTCCTTGGACGGAGCCGTCGGTCCTCATGCTCGCTTCGCGCCTAGCCAGGCCTGCAACATTCCGAGGGTTCGGCGGAGAATACGCTCGACTTCCTGTTGAGGCAAGTCTTCTTCTTGAATCAGAGCGAGGGTGGGCAAGGTGAGCTGCAATCGTTTTGAATCGTTCAGCATGGCACATTCCTTCCCTCTGTAGGGGCGGAACGGTTACATCAGCCAGTCGGGTTTCATCAGTAATAAGCCACCAAGGCCCACCATTACCAGGCCGCTGGTCAACTTCAGCCAACGGCCTGCCCGCTCTTGCAGCTTCCTGCGACTCAGTGTGACCACCGCAATCGTGACCATCAGACTGTCATCAAAGATGTAGGCCAGGTTGTACAGGCCGAGATAGCCATAGTATTTCCATGAGGGCATCTGCTGCAGGGTCAGAATCTGGGTGTAGAGGGCCGGGAACCCGGCGGTGCAGAGCAGTTCGACCAGGTTCACGAGTCCTGCCAGGATGACGATGCCCGCCAGGGCGCCGGCGAGGTTGTCGGCTTGGAGAATCCGGCGGATGCGGGCGTACAGTCCCGGCTTTGCGGATTCCGGAATACTCAGCGAGATGCCGCGATGCAGCGCGAAGAAGTCCTTCACATTGACCACTCCCACCAAGAGGGCGATGCCGCCAAGACCGATCTGGACGGGACGCGAAAGGCCGATCAGGAGAAACATGTTGAGCCAAGCTGCCATGAAGGCGAAATAGACCAGGCCGCTGACGGCGACGAAGGTCCCGGCGATCAGGGCCATCTTCCGCCGATCTTGAAGATTGACGAGCAACGACAACAGAAAGAGCAGCACCCACATCGCGCAGGGGTTGAACCCGTCCAAGAGTCCGATGACGATTGTGAACAGGGGAAGGCCCAGTTCGCCGGCACTGAGACGACCAAACCAGGGAGTCTCAACACTGTCAGAAGGACGCGGAGGAGGGCACGCCCTGTCGATGCAGGAGGAATCGGTTTCAAGCCGACAGGCTTCTTGAGGCAAACCTCCGGCTATCTCCGGGAAAGGCTGATCGAGAAGCGCCGTGATTTTTGTACCGGTCGATTCTGCGTCTGAGTACCCAATGAGGAGAGTGCCGCGTAGATGAAAAGCCGGCACACCCAGTACCTGAACGCCATACCGGGCAGCCAAATCTTGTAATTGGCGCAATGCAGTTGGGTCCTCTCCGACATCGCGAAGCACGACCTGAAGACTCGGCCGGTCGCGATGAAGGTCTTCGAGAAACCGTTTGGCCTCTGTGCAATGCGGGCAGCCTTGGCGGACAAAGACCTCAATGTCCGGCTGCTCAATGGTTCGCTCGACTGCGGCGCTCTCGAGCGGGCAGGCTAGAGAGGTCAGGAGGAGTGCCAGGACGAAGAGTCGGTGCGCGGTCATGACTCCGTTGCCACCCCGGACGTCAACTGAGCTGGTCGAACGGTGCTATCATCCGTACATAGGACAGCACATCCATCACTTGCTGGTCGGTGAGCTTTCCCCGGAACCCATGCATGGGGGTGAAGGCTGCCCCGTGCGAGATGGTGATCAAGAGTTCCCAGTCAGTTTTGGACCGCGAGGTGGTGGACTGGAGGTTTGTAGGGCGTACGATCAGATACTGCCCGTCCGGTCCGTTCCCATCCAACTTCTCGCCGTGACAGCGCAGGCAATTCTTCTCATAGACCACTTGGCCGGCTTGTGGGTTCCCGCGCACCGCTTGTGCGGCGACCCATGAGCTGCATCCCATCACCAGTACCAGCGCGCTGAGTATCACTCGTATGTTCATAGCCCTGCATCCTTTCATACATGAATCGTTGAGGATGGTCGATTGCGCGAACGTCGGGCAGTCAGCGCACCACGAGCACTGAGCAGCCGGCCCGATGCACGATCCCGTGCGACACACTACCCATCAAAAATCGATCGAGCCCCTTGCGTCCATGTGAGCCGACTACGATGAGGTCGTGGCTCGTTCCCACGTCGCACACGGTGGTGACGAGATCACCCATGCGGACATCCGTGGTGACGTTGAACTGCGGGCTGGCCAACGCCTTGGCCGTGTCGTCCACGACCTGCTGCGCCTGCCGTTTGTGTTCTTCAGACCAGCGTTGAAATCCCACCATCAAATTGGGCTCGATCATGGCGAGCGAGGGCACGACCGACAGAATTGTTACGGCCACAGGGTTTCTGAAGGGATGTGCCGTCAACCAGGTTTGTAGACGGATCGCATCCTCGGGGCCTTCCACTGCCATGAGGACACGAGCGACGGGTCGAGCCGTTCCTTTCACGATCAAGGTCGGCAGCGTGGCATGGAGCAGGATGCGGTGCGAAATGCTGCCGGCGAACAATTCCGTGACCCGGCTGTGATCGTGTGTCCCCACGGCGATAAGGTCGGCCTTCACTGACGCTGCGCTGTCGAGAATGAAGGCGGTCGGATGCTGGACTTCGCACAACGTCTTGATGGAGGGAGTCTCAGCCGGCAGCAGGGTGCGGCAGCGTTCAACGACCTGGCGGCCGGCCTCCATCAAGGCATGACGGAATTCGTCGTACCCTTGCAGGTTGGCGGCTTCGGCCACGATGGGATAGTGAAACATGCCCAGGTCGACGCCATGAACGAGGACGACCTCGTCCGGGCGGTACAGCAAGCCAACCTGCGCCACTGCCGCAAAGGCTTCGTCCGACCAATCGATACCAACGACAATTTTCATCATCTGAGATGTCTCCCTGGTTCGCTCGCGTTACGTCCGAGAGAACGATGGCGATCTGGCGCGTTCGCGATGCGCCGCTTCCAGCAGGGCCAAGACTTGGGCATCAGTCACTGGCTCGAAATCTGTGTAGAGGGCTCCGACAGTCGAGAACGGCTCCGGTGTTGTGAGAATCACGCATTGGTCGACCAGCGGACGTATGCGCGCGCCTCTGTCGCTCGGCGCGACAGGCATGGCGACAACCACACGACGGGGGGAGAGGGCGGCCATGGACGTGATCGTCGCGAAGAGCGTCGCTCCTGTCGCAATGCCATCGTCGATAAGGATGACCGTGCGGTTGGCCAGAGCAGGGAGTGGTCGTCCTTGGCGATAGAGCGCCTGCTGCCGCCGAAGTTCCCCTTCTTCCCCCAGGACCAGTTCCTCGATGTCTTCGCCGGAGAGCTGACAGGCGCCGATTGCCTCCTGGTTCACATACAGGGCGCCCGTCTCGCTGACAGCCCCGACCGCGCAGTCCGGGTTATTGACGGTGCGGAGCTTGCGCGTCAGAAAGACCTCCAGCGGCAGGTGCAAGGCCACACTCAGTTCGTAGGCGACGACGACCCCGCCACGTGGAAGGGCCAGAATCACTGCGTTCGGATCGCCCCGGTAGGCAGCCAATTCCTTGGCCAACAACACACCCGCATGCGCCCGATCGCGAAAGATCATAACCGGCCCTCATTCGCCGTTGATTGGGTGACGATGTAATGGCCTGGTGGTTGCTGTGTCAGACAGACCTGCCCGTCCCGACTCAACCGATCGACTTCGAGAAAGACCTGATTCCACGTCAGATCCTGACATTCGAAGACGATGTCTTCGAGGTCGCAGCCGGGGGAACGGGCAATGACATCCAGAATTGTGGTAGTGGTCGCTGATGGCACTGTCATGGGAGCCTCTATTGTCGGTGCATGGCCTATCCGTACTAATGCATCAGTAATGCCAGGTGGCGGCTGCCGAAGCGATCATGGCAACCCCGTATGGGCAGGCAGCTCCGTCTATGTCGATAGATCTCGGCTGGATAGCACTGGGGCATTACGGGGCAGAGCGGCGTCGAGACACTGTCGCCTCTTTCCGCATTGGGCGGCAGGATAACCGAGCGGGACAGGCGAGATGGGTTGGAAGGGCGAGACAGGGGAGGGTTCTGGGTTCGAAGTTCGAGGTTGTCGGAACGGCAGACCAAGAACTTCGAATCGCGTCTTTCTTGTGCAGGATACAACCGTTACAGGACGCTCAAAAAGTTCGTCCAGCAAGGCCGCAGCCGATGAACGCACCGGAGGCGTAGCCCTCTGGCTACGTTGAGGACGCGTTCAAGGCGAGAACGAAGCTGGCGGACTTTTTCAGCATCCTGCTGCGATTATCTCACCACGAGCACAGGGCAGGCGGCTCGATGGACGAGGCTGTGCGACACGCTGCCGAGTAGGAACCGTTCGACCCCTCGACGGCTGTGCGATCCCACAATGAGGAGGTCGAATTCGGAGGCACGCGCGGCAACCGTCTGAGCCGGGTCGCCGCTCAACACCTGGACGGACACAGTGGAGGAGGGCCCCATCAACGCGGCGGCCGTCGTCTTGACCAGATCTTCTGCAGAGTGATTCGCGATATCCGCCCAGCTTTCGAAGCGTGCCATGTGGGAGGGGTCGGCGAGCTGCAGTGACGGGACGACGGTGAGGATCGATAGTTCTACCGGATCGCGGAACGGATGTGCGGTCAACCAGTCGCGAATCATCAGTGCGTCCTGGCGGCCTTCGAGGGCGATTAAGGCACGGCGGATTCTCTTCGGGGGGCCCTTCACGATCAGCGTCGTTCTCGTTCCGTGAGCCAAGACCCGGTGCGAGACGCTGCCCAGCACCAATTCAGCCAGTCTCCCGCGCCCGCGAGCGCCCATGACCACCAGCTCGGCGTCGGCCTTTTCCGCCTGATCGAGCACGATACGTGCCGGCGATCCGATCTCGCGCATCTGCGTGACGGCGATCCCGTTGGATGGGATTAAGGCGGCGGTCCGTTGGAGTAATTCCTGGCCGGCATCCATCATCGCCTGCCGAAACTCCTCGTACCCCTGTAGTGCGGCGGCGCCGGCGACAGCAGGATATTCGTAGACGCCCAAGTCCACTCCATGCACCAGGGTGATTGTTGTTGGACGAAATAAGAGGAGTGTTTGTTGAACGGCCGAAAATGACTGGTCTGACCAGTCGATTCCGATGGCGATGCGCATAGAGCCGTCCTTTCCTGTCGACGCTTAGAACAATGGATGGGGCGCGGTTCCGAACGGCATCACTTTGGGTGAGTCGCCCACATTGCCCCGAATCCTCCAGCCGCCATGTTCAAAGGTCAGGTAATGCACGTCTTCGTACCAACTGTCGATCGGCACCCGGAGACCGCTGATCTTCGAGAGGCCCGACAAGCTGCCCGTGCAGGTCACTTCGATGATGGTATTGGAGCCCGCTCCCACCTTGACGATCTTCGAAAAGAAATGCACTTCGCTGATATCGCGATATTCCTCGAACAGATCGAACCAGATCTTCCGAACATCCGCCTGTTTCAACCCATGATAGTTGTACTGGGTGGCGTAGAGCGCCATGACGCCGTCCAGATTACCCGCCGCGACGGCTGCTTCAGCCTTATGAAACACATCCAGGATCTGCTTGACGGTGGCCTCATCCACTTCGACGAGCGCGCCCTGTGGAATGGACGTCGCCGCTTGACCCGTCGTGCCGGTCACCAGGCTGAGTGCGGCTACAACGGCAAGTAGCCATCGACGGGGACCGGCGGACTGTTTCAACATCCTGCGAGGGGTGGCGGTCATAGAGTTCTCCTCAACGGTTGCGCTTAGCGAGTCCATGTGACCCGTATGAATTGTTCATCCTGGTCGTAGTGCAACTCCAGTTCCCCATGGTAAGCCTGTTTCAGCGCCTCGCCGATACGCCGGGGTAGGTGGGTATCGGTTGTCGAAATGACCAGG
>JANOMG010000433.1:0-7946 GCA_031420175.1 Nitrospira sp.
ACCCATTCATGGGTCGACCCGTCTTGGTGCAGTCTCATCCCAGGCAACGGTTTGCGGGGCCGCTTCTTGCGCGGCGCCCCGCGTCGAGTGGCCCGCGTGACCTGCCCCGCCGCCTGGAGCGTCTTCGTGGTCCAGCGAGAGAAGTGGGGTGCCGCCATGCTCGGTGTGCCACGGCTCGTGGACGTGGGTGACGGTCCAGCCGGTAGACCGCGTCTCATCCCGCGTGACCCTGCGGCGCGCCTCATCCCCCGGCCCCGCGCGGGCCGACGCGCGGCCGAGCCGCCGAGCCTGCACCCCCCGGCCCCCTCGGAGGCATCGCGGCCACTCCAGCGGCGAACGGTCCGCTCGGTACTCCCGACGAGCGCTGCGGCCGCTTCCATCGTGCATGTCCGTTGTGGTCGCCGCGCGGACACCTCTTCGAATCGCATCGGTCTCACCTCCTGTCGTCCCGTGCCCGTGTCATCGTGTCCCTCCTTGAGGGGCCACCCTAAACCGGACAGATGATGTGCCAGCTACACGGCCTGCTCAAGCAACTTGTCCAAGCCTGCCCTCTATGCTAGAGTCCGCCGTCATGATTTCGCGGATCGCCACCATCACGTTACAATGGACCTGTGCCTCAAGCCTATTGGCCCTGTTGGTGGTGGGAATCGTCGTGGGTGCACCTCAGGCCCAAGCTGACGACAACCGTTGGGGGTTCGGCAGCGACCTGGGGCTCACGTCCGGAACGGTCAATGGCACGGTGTTCACCATGGCATTTAGTGGTGACTACTACATCGACCGAAACTTTTCCGTCGGACCGATGATGCAGATCAGCCCAACAGGGGATCTCTTCCAGATTTCCTTTGCAGGAGTCGCGCGTTATCACTTTCGCCTCAAGAACGGCATCAATCTGGTCCCCTTCACGGGCATCGGATTGATCCACGCAGACCTAGACCGCGGCACCGGCTCAGGCAGGATCGACCGCAACGACACGAGTTGGTATCTTCCTATCGGCCTCTCCGTCGAATATCAGGCCGTCCATAACATCGCACTCTCCTCAACACTGATCGTCAATCTCCACGACATCAACCTCGCACCATCACTCCCCGAAAAAGACCGCACGAGTGTGGCCCTACTCTTCGGCTTCCGCTTCGGACCTTAGTCCGAACGTCACACGTCATTCACGCCAACCCTCTCCCCCCGAGAGGTTACGGCGACCCACGTCAATCAAAAGTGAGCCCTGTCGCAGAACCCTGGGAGAACGCGTCACAGTGCCGCGCCCATACAGTGTTCGAAAATATGAATAGAGGGGTGAGGAGGTACCTATGCTGCTTTAGCCGGTTGCCAGCGAAGCCCGATGTTAATCAATTCTTGCAACAGATCTTTATACGTATAGCTGGCTTTCTCTGCTGAATCCGCAAAATCTTCGTCGTGCGCGATTTGTGGGTTTGGATTGGCCTCAAGCACGTATACGTTCCCCTCCGCGTCCATTCTCACGTCGATACGCGCATAGCCGCTCAGACCAAGTGCGCGATAGACACGCTTGGCGAGATGTTGAATCTCCTCCGCTTTTCCTTCAGGAAGATTCTTGGCACTGCCTGATCGAATCCCATATTTATCCTGATACGTACGACTCCATTTGACTCGCTCAGTCGCAATTCGTCGGGCGTCATCCGGAAGCTTGTCCATCAGCAACTCCCACACCGGCAAGACGTGGACATGCCCATTCCCCATCACCCCGACATAGAGTTCGCGCCCCTCGATATACTGTTCGATGAGCGCGCCAGTCCCCACGCTCGTGTGGATAAAAGCCACGCGTTCCTTGAGTTTCTCGTCGTCCTGGACAATGGATGCCTGGGAGATTCCAAGCGAAGCCTCTTCGGTCACCGACTTCACAATCAATGGGAATGATAGCCACTTAGGCCGCTTCACAGCCCGCCCCTGTGGCACCACCATGAAATCCGGAAACGGAATTCGATGGAAGGAGAATAATTTCTTGGAAAGCACCTTGTCGCGTGCGAGCATCAACCCGCGCGGGTTACACCCGGTATAGGGCACATGAAGTAATTCAAGATACGAGACGACATTCTGGTCGTACACCGCCACCCCGTCGAACTCTTCGAGCAGATTGAAGGCGATGTGCGGCTTCCAGTCTTCGATGGCCGATCGAAGCACCCCGAGATCACTCTTGACCCCTAGCGGCTTGACGTCATGTCCGAGCTTGCGAAGGGTGGAGACCACATCATATTCTGTCTTCCACGCGGCTCCCGTCACCTCTTGCCCTTGGAGGGAATCTGGAGGAACCAGGTCTTCATGCATCAGGACGAGGATCCGAAGCCGTCTCATACCGCCACCTTATGCCGCCCGCTGCGCAAGTAGTTCATCGTGTGGACGGTCAATAAAATTGTGAAATCCAGCTTCGCCTGCTCTTCTGCAAGTGGGAGCCGCAAATGAAGCTGGCGGCAGCGCTGAATCATATCCTCGAGCACCTGATCGATCGTATATTGATACTCGCCGGTCCAAGCTGCGACTTTGCGGCGTACCTCTTTTCGGAAACGGTTCAAGAAGGTCGCGGCGCGCATCTTGTCGGCATGGGCAGGCCCATCGGAAAACAGTCGCTTCAAGTCCGGATCGTAAAACGATTTCCGTTCAATCCCATAGTGCTTGCGCTTTCGCTCGTAATGCTCGCCCAGGGTCTTCCTCAAGACTGGCAGTGGATCAATCTCCTCGTTCGTCACCACCTTGGGTGGGGCACCAGCCAACCCTTGCATGAGCCCGTTCACATACTGAAGCTTCTTGAGAACCGGCCATCCCTTATAGCGGTCGGCCCATGTCGAATCGGGCGTGAGCCAGACCGCGAAGGTCTCCGCAAAGTCTTCATCCGGATGGCTTTGCGCGTACCACACGTCGAGGTGGCGCACGAAGCTCCGGCTATAGGGTCTTGGACTGTAATATCTGGGGTAAGGATCGGACGACCGACCAAAGACTTGCTGCCGACTGCGGAGACGGCGAAGGCGATAGGCATTCTCGATCGCGTGACCTGCCTCATGCCGCAAGATACGCATGCACCATTCCGGGGTCCCACCCTCGACCTCGAGCATCTGCCCCATTTCAAGTTTCGCGAGGCGCGGATGAGCCAAATAAAACGGGATGGCAATCCCCGGCACACCATCGGGGGTAAACCATTCGTTTGACAACCAAAAATGAGGACGAAATGTGAGCTGTCTGGCTTCGAGTTCGGCGTAGAGTTGTGTGATCTGTTCTGACAGGAATGCCCCGTCAAGGGTGACTCCAAGCCTGCACATGGGAAGGGCTAGAATCTTCTCGTCCGACCACGAGACCCATTCCGGCTCGTGATGAGGGCTGTCAGAAGTTGCCAGGGCCTGAGACTGTGATCGATGCATCGATGCCATATTCCGCGCGGTTAAACCGAAAGAGGTGCTGTTGGAAATATAGCACGTACTTCGATATTGCCCGATTGAGGAAGCTGTTTCGTTCTCTGCCGCCTACTAAGTGGAGAAAAATTGTCCGCTTGAGTCCAAGAATGAACCGACACAGGCAAATAGACGTCGCAACGCCGAACTAACGCAGGCGAGGGAGCAGGGCTGGTGCCGTGGCCCAGATCATATCGATCACCGACCACATATAGGCGCGGGCTCGATCGGAATCGCGCTCCCACTCCGGTATGACTTCGTGCAGATCAAGAACCGGCATATCGTGGCCGAGACAGACCTGATTAAAGAGCGGAACATCTCGCCCAAACTGTTCACGAATATAGGCCTGGTGGTCTCGCCCCATCGCGAGAACGAGGTCGGCAGCCTCGACCAGCTCTTTAGTCAGTTGTCGCTGCACATGTGTAGTGGGATCAGCGCCCTTCTCACGCAACCGATCTTGAACCCACGCATGGATGGGCTGCGGCTTAGCGTCAATCCCGGCTGAGCTGACTAAGCAAGACCTATTCGCTCCCAGTCTGACTGTAAGCGCGTACTCAGCCGTCACACTCCGAAAAATGTTCGCCGTACAGACGAACAGGACCGACCGAAGTTTTCTATCTGATCGTATTTCGCCCTCTCCCATCATGCCTCCGATTGAAGATCGACAGTCACACGGCTGACCGCATAAAATACCAGCCTAGGTCTCAGTCGGCAAACCTTCCCGCACATATCTCAAGCTCGATGATGCCACCGAGCAGTTGCAAACCAAACTGTTGCACCTCGTCGGAGAAACCATTGGCGCCTATGGCTTGATTGAAGACGGCGATAAAATCATGGTCTGCCTATCGGGAGGGAAAGACAGTTACGCCCTGCTCGACGTATTGCTGACCCTGCAGCGGCGCGCGCCGATTCACTTCGATCGTGTTGCGGTGAACCTGGATCAAAAGCAGCCTGGGTTTCCGGCCCATATACTTCCCAGCTATCTCACAAAGATTGGAGTCCCCTTCCATATCGAGGAACAAGATACTTACTCAATCGTCAAACGGCACATCCCTGAATGGCAGACCACGTGTTCTCTCTGCTCACGACTCCGTCGTGGCATCCTCTACCGCGTCGCCACGGAATTAGGTGCGACCAAGATCGCGCTGGGTCACCACCGTGATGACATTCTGGAAACCTTGTTTCTGAACTTGTTTTATACCGGAAAGCTTAGGACGATGCCGCCGAAACTCCGTGCGAAAAACGGTCGGCATGTGGTCATTCGCCCGCTGGCCGCCGTGCGAGAAGCGGATTTGTCTCGGCATGCAGAACTACGCGCGTTCCCCATTATCCCCTGCAATCTCTGTGGCTCACAAGAAGATCTCAAGCGGAAAGAGGTTAAAGAGTTTTTGAGTGAATGGGAGCAGCGATCACCTGGCTGCACGGATAGTATGTTTGCGGCTCTGTCGAACGTGGCACCGCCTCTTCTCCTGGACCGACGGCTGTTCGACTTCGAGGCTTTGCGCGCATCGGACTGGACAGAGGTCCACGAGGATGCATGGCTGGACGAACAAAGCGCTTGACCTGAATCCCTCTCCTCGATCACTCCACAGCACATAGTCTCCGGGAAGAAACCGCACGACTCTCGCCTGAGCCAGCTTCCCTACTTGAGAAGTCTCCAGATAACGACTCGCTTCTGTGATCCATCGATCACGCGAGCACGTAAATCAAAAAATGTGTTCGGCGTGGAGAGCGAAAAAGAGTCGCGACTTCTCATGTCTTGAGTTTTAAGGTGAACAGCTTGCGGAACTTGACGACCTTTGGGGCAACGATCGCGGTACAGTACCCCTGGTGGGGATTTCTCAAAAAATACTCTTGATGGTAGGGTTCGGCCTCATACCACGTCCCTGCCGGCTCGACTTGCGTCACAATTGGCCCTGGATACATCCCCTCTTTCGTCATCGCCGCAATGACATCGTCCGTGACCTGCTTCTGTTCAGGCGTATGATAGAAAATCGCCGAGCGATATTGTGTGCCGGCATCATGCCCCTGACGGTTGAGTGTCGTAGGATCGTGGATGATGAAAAGCACTTCGAGCAACTCTCGATAGCTGACAACGGTAGGATCGAACGTGATACGTACGGCTTCTGCATGTCCAGTCCTGCCGCTACACACCGCTTCATACGTCGGATGATCCATTTGGCCACCGATGTAACCGGACTCGACAGATACCACACCCTTCATCTGGTCATAGACCGCTTCGAGGCACCAAAAGCAACCGCCGGCGACGGTGGCAGTCTCGTATCCAGTCTGTGTTGGAGGCGCTTGTCCCATCGTATAGATCTCTCACTCCCTAACCTGAGAATTTATCATGATCGGGCCTCTCCGTTTCAGATCTTTCCGCTGCCTTATACCATAGGGTGCTATGAGGTCGCGAACAGACCATAGAACACGCGCGAGAAGCCTCGTTCTTGCGATGCAGTCACCATATCTGACCTATCTAGATGTAATGAAAAGCTGGGGCGAGAAAAGGTTACGCAGTACATTCTGCGTTGAGGTTGGCAATAACTTGTTTGAGCTTTACCTCCTCATCGGGCTGAACCTTCGTGAACTGGATCCCAAATGTCTTCGCCTTGACCCACCGCACTTGGGCTTCATCGATCCGCAAAGGCCAGTCGAGCCCAGGGATGTAAATGCGGCACTCAAACGACGCCCCCACGACAACCGGCAGATCCGTTTCGATCATACAACCGCCAGAGGAGAGGTCCAACGTCCGACCTTGGCCTTCTCGTTGCCCGCCAGAAAATGTGCTTCTGAACTGCGAGGTAAAACGTGGCTGTTGTCGCTTTTCCATATGAGGCTCCTCTTTGATCATACGAGGCTGAGGAGGCCTCGGACGTGAATCACGCTGAATCGTGACATCGCCATGCCTGCTTCATCCAACCACAAACACGGAACCCCGGGCTCACATACAGAGGCGCCGGGGTTCCGTAGAGATCGTGAACCGCTTCGTTACTTCTGCACGTTCAAGAGTATGTGCCCACGGCGGTTCTGCTGATAGCAGGATTCGGCAGGGTCCGTACAGAAGGGGCGCTCCTTGCCGTACGATACAATCGCCACCTGCTTCGGGATCACACCCGATTCGACCAGATAGCTGCGCGCAGCCTTGGCTCGTTTATCGCCCAAGACCACGTTGTAATCAGCCGTGCCCCGTTCGTCACAATGCCCCTCAACCTTCATCACCGCGCCAGGATGAGCCTTCAACCACTGTGCATCGCGGTTCAGCGCCTCCATTCCAGCATCTGAAAGCATCCATTCATCATACCCGAAGAATACGTCCTGCAAGCCGGCTTCGATGGCCGCTTTTTCCTCTCTGGTTAACTCTGCGCGCTGACGGTCACTCATCACGGTGGAGGAGAGCGATGCAATATTGTCACCTTTTCCCAAGCGCTCTTCCGAAGGATTCTGAGAGAAACCACTGAGCCCTCCGCCTGAACCGCCTTGAGCCATACCAGGATAGTTTGGATTCGCACCGTTTTGCGTAGACCCTGCTCCCGTCTCTCCATCTGACTGCAGCCATTTCATACTACAACCCTGGCCAACCAGCAGGATGAACCCCATCGCTGCCACAACACTGGTTTTCATCGGACTTCCGATCATGATTGTTCCCCCATCCTTGGAATGATAATTCACCTCTACAGATTCAAATATAGCACCTGAATGAAAAGGTGCGGCTCACACGCGGCTAGTGGCCATTTCGCTTGAATTGTCAGGCTGTTGGAGATGACTCTTGAGGATGGACCCAGTCGGTGAATGAGCAGGTACCTCTATATCAACAACCGCGAAAGCATGGAACAGAGAGGAGGCTGTCTAGAATTTAGCTGGCTTGCGATCAGCCCACCGAGCCGGACGCATGACGGTACTCAACGCGGCTAGAGCACAAATGAAGGCCAACATGGCCAAGCCTACCATGAGAAAAAACCCAGCCCGAATATCATGGGGGATAACATGATTCATAACGCGCCCCTCCTCTTGGCGGCTGTACGCTTATCCGCTCTGCCATCCACAAGAACACACCCACGGTGCCATGGGATCATGCTTCGTCAAACAGCGGCCACAGCAGGGGCACAGCCTCGTCCAAGCCTGCCGCTGCCCTTGACCTGCGAGTCTCCCCTGAAGCTCAGCACAACCACGCCTATAGCATAGCACCATTTAGCCTCCCCATGGATCCTGCTTCCCGTTGTAAAGATACTGCCGAGGACAAGAGAAATCTATGCAGCTTTGGTGGGGGATAACCCGCTCGGAAGGGCCAGGTGATGAGTTGTACGCTACTGCTACTTCAATGATTCATCCAGGAGACTTCACAGGATGGGATGGAGTGGTGCGCCCGGAGGGACTTGAACCCCCAACCCTCGGATCCGAAGTCCGATGCTCTAAGTTCTACACAGCCCTCTCTCGTACTATTAAGCTTGATATCTTGCGGTGTTTGGCGTACTGTCCGTCCTATGCTCTACCCCCTACTACCCTCTAATTTGCCCTCTCAGTTCTACATTT
>JANOMG010000434.1:0-2649 GCA_031420175.1 Nitrospira sp.
TATCATTGCTTGTTCTCGACAAGGCATTGATACGCCCGGGAGTCCTGCCCGCCCAATAACATAGTCCACAGGTCCTACGCAGACCGAGCGCCCCTTAGAAACAGAAGCATGCTCGAAAGGATGGCCCTATATGGCTGAGAGAATCCCCTCCTATCGATCCGGACCAGGAGATTAAAGTTCCACGCCTATCTACCGACAAGAGACTGTACCGAAACACCGTGGTCGCAAACCGCTCTCAAGGACCACCGACAGCATGAATATCGAAACAGATCGATCACAGAATATTGACATGCCGGAGCAGGTCGAACGGGCCTTAGTCGAACGGATCGACAAGGATCGGATCGAGCTTCCCGTGCTTCCGCAAGTCGCAGGTCGGGTCATGGCCCTGGCCAATGATCCATCGGCAGACGCAGCCCGCTTGTCGACCCTTATTCACCAGGACCAAGCATTGGCGGCCCATATTCTGAGAATTGCCAACTCACCGGCTTATATGCCGCGCACCCCCATCATGTCGCTCCAGCATGCGGTCGCCATGCTCGGAGTGAATCAGCTGTCGGAAATCGCAGTGACGATCTCTCTGAAGAGCGGGGCCGTCAAGATCCCAGGCTATGAAGCAGACATTCAACAACTGTGGCGTCATGCGCTAGCAAGCGGAGCCTATGCCAAAGAAATTGCGCGCTTGCGCCGGTATAACGTAGAAAGCGCCTACCTCTGTGGACTCTTGCACGCTGTTGGAAAGCCGGTCGTGCTCAAGACCGTAATGACGATCGCCTCAGAGCTGCATATACCGCTCGAGCCAGGCATATTAACCGCCTTCCTCGAAGGCTATCATTCCCGCGTCGGCATCCTCATCGCCGCACAATGGGAACTGCCTTCGCAGGTGGCCGAAACCATCGCCTTCTATTGGGTCTACGAACAGGCTCCCTCACATAAGCACGAAGCCATGATGACCTGCCTGGCAGATCGATTGGCGACCTATGCCCTCGTTCCCGACTCTTTCGATGACACGACCTTTCGTGAGCACAGTGTCTTTGCCGACCTCAACCTCTACCCGAACGACATTGATACATTGCTTGCACTCAAAGAAAAAGTGCTCAATCTCGTGGACACGATGGCGCAATGAGTACCAAGATTCACTATGACATCGTGGTGATCGGGAGTGGCCCTGCCGGCCAGAAGGCGGCCATCCAAGGCGCTAAAGCTGGCAAACATGTGGCGGTGATTGAACGCGAGCCTGGCGTCGGTGGCGCCTGCGTCTACCGAGGTACGATCCCGAGCAAAACGCTTCGCGAGAGCGCGGTACACATCGACCGGGTGAGACGATCCTCGACAACGCTGGATACGAAAATCCCTCCGAACATTCTCGTCTCCACCCTGATGCGCCGGCTGGACGAGGTCGTCAACTTACATGGCGACTACATGATCAACCAACTGACGCGAAACGGCGTCACTCTGTTCCATGGCCGAGCCAAATTTCAATCCGATAATCTGATTGAGATGCAGGCGATCGACGGCATGATACAAACACTCACGGCAGACACGATCGTCATCGCCACGGGATCCAGACCTCGTGCACCGGTCGAAATCCCGATCGACCACGAACATATTCTGGACAGCGACTCTATTCTCTCCATGATCTACCTGCCGCGATCCCTGACCGTCCTGGGCGGAGGCATCATTGCATCGGAATATGCGTCGATCTTCGCCGCACTGGGGGTGCAGGTCACCATCATCGACCGGGCCGACCGGCCGCTTCAATTTTTGGACGTGGAACTGACCGACATGTTTGTGCGGAGCTTTGAGCAACAAGGCGGTCGCTATTGCGGCGGGCAGTCCATACAAGACGTCCGATGGGATGGCATCTCCCAGGTGGTGACCACCCTCCAGAACGGCCAAGTGATCACCAGCGATAAAATGCTTGTGGCCGTGGGACGACAAGCCAATATTGAAGGGCTCAATCTCAGCGCCACCGGCCTGACCGTCACAGAAAAAGGAACGCTCATCGTCAACGAACATTGTCAAACTTCGGTCCCTCACATTTATGGCGTCGGGGATCTGATCGGCCCACCCGGTCTCGCTTCTTCTGCTATGGAACAGGGCAGGCGGGCCGTCTGCCATGCATTGAGCCTCCCGGAGGGACAATCGGCCGAGGTCATTCCAGTGGGGATCTATACCATTCCAGAAATTTCGAGTGTGGGACTGGACGAAATGGCGGGGCGGAAACGCTATCGGGATATCATGATCGGACGGTCGCGATTCAACGAAATCGCCAGGGGTCAGATCTCAGGCATTCAAAACGGCGTACTCAAGATGGTCGCCGACCCGACAGGCCGATACCTTCTGGGAGTCCAAATCATCGGGGAAGGGGCAACGGAACTGATTCATGTAGCACAATTGGCGCTTCAGCATGCCGCAACAGTCGACTCCTTTGTTGAAAATATCTTTAACTTCCCGACGCTCGCGGAATCCTATCGCGTCGCCGCACTCGATATCGTGGGACAACGCCAAAAACGCTTGGCTACACAGGCGGCATGAGTGAGGTGACGACTCGCGGTTCCAGAAGCTTCACGCTCCGAACTCCCGGTCACGTTTCAAAGAAGTCCGGCTCATCCATTTGACTCGAGGATGGAGCACGCGCCCGACTCCTCA
>JANOMG010000435.1:0-8168 GCA_031420175.1 Nitrospira sp.
ATCAACATCCTGATCGTGGACGATGACCCGAGAAACCTCCTCGTGCTCGAAACCGTTCTGGACGACCCAGGCTACCGGCTGGTCCGGGCTGAATCCGCCGACCAGGCGTTGCTTGCGCTCGTCGTGGAGGAATTTGCCCTCCTCATCCTGGACATCCGGATGCCCGGCATGACCGGCTTCGAGCTGGCCCAGATGATCAAGGAGCGGAAAAAAACCGCCCTGGTGCCGATCATCTTTCTCACCGCCTTCTACAACGAAGACCAGCACATGCTCGCAGGCTACGGCACGGGCGCGGTGGACTATCTCCACAAGCCGGTGAACCCGGCCATCCTTCGCTCGAAGGTCGCCGTCTTCGCCGAGCTCTACCGCAAGAACCGCGAATGCGAGATGGCCAATCGCGCCTTACTCGCGGAAGTCACCGAGCGTTGCCGGGTCGAGGAGCAACTGCGTGAACTGAATGAATCGCTCGAGCAGCGCGTGACTGAACGCACGGCCGCGCTGGTGAAAACCAGCGCCGCCTTGAGCGAGACCGGCGAGCGATACCGGTCGCTGTTCGACGGCAGCCTCGACGCGATCTTTTCCCTCGGGGCCGACGAGCGTTTCGAGGCGGCTAATCCCGCCGCGCTCCGGCTCACGGCTCGCACGCTCGAAGAGCTGAAGACCATCCGCTTCCTGGACCTTTGCGCGTCCGACCAGCGAGAAGCCGCGGAGAATGCCTTCCGTGCCGTCTTTGGCCGCCAGAGCCTGACGCTGGACACGACCGTCATCACCGCCACCGGCGAACGGCGCGATCTCTTCATCAACGCCGCGCCGGCAGTGGTGGACGGCGAGGTGGTCGGCGTGTCGTGCATCGCCCGCGACATCACTAAGCGCAAGCAAGCCCAAGAGGCGGTACGACAGAGCGAAGCGCGATTGAGCGGGATTATTTCATCGGCCATAGACGCCATCATCACGATCGATGAGGCTCAGCGCGTGACTGACTTCAACCACTCCGCGGAGCAGATGTTCGGGTGTGCGGCACCGGATGCGATCGGGCAGCCGATTGACCGCTTCATTCCCGCGAGATCGTGGGCCATGCACGAGCGCCACATCGAGGCGCCCGGCCTCACGCCCGTCCAGAGTCATCAGGTGGGGGCGTCGGGCACTATTTATGGCCGGCGCGCCAACGGCAAAGAATTTCCCATCGAGGCTGCCATCTCGGAATTGCGGATCCACGAGGAGAAGTGTTACACCGTGATCTTGCGGGACATGACCGAGCGAGTACGACAGGAAGAGGCGCTGCGCCTGAGCGAAGCGCGTTATCGGGATCTGATTCATGCGCTCCCCGCTGCCGTCTATACCTGCGATGAGCGGGGCCACGTCACCCTTTACAACCAGGCCGCGATCGCCTTGTGGGGGCGCGAACCAGAAGTCGGCAAGGATCTCTGGTGCGGATCGTGGAAGATCTATCGCCCGGACGGCACACCGCTGCCATTGGACGAATGTCCTATGGCGGTGACATTGCGCGAAGGCCGTGCGGTTCGCGGTGAAGAGATCGTCATCGAACGGCCCGACGGCACGAGACGCCACGTGCTTCCGCACCCCGAGCCGATGGGAAACGCCGCGGGAGCAATCATCGGCGCCGTGAACATGCTGGTGGACATCACCGACCGCAGGCAGGGGGAGGAGGCGTTACGCCTCAGCGAGGAACGCTTTCGGACCGTGTTCGAGGCGGCTCCGATGGCGTTATTCGTGTGCGATCAGCACGCGGTGATTCAACAGTACAACCGTCGCGCCGTGGAAATCTGGGGAAGAGAGCCACAATGCGGGGTCGAGCAACACTGCGGCTCCATGAAGTTATGGCTGACTGATGACACGCAGTTGCCCCATGCTCAGAGTCCGATGGTGGACGTGCTGCGCACCGGCAATCCCGCATCCAACATAGAAGTGTTCATCGAGCGGCCGGACGGTTCTCGCGTGCCGGTGCTGGTGAATTTTGCCGCGCTGAAGAGCGCGCAGGGAGAAATCATCGGCGCCATTACCTCCTTCATAGACCTCACCGAGCAAAGGAAGGCGCAAGAGGCGCTACGGCACAGTGAACGGGAGCTTTCCGACTTGTTCGAACATGCCAGCATAGGCATTCACTGGGTCGGACCGGACGGCATCATCATGCGCGCGAACCAAGCTGAGCTGGACCTACTCGGATACAGCCGCGAGGAATATGTGGGCCGTCACATCGCCGAGTTTCACGTCGATCAACCCGTCATTCAGGACATCCTCCTCCGCCTGACGTGCGGCGAGACATTGTATGAATACCAGGCGAGACTCCGGTGCAAAGACGGTTCGATCCGTGACGTGCTCATCAATTCAAATGTGTTGTTCGGGGCCGGTAAGTTTATCCACACCCGCTGTTTTACCCGTGACGTCACCCATCGTAATCGCGCGGAGGAGGCGCTGCGGGAAAATGAGGAGCGGTTCCGCACATTGGCCGACAATATATCGCAGTTCGCGTGGACGGCGGACCCCACGGGCGGGGTCTTCTGGTACAACCGGCGCTGGTACGAGTACACCGGCACGACGTTCGAAGAGATGCAGGGCTGGGGATGGGAGAAGGTTCAACATCCCGACCATCTCGACCGAGTCGTCACGAAATGGCGGCAAGTGCATTCCGCTGGCGAACCGTGGGAAGACACGTTTCCGCTGCGCGGCCGTGACGGAACGTACCGCTGGTTTCTCTCGCGAGCGCTGCCCATTCGGGATGCAGAGGGTCGAATCGTTCGGTGGTTCGGCACCAACACGGACGTCACCGAGCTGCGCGAGACGCAAGCGTCTCTGCGCGAAAGCGAGGAACGGCTGAAGGGACAGACGTCTGCGCTGGCTGAATCGAACAAGGAGCTGGAAGGGTTTTCCTACTCGGTGTCGCACGACCTGCGGGCGCCGTTGCGCACCATCGACGCCTTCACGCGCATCGTGGAGGAAGAGCATGGCCCTCACTTGAATGCCGAGGCCCACCGCTGCCTGACTATTGTCCGCACGGCCGCCGCTCAGGCGGGCGAATTGATCGACGATTTGCTGGAATTTTCCCGACTGGGCAGGCAAGGCATGCATGTCCGCGCAGTCATGATGGCTGAGCTGGCGCGGGGGGCGGCGGACGATGTGAGGATCGTGCAGGAAGACCGGAAGATCGACCTGGTCATTGCGGACCTGCCTCCTTGCCGGGGAGACCACCGGCTCCTGAAAGTCGTGTGGACCAATTTGCTCTCGAACGCGTTCAAGTATACGAAGAACCGGAGGGAGGCCCGGATCGAAGTCGGATGGGTGCAGGATGATCCAAGCGCAGAAGACGTCACCTACTACGTCAAAGACGACGGCGTCGGGTTCGACATGAAATATGTGGGCAAGTTGTTCGGCGTCTTTCAACGATTGCATCGGAAGGAAGACTTCGAAGGGACCGGAGTCGGGCTGGCCATCGTACAGCGCATCGTCCAGCGGCATGGAGGACGGGTCTGGGCTGACGGGACGGTCGACGGCGGTGCGACATTCTTTTTCTCGCTGCGAAAGGCCACGGCATAATGGACGGGATGGAAATTTTATTGATCGAAGATAATCCCCAAGATGTGGAAATCACGTTGCGGGCGTTTCAGAAATATAATTTAGCGAACAAGATTCATGTGGTGCGGGACGGCGAGGAGGCCTTGGAATGCCTCTTCGGCACCGGGCGCTACGCCGAACGGTCGGCCTGCTCGAATACCCGATTGATTCTGCTCGACCTCAAACTCCCAAAGGTCGACGGCATTGAGATTCTCAAACTGTGCAAGGCGGACCCGCGCACCAAGAACATTCCCGTGGTCGTGCTCACCTCTTCACGGGAAGAACGCGATCTGATCGACAGTTACAATCTCGGTGTGAACAGCTATGTCGTCTAGCCGGTCGACTTTTCCCAATTCACCGAATCGGTTCGGCAACTCGGCCTGTATTGGATCGTGCTGAATCAGCTTCCATCGGCATTACACTCCGAATAGGAACGGGCGTGAGGTCCGCAGTGAACATAGTACACGTTCGAGGCTAACCGTATGGCTGACTTACGTATCCTGCTTGTCGAGGACGATCCGTTAGATGCGGAATTGACCATTCGGGAATTGCAGAAAAGCGGCTACGATCCGGAGTGGCATCGAGTCGATACGAAGTCGGAATTCCTGAAGCGTCTGGCCCAAGACCCGCCGGATGTCATTATTTCAGACCATGCCATGCCGCAGTTCAGTTCCACCGGGGCCTTGCAGTGTTTGCACGACAGCGGGCTGACGATTCCCTTCATCGTCGTGTCGCACGCGATCGGGGAGGAAGAAGCTGTGGGGCTGATGCGCCACGGCGCGGCCGATTATCTCCTCAAGGACCGGATGGCCCGCTTGGGCGAAGCGGTTCGCCATGCGTTGGAAGAACAGCAGTTACGCTCCCAATACGCCGAAGCGCAGCAAGATCTGCGGCTCCTCAACCAGGGACTGGAGAAGCGGATCCTTGAGAGAACCGCCGAACTCGAGGTCGCGAATCGCGAACTGGCTCGCGAACTCTCCGAACGTAAGCAGATCGAAGATCAGCTTCGCCAGTTGACCGGCACGCTCGAAGAGCGGGTCAAGGAACGAACACAGCAGCTCTCGACGTCTTCCGCCCGGCTCCGTGCCCTCGCAACAGACTTGACGGTCGCTGAACAGACGGAACGGCGCCGGCTTGCCACAGAGCTGCACGACTATTTGGCCCAGCTACTTGTCGTGACTCGGATGAAGGTGGCTCAGCTATTGAAACAGGATCACGATCCGGAAGCACGGAAGATTCTGCAGGAAGCCGATCATTCACTCCATCAATCGCTCGACTATACCCGGTCGTTGGTGTCCGAGCTCACACCGCAGGCTCTGTACGAGCGCGGATTGGGCGCTGCCCTCCGATGGCTGGGGGATCAGATGCGCCGGCAGCAGGTGCTGAATGTCGAGATGGCTCTCGACGCACCAGAGTTGCCACTTCCCGAGGCGGACGCGGTGCTGTTGTTCCACTCCGTACGGGAATTATTGTTCAACGTGCTCAAGCACGGGAAAACCGATCAAGCGTGTGTCTCGATGCGCTACGAACAGAATGTGTTATCCATCACGGTGTCGGATCGTGGATGTGGCTTCGATGTGTCAAGATTGATGGATGATCGGTCCGATCGGTTCGGTCTGCTGAGCATTCGAGAACGGATGATGGCCCTCGGTGGCGGCTTCGACCTGCAATCGGAAACGGGCAAGGGCACCGTCGCGTCACTTCATCTGCCATATACGGCGTCCGGCGACAGCCGCGAGGCGTCGATGGAGCTGGCTCCCACACAAGCCGCGAAACCTCGGCGAACGTCCGCCCCAACCGCAGCGACCTCCTCTTCCCGCGATGCGAGCGCCGGAACTCCAATCCGGGTGCTGATTGTCGACGATCATCACATGGTGCGAGAAGGTTTGATCTGTATTTTGAAACAGTACGCGGACTTGACAGTGGTCGGAGAGGCTTCGACGGGAAAGCAGGCGCTTCAATTAATCGACACGCTGATGCCAGAAGTTATCATTATGGACATGCAGATGCCTGGGTGGGATGGGGCTGAATCTACCCGGAGGATTTTGCAGAAATACCCCGCTACCGTCGTGATCGGAGTGTCTATTCAAACCGACCCGCACGTTGCCAAGTCTATGCTGGATGCCGGAGCCGCGGCATTCTTGCCGAAAGAAACCGCCGGGAATCACCTCTATGCCGCGATTCAAGCAGCGGTCCAGCGGAGGACCTCCTCCCGCTCTTTCATGCCCCCCCATCCTATCTAAGGGTTGGCGGCGGGCAGAGGATCGATGGAATCATATCTACCCTCTCCCCGAGGGAATATATCGCGTCCGTCTAGGGCTGTCAGGCTCCGCTTAGGCTGGAGGCCGCTTGCCCGTCACGAAACTGACGATGGCCACGATGACGAATAGGACAAACAATATGTAGGCAATGTTTGTCGCCGTGCCAGCTACTCCAGAGACCCCGAGGAGTCCCGCGATCAGCCCGATGATGAGAAATGTCGCGGCCCAGTTCAGCATAATAGACCTCCTTGTATGGGAAGTAAGAACAACTTACAAAGATGCTTCGATCCACTGACTGGCAATGTGAGAAACTTTGTTCAGTGGAAACCCGGCTTCCCGGTATGGCCTATTCTCTGATCTCGGCATCGTCCGCCGCCGACAGATAGCCCGTCACGGTCACGAGCCAATCCTCAACCACATACCCCACCTGCCCGCGGCGGAATCAATGTACGAAAGACCAGGGCTCAGCTTAGCCATTTCATGCCATTAGCTAGAAATGGAAATTGAGGCCGACCGTGACCATATGACCGTTTTCGTCAAAGTTCTTATCTTTAATGTTCTGGTCTTTAGACCGAACATCTTCCAGCCAAATATATCGATATGTGGTGTCGATCGAAACGTGATTACTGAGAAAAAATTGGAGCCCTCCTCCAGCATGGAGCCCGAACCGATTTTGCGTATCATCGAAATTACCCGGGCCTTTCACCGTGGTGTAGTACCACCCGCCGCCGCCGAGCAGAAAGGGGGCCAGGCGGGTATGACCCAAGGGGTAGATCAACGCGGACACTTGCACGGGATAGGTGTGAATACGTGACCCCTCCGTATTCTGTCTCCGATAATCGGCTGACCCTTCGAATGATAAATACTTGAACGGATTGACCCGGACCTGTGCGCCACCGAACCACCGTGATTGCCCTTCATTTGGATCGTAGTACGTGGCTCGACCACCGATTGAGAAAAATCCGATATCCATCTGCTGAAACAGGTCGTTATCCGCGGCCGCGGCTTGTTGTGGAAGTAGAATAGGCGCTCCGCACAGAACGGTCGCTAGGACACCCATAGCAATGAGACCTCTCATACACATCCCTCCTTCTGTCTAAATGGTTCAGGTGTTTGGTGTGCGTTGGGACGGTGATCCCAGCGCACCCCACGTCGTGATGTCTCTAACCGGCTCTCACCAACCTGGCGCCGGTGGGATCTTTCGATCCCCCCGGACATTTCCTCATTGCGTTGCTCCCGGATGCGAAGAAGCGCCTTACCGCTTCCGCCCAGGCTGTCCCACCGGCTCCTTCGACGGTGAAACCGATTCCTGAGAGGAACGGTACCAGTCGTCGGTCCAGCGGTCGAGCTCGTCCTTCCGATCCGCATACCTCTCTTGAGCCAATCCTTTGAACTTGTCGTAGTTCCCCTCAATCTTCATGAGGTCGTCGTCCGTAAACTCTCCCCACTTCTTTTTCAGCTCTCCTTTAAATTGGTTCTACTTACCCTTGAAATGATCGGCGTTCATCATATCCCCTCCTGTTGATTGTGAAACGACGGGGTGCCGACGTTCGGAATGCCGGCTTCTCCCGGTTGATAGAAACTCTCGGAGTATGCCGGGACCTGATGAGAGGTCAGCTTGAGAAACTCCCGTGGACTCATGTGCAATGCCCCAGGTAACGGAGCCGAACTATTCGCCGGACGCCTCGTCGAATATGTTGTGATGATGAACAGTTGCATCGATACCTCCCGGGTGTCTTGTTCCATTTTGACTCTCTCGCGACCTTGATGATGGAGTTATACCGTGGCCCTAGGACATAGGAGACTGGGTTATTCCCTAGCGCATGGCGAAAACAACCCTAAGCCTGATCCGACAATATTCGGTGGTTGTAGGGCGTCGCGCGATCACGAGTGGGGCCGGACCTCTTTTTCAAAGCCGGGGAGGAACGCCTTGAAGAAGGCGTTTTTCACCAAATTGACGATGGTCTGCCACGTGCTGGTCTGGGGATTTTCCAGCGTGCCGGAGATGTCTGTCTTGGTAGCGACTTCCTCTCGCGGTCTGTTTTCAAGCAGCGTGGCCACGCCCCCGACCAGGTCTTCGTAAAGCTTGTGAAACAGACTTTTCTCTTTGTCCTGCCGCGCATCGTACACCGTCATGTCTTTGAAGAGCGGTTTGATATAGCCCTCCACTCGACCGTTCCTGACGGTCAGCTCGGAATACAGCGAGAACAGGCCGGCGGTCACGTCAAAGTTGCCATACGCCCGCAGCAGGTTGGTCATGGCACGCATCTGCGTCCGTTCGATCGTGACGCGTAGATCGAAGTCCGGAGCTGTCTTCTCGGGTCGAAACGTCCCGCT
>JANOMG010000436.1:0-40371 GCA_031420175.1 Nitrospira sp.
GAGCCTCCTCTGTTTCCTACTTGGCCCCTTAACGTGGGTGTCCAGAGTGCTAGAGTCCGTCTTTGGTGTGCGTCAATGGCAGTATCTGAATGGATGCGTAGTCCGGTCGATGTGTCTGCGCGAGCAGGGACTCGGCAAGTCCCAACTCCCCGTACTTTACTTTTTGGAAGTCAGTCTTCCACAATCTATCGAGAGTGAGCCTTTGTGGTGAGTCTAGAGCTGAATCAGCTGAAGTTGTGAGTGAATTTGGTCTTCGTCGCCTTACGTAGAGGAACTCATCAACATTGCCAATTCTCAGAAAGAAATGCGCACGTAGCAGGAACTCAGTATCGCACCCGAATTTTCTGTGTGTCGAGAATCCTCCCGCTTCCTTGAACGCGTCTCGTCGGATTACGGAAGAGGGGAAAAATAGTGGATGACTCGCGGTTTTTGCCAATGCCCCAGATACATCTAGTGGAAATCTTATGGCTACAACCTTTTCCTCAATCTCATCAATCCGTAGTTCATGTGATCCAACTAGATGAAGCCGTTCTCGAAATAAGCATGCTAGAAGTAGATCCCGCCTGTGGACACAGGAGAAGTCATCAGAGTCTTGGAATAAGACTACATCTGCCAGACTGAGGGCTGAGAGGCGTTCGCGACTCACGTATGGCCCGTTGCCATACGGGATCGATTCGAAAAAACGAGGGAAAAAGAAAAGGGGTCGGGAGTCTTTGTTGAAGAACCTCGTCCGTGCGAGGCGGCCCGAAATTGCTTTCTCCCGCCTGCTGGCTTAGAATTCCGGCTAACTACAGGATGCGTTATGGCGACTGCGAAGCAATCTCTCATCACCTCCACCCCAGACATTCTTGGCGGGACGCCGGTCTTTCGCGGTACGCGAGTGCCGGTGCAGACGCTCATTGAGTATCTGGAGGGGGGCCAGACGATCGACGAGTTCCTCGACGGGTTTCCCACTGTCTCGCGTGAACAAGTAATTGCCTTCCTCGAAGAAGCCAAAGCCCGAATGCTGGCCGTCGCTTCGTGAAGATCCTTCTCGACGAGTGCATCGACCGTCGATTGGCCAAAGAGATTGAAGGCCATGAAGTGGTCACGGTTCCGCATGTCGGCTGGGCCGGGATCCAGAACGGGGAGCTGCTCAGGCTCGCTCAAGCACAGTTCGATGTCTTTGTGACGGTTGACCGCAACCTATCCTTTCAGCAGCATCTCCCGCAATTCACCATCGCTGTCATCGTTCTTCATGCGCCGACGAATCGCTTGAAAGACCTGTGTCCTTTGATACCTCAACTCCAACGCATGGTGCTGTCGGCACCCAAAGGCCAGGTGAGTCGGGTAGGAGAAGAACTCTGATTGCGTCGTCCGCGCGCGGGGCACCTTCTCTTCTCCACTCGGACTTCTCTCCGTATCTGTTGAGCTTCACCTACTGATGGAGTATCGTTTCGGCCAGGATTCGGGGGGCTCCCATGCCGGAACGATCGGACACGCTCGTTCGAGACCGGCTGTGGTAGGATTTGGGGTCAGGCATGATTATTGACTTATGGGGACCACCGAAACAGATATGGGGTCGGGTCTTGCAATCCAACATTGCGGAGCCTGTCCACGCGCGGGGGACACTACCTTCATCGAAGCGAGAATCAGTTGGAGCTGGCTAGAAGTACACGGGACCATCTTTAAGAAAGACCGTCGGAAGCCGCAACTCTGTACCTGAAAGTGGACTTTACCCGGTTGCATTCAGCCAGGTTGGAGCCTAGGCTATACACACTCAACTTCCATCCCCTCATTGCGCGACTTCTGTGGGGGTCAGTCCACGTGATGATGATTCCAGTACACATTAATTTTCCCGCGAAGCATTTCCTGTCGAATGATACCCGCTATTCGGGCGGGTAGAGGAGGGTATGATGACCGATTTGATTCGAACTGCCCAATATTTCAAGGTGCAGATTGCGGATAAACCCGGGGCATTAGCCGACGTGCTTGCTCCACTGCGTGATGCCGGAGTGAATCTGATGGCCGTGCATGCCTTTCCTCGGAATCGCCGCACACAGGTGGATGTGGTGCCGGAAGATCCCACCGCGTTCAAGAACATAGCGAAGGTGCATCAGTTGAAAAAGCAGGGACCGAAAATGTGCTTGCTGGTGGACGGCGATGATCGCCCGGGAGCGCTGGCCGATCTGACTGATCGACTTGGTTCAGCCAAGATCAACATGATCGCGGTGACCGGCCTCTGTGCCGGACAGGGACGCTTCGGCGCCATTCTCTGGGTCAATCCGCGGGATGTGAAAAAAGCAGCCAAAGTCTTCGGCGTCGGACTCAGTTAGCCACGTACGTCCGCTACTCCGGCAAGCGGGCCTGCACAGATGCGACCTCAATCCCTCCCTGCTGCCTACTGCGCGGGTGCAACGTTTTCAAATAGATGAGCTCACTCAACATCTCACTTCTTGGGAGAAAGAAAATGTTCGGGAGCCTTTGTTGGGCGCCTCGTCCGCGCGTGGATATGTCAATTGTGTCAAATTTCTCCCTCGACCACTTTCCCCCCTCTGAGGAAGACATAATCAGAGGCAACGGATGAAACCACGAGAGAACGAAACAGCAGGACCTGTCACAGACTTTCTGATGGAAGACCATCGGCGACTTGAAACGCTGCTTCAATCGGCTGTGGCTCATGCCGATCAGGTTGATCGGGGAGGGAGAAGAAAAGGAGACAGGCTACTTTTCCTCAACGTTTTCAGACGTCCGCGACTTCGTAGCGTGGATCCAGCAGAAATTGGGGACATGTTTTGCCCTTGTACAATGTGATGGGTAGCCTCCCGCTCCATGGCACGTCCGCTTCGTCTTGAGTCCCCCGGGGCCGTCTATCATGTCACGAGTTGGGGTAATGCCCGCCCGGCCATCGTTCGTGATGATCGTGACCGCACGCAGTTTGTGACCCTCCTCGCCCCTGTGGTCGATCGCTAACCCTCATTATTCATGACGGTTCGTCGCGAAATCGCTGACCTGCGTCGCGAGCCCGTCACGAGGAATCAAACGGGGCGGGGGGCTTTCCAGGAAAACCCAGCCCTGCACCGCGTCCAGTCGTCATCACCCGCAGAGAATCCGAAACGTTTCACGTCTTACGTTTTACGTCTCACGAGGGATAAGCCCCGCCATCACCCACACGCCCGTATCTCCTTGGGTGCTTGCCACGTATGCTCAAAAAGGAGAGAATAGGCGCATGTCTCCTCTCGCCCTCAAAGACATCCTGAAGTTGAGCGTGTCTGAGCGAGTGCAACTTGCTGAAGACATTTGGGATAGCATTGTGGCTTCTCCGGAAACCCTTCCAGTCACGGATGCACAAAAGCGCGAGCTCGAGCTTCGCCGGGACGCGCATGCGAAAGAGCCTGCCTCAACCAGGTCCTGGGAGGAGGTTCGTGCCGATCTGGATACCAAGGGATGACGGTCCGGGTTCGCTTCCGGCGTGAAGCTGAAGCCGACGTGCGCAATGCACGTGCCTGGTACCGTGAACGAGGACTTGAACTGGGTGAAGAGTTTCTCCGGTCTCTGGATGCCTGCCTCGCTAGTATTCAACGCCTCCCTGAAAGCCATCCCGTGGTCTATCGCGACATGAGGCGCGCCCTCCTGAGCCGATTTCCCTATGGCGTCTTCTATGTAAGAGAAGGCGATACGATCACCGTCTTGGCCTGTTTTCACGCGAAGCGCGATCCGACGACCTGGCTAGAGCGAGTAAAGGGATAGGCGTCAACCAGTTAGTCGCCTAGCGTGTCCAGAAAACGAAGAGTGGGTAAATGGGGTCAGGCCTGAGTATTGACTTATTGTGATGGTCGGGACTGGAGCGTGCGGCGTAGGTGGGCTCCGAGCTTCACATCGGGGTGGGTGGCATAGGTGGCCGTCAGCCGGCTGATCATGGACGGATCGCGCTGTACCCAAGAAACGGGGTCAGGTCTGCAATCATACATTGTGAGGGGTAGTGTCCCGCTCCATGGCACACCCGCTTCGTCTTGAATTTTCCGGCGCCGTCTATCACATCGCGAGTCGGGGCAATGCCCGCCAGCACCTCGTCCGTGATGATCGTGACCGCGTGCAGTTTCTGACCCTCCTCGCCCATGGGGTTGATCCCTAGGAGCCTGTCCGAGTAATGGCCGGCAATGAGTGCCGAGACGTATGTTCTCGGCTAGGTACGACAGCGAGACGTGACAATTCAGCTAGCCTCCGCCGTGGCCTGTGGCCGATGAGCGCGCCGATGGGTGGGAGGTCCTCCCGTTGAGAGGGCGTCATCCTCTCGCTCCGGCCAGTTTCAGCATGGTGTGACCGCTACAGAGCACACTCCACTCACCAGCGACCTGCGACAGGCCCCGCAACAAGAACTGCCTGAAACCACGCGCCTGTTTGATCTGGCCAAACACGGGTTCGACCACCTGCTTTCGCAGACGATAGCGACGGCGATACCCGGCGCGTTTCAGGCGGATCGTCATCGCGTGGACTCGCGTCCTCGGGACGGGCTTGCGCATACCGACGGCCGAAGCCGCCCCGTGTTTCTGCCGCCCCGTGGCGACGTAGCCTCGAACGTGGTGGCGATTCCACGCCGTGAGATTGTGTGCGAAGCAATACCCCGCATCCGCCGATAGCTCCCGAGCCTGTCGGCCCGTGTTCGCTTTGCTGTGCGCCAGCATCGGCTCGAGTTGGTGCGCGTCGCGGGCCTGGTTCGTCAGCCCCTGCGCGACGATCACCTGGTGCTCGGCATCGACGGCCGCTTGGGCGTTATAGCCTTGGATGAATCCGTCCGGTGTCTTCATGATGCGACTGTCCGGATCGGTGAAATGGCGCGGCGCGCGGTCGTGAGGCGTACCGGGAGGATTCTTCGCCGGACGGCCTCGCCGAGGGCGATCCGAAGGGAGATCGGCCGTCCGCTTCTTGCCCGGTGCATTGGCCTGTGCCTCGGCTTCCACGGCCGCGTTTGCGGCGCGGATCTTCTCCACGCGGTGCGGCTTGTTCGTCACCCATTCCGGCAGCTCGTCCCCGCGCCGGTCGGCTCCATACGCCGCGTCCTCTCGCACGTCGAGGGCGGCAGCTTGCGCCAGCCACTGGGCGACCGCGGCGGCCCGCGCCGGTTCGGCAGTCTTCATCCGGCCGTAGCTCATCGCGTTATGCTTGGAGGCGTTGGCTCGGATCTTCGTCCCATCCAATGCGACAGGGCCCAAGCTCACCAATCCCGCTTGCTGGCACCGCTGGAGCACCTGCGTGAACCGCCCACCCCGCGCCGACAGGGGCCGCTTCCGCAAGTCGCTGATCGTGCGAAAATCTGGACTTTGCCGCGCCGTCACGGCCATGCAATCCACTCGCTCTTCACATGCCTTCGCGATCCGTCGCGACGCGTAGAGCCCTTGGCGGTATGCCTACAGCAGGAGGGCGGTCATCATCGTGGGATCACACGGCGGAAACCCGCGGTCTTCTGTGTAGGGCTTCAAGATCGCCGATACATCCAGCGACTCGCGAACCAGGTCGCGCACGAAGTGAGCCAGATGTCCTGCGGGCACCAGCTCCTGCACTGACGGAGGAAGCACCACCACCTGATCGACATCCCAGGATTTGAATGTTTTAGCCATGCCGCCTAGAAACCACAGTGCGCGCTGGCTGTCCAGTCCAAAGTGGCGCATTACTCGGACAGGCTCCTAGCCCGCATCATTCATGACGGTTCGTCGCGAAATCGCTGAGCCGGGTCGCGAGTCCGGCAGGGTTCAGCCATGCTGCCACGCTGAGCTATTATTTGAAGCGGGCTGAGCAGTGTGATGCGTGATCGGAAATGTGGACTGCATTGTTCAGCGTGACGTTACCCGGCCCGTAACGTTCCGTGGATTGTGCCGCGTTGTCTCGCGCGGCGGCTGCTTACGGATGATAAAAGTGCGGGTGTAGCTGATCTTCAGGTATGAAGCGGCTGGCTTGACGAAGGATGGCGCGGAGAGTGCCGACGTCCAGACTGGCGTGGGCAGGAACAGTGAGGACTTGAGTCCCATCCGATCCTACGCGCTTCAGTTTCATGTGGCTGCCCCGTTGGGCCACAACGAGAAAGCCGAACAGCTTGAGGTGGCGACCACCTCGTGCCCGGACAGCCTACGAAGCTTGGGCATAGGTGAGATCGACTTCGAGGGTGATCATGAGGGTTGGGCGTTCCCGCAACCCGAAAGTCGCAGGCGATTCGCCCTCGAGATGTAGGGCCACAGCGTCCTTGAGATTGGCCTCCGTCTCATCGATGGTCTGGCCTTGCGTGACCACCGCGGCTTCAATGCACTCGGCCACATAACCTGATTCGTCACCATGACGGATGACGGCTTTAATCGTTTGCTGCAAGTGTGTCATGGAGTCCTCGGCCGTTAGAAGTTCCTCTCTGAACGCGTTTGCCAGATAAGACTAAGACATTTGGCGCTTTGACGCAACCCCACATCGGATACATGCGAATGCGGCACATCTGCTGCAATCGGCGATTCCGACTCAAGCGAGGCGGGCGAGACTGGCGGGAAACGTGCGAAGGAAGGGATGGGACGGGGGGCCACGCCATGAGAGTCGCGCTCCTCAGCCGCCCACCGAGTCCGACCTGACACTCTGCGGACGAATTCCATCAGTCTCCATGGTGGAACCCTCTTCACGGATTCCTCAACTGTCCAGTTCTATCTCATCACCCAGCTTGCCTTGAGCGCTATTCGCAAATATACGAACATGGCAGCGTGGCAATCGTGAGGGGTGAGCATGGCGAAACGAAAGACGCTTGCGACGGCGACCACGGATGCGGCCCAGATTCTCTACCGGCGTTACTACGAGGGGAGGCGGAACGTGTACGGGCAATGGATGAGGTGCGAGCGACCGACAGCGTGGCTCAGAAGCTGACCACCTTGCGTCTTCGCGCCGGTATGACCCAGCGGCAATTGGCAAATTTGGTGGGGACGACGCCCTCAGCCATTTGTCGGTTGGAACATGCCGACTACGAAGGGCATTCTCTTGCGATGCTGAATCGGATCGCTGCCGCGTTAGATCAACGCGTGGAACTCCGTGTTGTGCCGCTCTCTCAAGGGGAAAGGCTGAAGACCGCGTAAGGGAATTGAGCGAGCGTGAGAGGGGGCGTTATATCCATCGGCCCGCATCGATTGACAGCCTCTATACGTCGTCGGTACGGTTATGGCCCTGGGAGCGGCATGGGACGCAATAAGAAGTTGTGAAAGAGGATCTAGAGGTTGCGGAGCGTGATTGCCGTCCACCTGAGGAAGATTGCTCGTGAACAGAACCGGCCATCTCCTGACGACATGCTGATCCGCCATTGGAAGACGGAAATTGCCGCGTGGCAGAGAACGGTGAGAAATCTCGAACGACGATTGGTGAAAGGAAAGCGCCATGAAGACTAAATGATCATCTCGTCCATCGTTCACTGAGCAAGACACGCTGGTGACGCCGTTCACTCCCATGCTTGAGCAGCATTTTGAGGAAATCTTAGAGGCCGTGGAGGAGATCCACAATTTGTTCGCCGCGCTGAGAGTGATTCCAGTGGACGACAAAAACCGGGACGAGTACGAAGGTCGGCTCTATGCCGCCCTCACGCACCTTGATCACCATGTGAAGCCTGCCATCAAGGAATGGGATCGCGTTGTGGATCGGATGCCGGAAGATTGAAAGAATTATTAGAAGCCGGCCTGCGCGTTCATGCACCTCGCATCGAATCTCTCCATGTTTCCGTCACGCTGCAGTAATCAGCAAAAACTGGTGGGGTGATCGCTACCGCGACGCCCGATCGTATCTGCCCAGGCATGCGCTGCCCTCTCGCGGTACCAGTCCAGCCGGCTTCGCACCTGCCCGGTGTAGGAGGAGAGGGGTGGCCCGTTAGTCTCCTTTGCGCGCGTCCAACGAGCGGTCGAAGACTCCCCTCGTTGGACGTGCGCGGTGGGAGACCAATTCAGGCCACCCTCCTGGAAGAGATACGAGCAAGCTTGGAGGGACCATTAAATTGGTCGTTAGACGCGCACAGTCGAGGATTAAGCAGGTCACGCTCTCTTTGTGAATTCGCATGACCCGGAAACAACTCGGGGTCAAGGGCATGATTGCCACGGAATCAGAGTGTCAGCAAGCAGGCGGGCGATTCGTTCCGCAAGCCGGTGGATGGATGATCCATGTGTATCCGTTCGAATCGACTCTCGAAAAGATCCGGACCCACTAAGCACAAGGCAGACACACCTGTCGAGAATCAGTACTGACGTAACAGCTTCTCAGCCACGTCAGCGGTCCACTGAGCAGGCGAGCTTCGAAGAAGACACTCGCGCGTCTCCGGAGATGCAGTGAGATGCTAAGTCGCATTCTCGTTATCTTTTTTGCATTCGTGATTACGAGTGGTTGTCAGTATTTCGATCGAATGCCGGCTACGCCAATCGGGTATTCCAAAGATCAGAATGACAGACATTGTGCCACCTACGAGACCCAATCGGATCGAGTCTATGAAACGGTCTGCGGCTACGGTGGACCGTACCCCGCCTCTGTCAGCAATCCGTTGTCCAAACAGTAGACGAGGAGGGAGCGATTTCCGGCTAGAGCCCGCCCACCGAGTCCAGTCCTCGTCTCTCGCTGAAAGCCCGAACGTCTCACGCGAAGCAAGCCCCGCCCGCCGCCCACTATGTCCAATCCACGGAGCATACTCAGCCTTAGCGTGCCTTCCGTGGAAAATCTGGAGAGGATGGATGCATAGGAGACATGGCCGGGGGCAGTTGGAATGGAGGGTTGTTGAGCTGAAGGGGAGGGCCGAGATTCATCGACGGACTTTGCGGCGGCTGCACCGTGATATGAGGCTCGCCACCAGGTGGATCGAGAATGGTTTCAACATTCCCCTCGTTATCCTTGTAGACTTGCACCCCGCCTTCAGGACTCAACGCGTGACGCATACGCTCGCTCACGCTAGGCGCTTGAGCTGGTGACTCCTCAGATGCGAGCAGCATGTTCGGCGATGCCGCTCCGAGAATGGCGAAATAGACGGCTATCTTGTACATGCTCACATTCTACTGCGTACTCGCGTCTGATTGCGCTCCCTGTATGAACGCGCACAAGGGTGAGGGTGGTCTGCCAACATGAGCGAGGGAACCACATTCATTCTTGAAACGCCTTTATTTCGACAGGGTACTCCCCATTGACACAGTCTTTTCACGAGACTAACCTTTCTCCAAATTTCGATCTCGGGTGGAATACTCATCCGAAGGACCAGTCAACTGAATGAATTGGAGGTGACTCCAACCGTGCAATGGCTTGTTGGAAATTTGTGTGAGTGGTGAAAGGTAACGTAGAAATCTTGAAGAGAGGAATGTCATGTTTAAATGGATAACAAGTCGCGATGCTGGATTTATGACCACCTCACACGAAGGCGAACGCATGCCACGCAGTCGGAATGGCAACCTCAGGCGAATGAATCTGATTGTACTGGCGCTCATGATTTCAGGGGCCACTATGGGGCAGGCGCAAGAGAGTCTTGAGGACTTGCAGAAAAGAAAAACGATCGCGGAAGCAGAGAGGGAGGCGATACAAGCGGAAATTGCACGCGATGAAGCTCGGAAGAAACTATCCGAATTAGGGGCTCCGCTCGATCCACTCAAAAATGCGAAAGATGACGCAGTGGAAGCCGCCAACTCGGCCAAAGCTCAAGCAGAGGCCAGGAAGGCGCAATCTGATGCCCAGAGCCTTTGCGTGCAATGTCTCCAGGCAGCTCAGGAAGAGTTGAAAAAGTGCCTTGAAGGGGCAATCAGCCAGGAGGATAAGAAGTCGTGTGCGGAGAAACAGGACGCACGCGCGAAGGCCTGCGAAAGCGGTGAGTGCACCATTGCAAGGGGACAAAGTGGTCATAAAAGTGAAGGCCTCCCAGGAAGAAGATAGAAATTCTGAGAAGGTATACGGAACCGTTCTGTCTGAACAATCGGCTGATCCGGCAAATCGTCAACCGGTTCGAAGAGAAGAGCCTATCGCGTAGAGCCCGGGATGGAGAACGGGCGGGCACCGCTTGGCGAACCTTCTGTGGAAAATCCGGAGAGGATGGGTGAATAGGAGGCTCGGAATACCCCGTTCGCGGGCGGAGCTGTCTGGGACAATGCGTGCTACTTGGGCGGCGAGGGTTCCGGATCGAGCCGGACTTTGCCCCAGAAAACTCGGTGGACATAGACCTGATAGGTCATGGCGAGTGCGAATCCAAAGAGAAACCACACGAGGCCGATCCGGAGGCCATAGGCGCCCGCGGTCGAGTTGAAGATGGTGAGACTGCTTGAGGGGTTTGTCGTGGCGATTAAAATATTTGGATAGCAGCCCCAGGCGACACTCCCGAGCATGGCGAGAATGAATAGACTTGAGGTCGCGAAGGCTGCGACGTCGCGCTGCCGTCTACGGAACATCACTGTGCCTATCAAGGCCAACGCGCCGAGCACGGTGAAAAGATAACCCAGCGGATGGGCGGTATAGTTGAGCCGGAGGACCGGCTGGACAAAGGGGATCGCGAGCATCGCGATGCAGGTGAGCCCGAGTGCGATCCAGCCGGTCCGTTTTGCCAAAACCACAGCCCGCACATAGAGATCGCCGTCCGTTTTCATCGCCAGATAATTGGCGCCATGCAGAGTCAGGATCGCGGCGCTCGCCAGTCCCATCAGCAGGGTGAACCAATCCAGTGTGCCAGGCTCAGTGCCAGGCGTGAAGTCGGTCCACAGCGCGACGAAGAAATAGCCTTCGGGATTCAACGGCACGCCGCGAATCAGGTTGCCTAATGCGGCGCCGAAGACTATGGCGAGCAACAAGCTTGCGCCGGAGAAGGCGAGGTCCCAGAACTGCCGCCACAGCGGATGGTTCACCTGGGATCGCAGCCCCAGCGCGAGCCCCCGGAAGATCAACAGCCACAACACCATGATCAGTGCCAGATAGAACCCGCTGAATCCCGCTGCATAGGCTCTGGGGAACGCGAAGAAGAGCAGGCCGCCGCTGACCACCAGCCACACTTCATTTCCCTTCCAGACCGGGCCGATAGAGGCCAGGACCATGCGTCGTTCAGTCTCAGTCCGCGTGACGAAGAGATAGAGGATGCCCACTCCGAAATCGAACCCGTCGAGGACGACGTACATCGCCAACATCAACGTCACTATTGCAAACCAAAATGTTTCCATCGTGCGCGTATTACTAATAGGTCGTCTGTCTGGTGGTCTGTGCCGGATCGTCGGTGACGGGGCCCGGACCCTGCCTGACGATCTCCATGATCACCATCAGAAAGAGCAAGCCGAGTAAAAGGTACAGTCCAAGAAAACCGATCAGCGTGAACAGCGCGTTTCCAGAATGTACAAGCGGCGAGGTGCCTTCGGCTGTGCGCAGCAAGCCATACACCAGCCAGGGCTGGCGCCCGAGTTCCGTGGTCATCCAGCCGGCGGTCGTGGCGATGTAGGGAAATGGCGCGCAGAGCATGAGGAGCCACAGCACGGCCTTGCTGGCGAACAATCGTTCCCGCCGGAGCAACGATAGTGCCAGGGCCATGATGGCCGCAAGGAGCGTCCCCAATCCGGCCATGATGTGATACGCGTAATAGAGCAGAGGGATATTATCGGGCCAGTCTTTCTTGGGAAAGGCATCGAGCCCCTTCACCTTGGCCCAGAGATCAAAGTAGACGAGCATGCTGAGCGCAGATGGCACGACCAGCGGGTTGTCGATCGTCATCGTTTCCGTATTCGGCTGTCCGACCAATACGATCCCCGCGCCGCGCTCACTCCTGAACAGCCCTTCGAATGCGGCGCCCTTCAGAGGCTGATGTTCGAAGACCTGCTTCGCGTTGCCGTGGCCGGTTGGAAAAATCATGAGCACGCAGGCAATGGCGCCAGCCACCACGCCGGTCCGTATGAACGTTTTCGCATGGGCGAGATGGTTGCCGGACAACACGTAGAACGCGCCGATTGCCGCCATCACGCAGGAGGAAGTCACGACGGCGGCGGTCATCGTGTGTGCATACTGCCAGAACAGCCAGGGATTGGTGAGTAAGCCCGAGAGACTATTCAGGAACAGACGCCCATCGTCGGCGACGGTGTACGCAACCGGATGCTGCATCCAGGCATTGGTGGCGAGGATGAAATAGCCCGAGAGCCACGAGCCGAGAAACAGCATCAACGAAGCACACCATTGGACTCGAAGCCCGAACCGTTTCTCACCGAACAGCAAAACGCCGAGGAAGGTTGATTCGAGGAAGAAGGCGAACAGGCCTTCCATTGCCAGTGTCTGGCCGATCACCCCGCCGGCGTAGTTGGAGAACCTGGCCCAGTTGGTGCCGAACTGAAATTCCAATGGAATGCCGGTGACGACGCCGAACCCGAAGCTCAATGCAAAGATCTTGGTCCAGAATCGGGCGACCTGATGGTATCGTTCATCGCCGGACCACAGTGCTCGACTCCTCAGATAGAGGAGCAACAGGGCCAGGCCCATCGTCAGTTGCGGAAAGAGATAATGAAACGTGGCGGTGAAGGCGAATTGAAGGCGGTCATACAGCAGCGCACTTGCCATCATGGCCTCTTACGAATCAATGAGGGATTTTCCACGCAGCCTCTACACAGCGTCATGTATTTCTCTTCCACATAGATACCATACGTTATGGTGATACGGTATTGTGTTTGTTGAGTCAACTGTGCGACGCCTATAAAGAGTCGGAGTTAATGTTCGGGCATTGAAGTCCGCGCCGCCGTCCGCCGCGTCCGAAGATTGAAGAGCCGATAGCAGGTCGTAGAAGAAAACGGGATTTTCTTTGTTCGTGCTATAGGCGATTCGCCATAAGCTATCAGCTTCTATTCCCAGCCATCAGGCGCCTTCCACCGCATCTCGTCTGCCGCCGAATGCCGAACTGTCGTGCGATCCCGTTTTGGCGTAATGTTATACTCGGTTGCCTGGATAGCTACTGAAGAGCTTGGGTAGCAGGTTGCAAAAAAACTATTGTGGCATGCGCCGCTCCCGCCGGCAGAGGAGGCGACAGTCATGACCGCGACCTTCACCTCCCGCCTGTCGGCGGCGGCGTTCCCGCTGAAGCATGCCTGGGAGCACACCGTTGGCAGTGGCCGCGCGCTCCTCGCGTTACGCGCGGATTGGCAGGCGCAGCTCCAACGCTGCCACGAAGAGCTCGGCTTCCGACACGTCCGCTTCCACGCCCTCCTCACGGACGATATGGGCACGCTGATCTCTCACCAGGGGGAGGCGCTCTACTCGTTCTTCAACGCGGACCGCATCTGGGACTTCCTGCTGTCAATCGGCATGCGACCATTCGTCGAGCTCGGTTTCATGCCGGAGAAGCTGGCCTCGGGTCGCCAGACCGTCTTCCACTATCGCGGCAACGTCACCCCGCCTGTGGACTGCGACGCCTGGGCCACGCTCATCCGCAAGCTGGTCGGTCACTGGGTCGAGCGCTACGGCATTGCCGAGGTGCGCCAGTGGTTCTTCGAAGTCTGGAACGAACCCAACCTTCCGGCGTTCTGGACAGGGACGCAGGACGACTACTTCACGCTCTATCGCCACACGGCTCAGGCCATCAAGAGCATCAATGGCTCGCTACGAGTCGGCGGCCCGTCGACGGCCATGACCGCGTGGATCGACGAGTTGCTGGACTATTGCGAGACGCATCGCCTTCCGGTGGATTTCATCAGCACGCACATCTACCCGACCGACTCGCTCGGCTTCGAGGGCGCGGACACGGAGGAGCAACTCGCCAACAGCCCGCGGAATCTCCTGCGCGATCGGGCCAAGCTCGTGCGCGAACTCGCGCGCGGACGGCCCGTCTACTTTACGGAATGGAACATCTCTTCGAGTCAGCGGGACCCGTACCGCGACGAGCCGTTCGCCGCGGCCTATGCCGCCAAGATCGCACTGGAGACCGACTCCTTCGTGGAGGGCTACAGCTTCTGGACCTTCACGGACATCTTCGATGAGCAGTACTTTCCCTCGATCCCGTTCCATGGCGGGTTCGGTCTGCTCAATCTCTACGGCGTCCCGAAGCCGGTCTACCGCGCCTTTCAGCTCCTGCACGGGCTCGGCAGCGAGCGGCTCCCGGTTGCAGGCACGCACGAGACGGTCGATGCCTGGGTTGTTCGCAAAGGCCGGTCGATCACCGTGTTCCTCACCAACCATGCCCAGCTGCGCCACGCCATCGCGGCCCAGCTCGTGGAAGTCCGTCTCACGGACGCCCCTGCTCCGTTCGCGGCTTTCATCGAGCGCATCGACGAGGATCACGCGAACCCGTGCCGGCGGTGGCGGGAAATGGGCGAGCCCGAATATCCGAGCCGCTCGCAAGTAGAGCAGCTCGAGGTGGCCTCTCGCCTCGTGAAGGAGCCGCTCGGCCTGTTGTACGAGGGCCGCACGATCCACTTCGAGATCGAGCTTCCCCCGCACGCGGTCGTGGCTGTGACGCTGGAGCTCGCATCCGAGCCGTCAGACGCAGGCGGCGCCGCGTGAGCCTCAAGCCATCGATGCAGGAGCAGACGCTCGACCAGCTTCAGCGCGCCGCGTTCGGCTATTTCCTGCAGGCGGTGAATCCGGCCAATGGACTGGTCGCCGACACCTCGCGCGAGCATTCGCCATCCAGCATTGCGGTCGTCGGGTTCGCCTTGTCGGCCTATCCGGTGGCGGTGGAGCGCGGCTGGATGACGCGGGCCGACGCGGTCCACCGCAGTCTTTCGGTGCTGCGATTCTTTCACAACAGTGATCAGAGCGGCGGCCCGGAGGCGACCGGTTTCAAAGGTTTCTACTACCACTTTCTGGATATGCACACCGGTACCCGTGTCTGGCGCTCGGAGCTGTCGATGATCGATACGGCGCTGCTGATCGCCGGCGTGCTGACCGCGGGCCGGTACTTCATGGCGAACACCCCGGACGAAATTGAACTACGGGAGCTCGTCGATGTGCTCTACCGCCGCGTGGACTGGGGTTGGGCGCAGCAGGGCGGCGGGACGATCAACCACGGATGGAAACCCGAAAGCGGATTCCTGCGTTATTGCTGGGATGGCTACAGCGAGGCGATTGTCCTGTACGTGCTCGCCCTGGGTTCGCCGACGCATCCGATCGAGGCGGACTGCTACCACGCCTGGACCGCGACCTACCAGTGGGAGAATCTGTACGGCTACGATGTGCTGTACGCGGGGTCGCTGTTCGTGCACCAGTTCTCGCACGCGTGGATCGATTTTCGTGGCATCCAGGATCGCTTCATGCGCGAGAAACGCTGCGACTATTTTGAGAACAGTCGGCGCGCGACCGAAGTCCAGCGCGAGTATGCGCGGCGCAACCCGCATGGGTTCGCCGGTTACGACGAAGACTGCTGGGGCCTGACGGCCTGTGATGGTCCGAGCCATCAGTTGCCTGAACTGGCTCACGAGCGGCGCCGCTTGTTCGGGTATGCCGCGCGTGGTGTGCCGTACGGGCCTGATGACGGAACTCTCTCCGGATGGGCTGCGCTGGCGTCGCTGCCGTTCGCGTCCGAGATCGCCTTGTCCGCCGCGCGCCACATGCTGCAACGCTATCCCGAGATGCTGTCCGACCAGCAGTACGCGAGCAGTTTCAATCCGACTCTCGCCGGCGCCGACCGGCGTGCCTGGGTGTCGGCCGGCCACTTCGGGCTCGACCAGGGCATCGTGGTGATGATGATCGAGAACTATCGCACCCAACTGATCTGGCGGCTGATGCGGGACTGTCCCTCTATCGGCACTGGTTTGCGGCGTGCGGGATTTCTCGGCGGCTGGCTGTAGCGGCGCTTTCATCTAAGGATTACCTCGATGATGCAGCATAACATCTACTCGACAGCTCCGCAGGATGCGCACGAGAGGGAGCGGCTGGCACATGTGCATCCCGCCGCATGGCGCAATCCGCAGCCTGCAGACCGGTACAGCCTGGTGGTGATCGGTGCCGGCACAGCGGGACTGGTGGCGGCACATGCTGCGGCGGCACTGGGCGCGAAGGTCGCGCTGATCGAACGCGACCTGCTCGGCGGCGACTGTCTGAATGTGGGCTGCATGCCGTCGAAAGCGATTATCCGCACGTCGCGCCTGTACGCCGAGATGCGCAATGCCGGGCAGTATGGCGCACAGGCTCCGGCCGATATCCGGGTCGACTTTCCCGCCGTGATGGAACGCATGCGTGGTATTCGCGCCCGCATCAGCCGCGTCGATTCGGCCCGCCGGCTGCTTGCGGCCGGCGTGGATGTGTTCTTCGGGCAGGCGTGCTTCACCGGAACCGATGCGGTGACGGTGGATGGCGCGAGGCTCCGTTTCAAAAAAGCCCTGGTCGCGACGGGCGCGCGGCCGGACACGCCCGTTATTCCAGGCCTCGTCGAGGCCGGCTTTCTGACCAACGAGAACATCTTCGACCTGACCGAGCTACCGCGCCGTCTGTTGGTCATCGGCGGTGGGCCGCTCGGCTGCGAGTTGGCGCAGGCGTTCTGCCGCTTCGGAGCGCAGACCATCATCGTGCAAAACCTGCCGCTCTTTCTGCCGAGGGAAGAACGCGACGCGGCGCAGATCCTTTCGGATGCGTTCGCGCGCGATGGCATCGACGTACGGCTCAACACCAAGGCGGTCAATGTGCGTGTGGAACAGGGGCAGAAGTTCGTCGACTTAGTCAGCGATGACTATAAAAGCACGGTCGCGGTCGATGCCATTCTCACCGGCACCGGCCGGCTGCCGAATGTGCAGGGGTTGAATCTGGAGGCCGCCGGCGTCGACTACGACGACAAGGTGGGGATCCGAGTCGACGATTTCCTGCAGACCAGCAATCGATGCATCTATGCCGCCGGCGATGTCTGCTTGGAGCACAAGTTCACCCATATCGCCGATGCGTCGGCGCGCATCGTGGTGCAGAACGCGCTGTTCCTCGGTCGCCAGCGCTTCAGTGCCCTGACCATTCCGTGGTGCACCTATACCGATCCGGAGATCGCCCATGTCGGACTCTATGTGCGTGAGGCACGCGAGCGGGACATCCCGGTGAAGACCTTTACCATCCCGATGCACGACGTGGATCGCGCGATCACCGACGACGAGGAGGCGGGCTTCGTGAAGATCCACGTCAAGGAGGGGACGGACCGGATTCTTGGCGCGACGATTGTCGCCCGGCATGCGGGCGAGATGATCAACGAGCTCACCTTGGCGATGGTCGCAGGGATCGGCCTGCGTACCCTGGCCCGCGTCATCCACGCCTATCCGACCCAGGCTGAAGCGATCAAGAAGGCGGCGGACGCCTACAACCGGACGCGTCTGACGCCGACGATCCGATCGCTGCTGCGGCGCTGGCTGACGTGGTGACACCCTGCCGCCACCGTCGTGTCGATGAGAAGCCGGCACTGACGAATCAGAAGTGAAGAGGTGCTCATGAAGATTGAAGCACTTGTTGTCTGACTGACGACTCGGCCCTCTCAGCCGCCCATCGCGCTCTACACTCGTCTCTTACCGCTCGTGCTTTCCAGATCGTGAAAATAAACTTGGGGGCCTCTTGGGGTTTCGAGTACACTAACCTTCCGCCACAGTTGGCTTGGGTTTCCGTGTTTGCTGCATGGCGCCCATAGTAGATGTACTCATGAGGACGTGTGACCATGGCCATATCGATCCAACTTACTGCTCTGCGGGACATGCTGCGTACTGAGACTGGTCAGGCCGTGTTCATCGGCCGCCCTGACCGGGATGTGCCGGGCCTGTATCTGTGGCCTTGGAAGCTGGATTTGCAAGTCAGTCAGAGCAATATGCCGCCCGTTCGGCAGAGAGATTTTCTTAGGGCCAAGAAGCCTGAATTTCCGCTGCAGATTCGTGTGCTCGTGCTCCCCATGGTGGCATCGGAAATCGAGCGCTGTGATTCTGTGGCTGCGGCACTCAGGGCCATCAACGACCACCCGGTTCTTGTCGCAGCCGACATGCGTGGGCAGGTGCGCATTGACGCCATGTCAACAGCTGACCTGGCGGCCATCTTCACTGCAGCAGGTCTGCCATTGGTGCTGTGTCTCGCCTGCACGCTGGAAACCACTGGCTGACCAATATGCCCGGGCATGGGGAAGGCATGGGAGGAAGACTCGACGCTCGGGGAGATAAGAAGCTATCAGAAGCCATTTCGGTCTGAACAGCCGCCTCAGTCCAGCCGGCCACCCACTGCATACGAGAATCAAAGAACCGAGGGCATACCCGTAGAACAAGTACAGAATTGTCTTCGTCCGTGCTATTCGCTATCAGTTCCGTCTTCGCGCGAGATGCGCTGTACGGGTTCGAGAGTGGGTAGGGAGCCATGATGATCGATCCCACGCCAGACACTGAGATCGCCCTATCCTTCGACAACCAGCGAGCGGTCGTGTCGCCTTGGGGTGCGTCCATACGGCGGTACTTCCTGGTGGAAGCCGACGGCGGCGAAACCGACATCGTGTGGGGCTATTCGGGAGGCAGTCAGAAGAAGGGCGGCCAGGGAGACGTCTTGTTCCCATTTCCTGGACGCATTGCGGAGGGCCGTTACTCCTTCGACGGGCAGGCGTTGCAACTTGAGCGGAACGATAAGGAAGGCCCGAACGCGATCCACGGGTTTGTCAGGACGTTGCCATGGAAGATACTTCGAGTCGAATCGCATTGCGCAGAATTCGATATCCGCCTTGATGCTGAGTCATATGGCCGACGCGGCTATCCATTCCCACTTACCATGCGTGTCATGTACACCTTGGATAGCGAGGGATTGTCTTGTGCATTTGCCGTGCAGAACGTGGGTGGTCAGGCCGCGCCGGTCGGGGTCGGGTTTCATCCCTACTTCACCGTCGGCACCGCGTTGGTCGATGAGGCCGAAGCCAAGATCCCTGGCGCAGGGTATGTGGAATTCAATGAACGGCTCGCGCCGACTGGAACCATCATCGCCGCGGCGGGCACCGACTGGGATTATCGTGACTATCGCCCGATCGGCAGTCGCCGTTTTAATCACTGCTATGTGCAACTCGAACACGATGCTGAAGGGATGGCCACGGCGTCCCTGCGCCATGTGGGGAGTGGTCGCATCATCGACATAGTGATGGATCGCTCGTTCTCCGCTGTCGTGGTCTACACCGGCGACGCCATTGCCGACGCCCCGCGACGTGCGTTCGCCATTGAGCCGATGACCTGCGCGACGGATGCCTTCAATCACCCTGAGTGGGGCGTGAAGCGACTGGTTCCCGAGCAAACCTTCGCGGGCCGCTATACGGTCAGACACCGGCGGGATACAGCAGGCTGTTGAAACAGTCCGCCAGCAGCTCTCACGAACGGCGGTGAAGCGAGTGCTGGAATGGTTCAATGATCGGCCTCGAAGCGCCCTGGACTGGCACAGTTCAGCCAGGCTAGTTTACCATCTGTTGTGCTGCGGCATTGAATGCATACTTAGAAGTTTTCTCTCTCCCGCGATTGACAGTTCTGGCGGCTTGCGGGTACCCTTCCGGCTCGCTCAATGCCTATTCTGTTCGAGCATCGATTCTGATATCGTCATCCCTCAACCAGTACAACAAGGAGAGGTATCTCATGGCTACAAGATTGTTCAGGCCACTCATGGTTGTCCTTGCCACTCTGTTGCTAGCAGGCGCAACGGCGGCTGGTGATCGACCGAACGTGGAGTATTCCGCTGACCAGGTGATCGAAGCCGGAGACATCGCGATGAAAAGCAAGGTCTACTCTACGCCGACCAAAGAGCGTCGGGAGACGTCTCAGGGTGGGACGTCGATGACTATGATCACGCGCCATGACAAAAAAGTGATTTGGAATCTTATGCCGGAAGACAAGATGTACATGGAAATGGCTATGAAGGCGTCGTCCGATAAGACGGACCTGTCGGGGTACCAGATCGAGCAGACCCCCATGGGCCAGGAAACGCTCAACGGCCAAAGTATGAACAAGAGCAAGATCATCATGACCCACAGCAGTGGAGCCAAGATGGGCGGCTTCATGTGGATGACGAAGGAAGGCATCCAGGCCAAGATCGACGTCATCGCTGTCGAGAAGGGCAGCAAGGATCGTTTCAAGATGGAACAGAACAACATCAAGGTCGGGAAACAACCCGCTGACCTGTTCGAGATCCCCGAGGGTTTCACGAAGATGGATATGAGCGGCATGGGCATGGATATGCTCAAAGGCATGACGGGGCGATAGGGAGGCGGCCGTGAAGACGACCAGGATTGTGAGTCTTGTGATAGTGAGTACGATCGGACTGTGGGGCTCGACTGCCTGGGCGGACTCTCTCTGCTCTGAAAAGGCGGAGCAAGCCGCCGCTGACGCCCAGGTGAAGCAAGCCGAAGGCCTCGAACGGGCCGGCAAGGTGCGCGAGGCCTATGGCGCGGCCGCGAAAGTGAATAGCGACTGCGTGACCGACTATAAACGGCATGACGCGCTGAAGAAGCGTGCGGCCAAAGCGGTCGGAGCCGAGGACGAGAAGGACGGGAAATTTAATGAGGCGTTCGAATGGTACGCGCGGGCACAGAGTCCTGCGGACGCGGGCCGTATGCAGCGTAAATTAGTGGACGCCAAGCCGGACGACATCAATACCCTGTCACATGCCATTGACTATTTCGTCCACCAACAGGATAGTGCACAGGAAAAAGCGATGAGAGCTCGTGCCCTGAACAACGTTGACAAGGCGCTTGCGGCTGAGGAAAAGAGCTTTGCGTCGTTCACGAAGGATTCGCTCCAAGAACTGGGACTGGCACGGGACTGGGCGTATTCTGCGCAGGCAGGCAAAGACCGTATTCAGGCCAGGGCCGCCAAGCGTGGCGACACCCTCGCAGCCGAGGAGGGACGGAAGTTCCTCAACCTGGCGCTGTCCTACTACAGCGTGGCAGAACAGCCCGACAAAGCGCAGAAGGTGCGCGACAAGGCACGGGTTCTGGCCAAACAGCATGAGAGCAAGGGCGAAGGCGAAGTCGCGGCGGAGTATTACGTTATCGCCGGAGACAGCGGGAAAGCCTCCGCCGTTCAGAAGCAGACCGAGGCACGCGAGCAGCAGGTCGAGGAATCCCGGAAGAAGACCTTCAAAAAGGGACAGGACGATCTGGAGAAGTCGTTGGGTTTCTGAGGGCGGTATGTACGCCGCCGCTCCGATGCCATTCGGTTACCCGCTCCACAAACAGATTCACGCTTCATCAGCCACGTGAGGCCCTCTCGCTTTCTACCCTTCTGCATGTCGCGAAAAAATGGACTCGTATGAGCCAATTGTTTTCATAAGCCGATTCCCGCCCCCTTGATTCAAGGTCCCAGCGGGAGCAACGAAACAAAAGGTCCGCCCACCGCGGCCGGTCCTCGTCGTTCGTATTTCCTCACAAAAAGCTATCAGCAGTCAGCCATCTGCTCCTCTCTCTCTCTCTCCGGCCGTCTTGACGCTCTTCCTCTCGGCGAGCGTCTACCGTGCAGAGAGTTCCATTGCATTTTGTACGGCACGAGGCTGTTGCTTCATTTTCCTGGGGTCTTGGTACACCATGAGGTGCGCGTAGGGACTGTCTTCGAACATGATGTAGACGCCGGATGGGTTCGGGGCAGTCGGGAGCTTCGTGGCTACTGCGTCGAAAGGCCATATGACCATCCAGTGCGGAGGCTCTTTCACAACCTTGGCCCCGTCCCCCGACATGACGATTTTTCCGGCTTTTTCAAAGTGTGCACCGCCGCGAGCCATGTAGGCGATGCCAGGCACCGTGTTCGTCGGTTTCGGTGCGTTGTTCATGAGGTCGGTCATCCATTGCTGGACGGCCGCGTCCATACACATAGGATCAGGATTCGGGAGGTTCATGACGGTCGGGATACAGGTAAAGCCATTGGTGCTTTTTTTGGTTTCGGTCAACTTGCCCTCGGCGCCGTAGATCATGATACCGGCCTCTTTCGCAATGTGCGCTGGTGCTGCGCTTAACGCCAGGGACGTCTGGTCTTTCTCGGACATCGTTTTTACGTTTTTGACGGTTGCACCTTTTTTTGAGGGCTTGTCGCCCGCAGTGGTGATTGCCGGCATCATGATGGTACTTGCGACCAGGATGGTGAGTATGATGTGTCGAGTCATGGCCTTCTCCTTGGTGAAGGTGAGTCGTATGTGTTCAGGGTGTCAAAGTTAGCGCTACAGGAAGGAGAAGTCTATACGATTCATAGCGGAAGTAGGGAGCCCTTCCCCGAAAGCCGCTCCTCGCCAGTCGCCCACCATGCCCGAGGATCGTAGAGCCAATGGCGATAGCTGATAACGGATGGCTAAGGGTGGAAAGAGGAAGCCTTATTACGACGACCTGGTTGGCGCAATGATACGGAACCTGACTTCGTCAACAAGAGTACCTGCGGACGTCTGCTCTCCCGCGAACAACCCACAGTGGTAGAGGCTCGGTGCCCATCCAGTTTTAGGAGGGGTTAACATGAAATAGCCGGACTGGTCATTCATGGTCGTCATGACTCGGTCCTGTGCGACGGCGCGTTGCTCTCCGGTCATCTCGGATGTTTCCAGAAAACAGCGTCCTGTGAGGGGCACTGCATCAAACGAGGCCGACACCAGTCCAAAGACCAAGCAGATCTCTTGTTGTGTGGTGGGAAAGCTATCCCCCGGGTGCAGGGGAATGAATTCATGGGCGCCGGTGGGAAAATCATCCCGTACGACCTTGCTCGCCGGGATGACAAAGCGAAACCAACTGAAGTCAGCGTCTCTGCCCATGAGCGACGCCTGTGTGTCCAGTGGTTTCTGTGGTTTGAATCGCTCGGCGGCTTTTGCGTACAACTCTTCTTCCGGAGAGACTGTGGTAGGAGAAGGATCGTCGGAGGGGACCCGGTCCGTAGCTTCATGATCCGCCGTAGAAAATGGGGTTAGGCATGAGTATTGAATTATTGTGATGGTCGGGACTGGAGCGTGCGGCGTAGGTGGGCTTCGAGCTTCGCATCGGGGCGTGTGGCATAGGTGGCCGTCAGCCGGCTGATCATGGACGGATCGCGCTGGAGGCGTCGCCCCAATTCACGCACCGTCAGCTGGCTCCATTGACGCGCGAGGCGCACCAGCATGGCGCGGGCCGGGACCAGCGCCCGTTGCCGGCCTGGAGCCAGAATGGCTTTTGGCGTGACTTTGTAGGCCGTGGCGATCGCGGTGAGGAGTGTGCCAAACGCCACCCGCTGAGGACGGACTGACACCTCACGCGTCGTGGCTGTCCGCCGATCCGCGTCCTCGATAAATTGTTCATCCCCGAGAAAGCGCTGATCCACCGTCTCATAGAATCGCTCCTGATGTCCGTGGGCCAGTCCATCCAAGAGAAAACGTCGGTAGGCCTGCCGAGCAGGTTCCACCTGACGATGAAACGATTTCAACACAGACGCGGTCTGCACGGTCACAGGACAGGCACGTCCCAGATACGCCGCATGGCTGCTCCAGCGGTAGGTCCACGGACTCAGCGGCGTCCGCATTCGGGCAGGATTGAGATGGAGGTACCGCACCAATCCCAGTAGGTAGGCGTCGCGGTCGCAGAGAATCGCCTGGTAGCGTCCTTGAAATACATGCCCGGTCTTGAGGTACCGGCGATTGTAGTATTGGCTGTAGGTGAATTGCAGGGTTTGCATCGTGCGGGACAGCGGATGTGCACCGGTCTCCAGCAACAGATGCACGTGATTAGACATGAGCACATAGGCATGCACGCTGATGCCGTCGCGGCGGCGATACCGTTCGAGGCGCTCGAGATAGGCGGTGTAATCGGCGGTGTCATGAAAAATCGTCGCGCGTTGGTTGCCACGGACGATCACATGAGAGAAGGCGCCAGGGAAGTCGATGCGAGGTTTGCGAGCCATGCGGGGAAGCCTACGAGCCGCCATAAAATAAGTCAATACTCATGCCTGACCCTTGCCAATTGATGGGCGCTGTCCACGCGTAAGTACTCGGGCTGGTTGTTCGGGGCTGGCGCGCGGCGTTCGCCGATGGGAAGGGACACCGACCGTGTCTTGGTCCAGACCTGGCGGTGACGCTGATACCCGGCGCGCTGGCGCGGTTGTATAGATGCGCCACCGAGACGGTGGCCAACCGTTCATAGCGGGCATCGCCGAAGACCCCATAGGCGCGCTCCATCAGCTTCTTGGTCGCCAAACCCGACAACGTGCCGTGCAAGGTATTGGTGTCGGCGAGCAGGAGCACATCAGCCCTCGTGTAGGTACGCACAAAGCTGGTGCGTGAGGCGCGGTAGCGCTTGGCGAGTCGGCGATGCTCACAGCTCCGTTTGACCAGCCGAGTGAGTTGCTGGCGCGAATAGCCGCTCACTCGCTCAAGAAAGCACAGCACCACGCCCTTCTCGGCTCGCTTGAGGCGACCATAACCGAAGCGCTGCACGGTACGGGCAATGAAGTCGTAGCGCGCCTTGTCCGCCATCGCAAAATTGACAGCCACGGTTCCGTCCAAAAAGACCTGCAGCTTAGCCATCGTGTGCAATTGTTCGTCATTCATATCGATCACCATGCCTCGCATCATGATCGATCCCGGCGGCCCGTTCAGACTCAAACCCCGTTGGAATCACGTCCCTCGACCAGACTCAACCCCCATTGGACAATGCTGTCGGTTGACCGTAGTGCCGGGTGGGCGTAACATCACAGCCTGACCGTTCCATCACATCCGCAGGGGAGGAGGCTCTCGTGGAGAATCAAGTCGAAGATCAGCCGGTCCTCAATCATATTCAGCACCTTGTCGCAGAGGAGCACCGATTGTATGAGCTCGGTGCACTTCCCAAAGCCGATCGTAAGCGGCTCGCGAAGGTTCAGGTCGAACTGGATCAGTGCTGGGACCTCTTGCGCCAGCGGCGTGCCCTGCGCGACGTCGGGCTTGATCCGGACGAAGCGGAAGTGCGTCCGCCGCAAGTCGTCGAGAACTATGAGCAGTAGGGATTCGTCGGCAGCGCGTGGACGAGAGTCTGTGCGTGCTACTCATCAGATCTGATTGACTGACCAGCCTGGACACCAGGGCACATTCCTGAACAGCGACCTACCTACTGGTGGTCCTGGGCTTCATCCACAAACACAACATGAACGCAGAGATTGTCCTTCTACATACAATACGTGACTGTAAGGTGCGATCATGACCGGGCCACCGTTGGTGAACTGGACCGAGGCAGGCCGGATTTTCTCCGCGCGCTGGCGCTCGGAGTGGGGATCTCCCCCGCCTCCACGCGTGGTCACCGCCAACGACAGCATGACCGCCGATGCTGCCTATCGCCTGGCCTGCGAGGGGACCGCGCTGCTCTGGCGAGGCGACTTCCAGAATGCGAGACAGTTGCTGAATGCGATGGCGCGGAGAGTCGACCGCAATCCCGCCAAGACTGGCTCGTCGCCGGCTGAGGGCTTCCATTTTCATCGACAGGCCCAGTCCCGTCGTGCACGCACATTGGGGATGCTGTTGGTGGCCATTGAGGAGAGCTACGAGGTTCGCCTGCGCCGTGCGCCCGATATGCGCCTCGCCTGCACGGAGGCCTATGGACCTGGTGAAGGGCCCGCCCTGGTGTCGCTCCGCGAGCTGCTGGGACTGATCGGTGCGCACGAGTGGCGAAAAAAAGGCATGGAGATTCCTGCGCTTGACGATCGCATCCACCCGCACTATGGCGTATTCTCACCGATTCGCGGCGAGTATGTGGGCCTGGTAGCCGAGGCGCCGTTGCCTTCACGGACGCGCGCCTTCGATATTGGGACAGGGACCGGCGTGCTGGCCGCGGTGCTGGCCCGCCGAGGTGTCTTGCACATCGTCGCCACCGATCAAGACCCTCGTGCCCTGACCTGTGCTCGTGAGAATCTTGCACGGCTAGGACTCACCGACCGAGTGGAGGTGGTGCAGGCTGATCTCTTTCCCGAAGGACGGGCTCCACTCGTGGTCTGCAACCCGCCTTGGGTTCCGGCACGGCCCAGCGCTCCCATCGAACAGGCCATCTACGACCCCGAGAGCCGCATGCTGCGCGGATTCCTCAATGGCCTGGCGTCACATCTGGAGCCGGGAGGAGAAGGCTGGCTCTTGCTTTCAGATCTTGCCGAGCACCTGGACCTGCGGCCGCGGACGGAGCTACTTGCCGCCTTTGACACAGCAGGGCTGACCGTGATCGGTAAGATCGATGCCCAGCCGAATCATCCCCGCGCCTCCGACCAAACCGACCCGCTCCATGCCGCCCGTGCGGCGGAACTCACGTCCCTCTGGCGCCTCGGGGTTCGCTAAGGGCAAACCGGGACGCTGTATATTTCAGGTTGGATAGGTTGATGCCTTCATCGTGGATCGAATGACGACTGTTGAATTGAGGGAGTCTGGTGTGAGGCGAGGGCGATGTAGAGGCAGTCTATTTGCTGCGCGGGTTTGTTTTGTCGCTCTCGTTCGTCGAGCCACACACACGAGACAGACTCGATAGACTAAATGAACCAGTCCCTGCCACGCGCCGTGAAAGGGTCCTGGCCTCGTTTCTCTTTAGATCATGAGTGACAGGATCTCAAGCGGCGACCCCAAACAAGGCCCCAACCCCAGCCGTCAAGGCCATTGCCAAGGCGCCCCAAAAGGTCACCCGCACGGCAGCTGTCATGACCGAAGCGCCGCCAGCGCGGGCGGCCAGGGCGCCTAATAGTGCGAGAAACACGAGCGAGCTGCCAGAAACTACCCACATGAGCGTAGATACCGGCACCGACAGGGCAATCAAGAGAGGCAGGAGAGCGCCAATTGAAAAAGTGATGGCCGACGCCATTGCGGCTTGAACTGGTCGTGCGGCCGATGTATCGGATATACCCAGCTCGTCACGCGCATGTGCGCCGAGTGCATCATGCGCCATCAACTGGGTCGCGACGTTAGAGGCTAGTCCTGCATCAAGTCCCCGCCCAACGTAGATCGCGGTCATTTCCTTGTGCTCTTGCTTGGGCTGAGCGGCTAACTCCTTACGCTCCCGATCGAGATCGGCGCGTTCGGTATCGGCTTGCGAACTCACCGATACATACTCGCCGGCAGCCATCGACATTGCACCAGCCACCAGACCGGCAACGCCCGCGATCAAAATACTCTTTGGACTTGCGCCTGCTGCCGCCACGCCTAAGACAAGGCTAGCAGTGGAAACAATACCGTCATTTGCGCCAAGAACAGCCGCACGGAGCCATCCGATGCGGTGCGTTCTGTGTCTTTCAAGGTGTGGCATAGCGACGCATAATTATTAAGTCCGCGGGGCCCTACCCCTGTAGCGTAGCAAGGTAGGCTCAGCAATCTGGTATGCGCAAGTCTACTGCAAAGTCGTAGAGGTATCCATCGCTCTGAAATTGATGGGAGCTTGTTGGTGGGGAGAGCGAGAGAAAAGCGCGTATCCTACAAGCCAGGAAAATCTCTGCTTGCGAACGACGAGAGACGTACGACGAATCGAGCAGGCCCACCACGCGCCTGAATCCGGTGATTCGTACGTTCATTGCCTATTCGGTTGGTTGCCAAAGGGGTGATCCGCTGCTAAATTTCCGGCATGGACCCCCGTGGTTTTCCGACGACGCTCCCCGCATTTCAACGGGTATTTCCTGATGACGCAGCGTGCGCACGATACCTTGCGCACCTGCGGTGGCCGCACGGATTGACGTGCATGAAGTGCGGAAGATCGGTGAGCCGTACTGCTTCGCCAAGCGACGATCGGTCGTCTTGCGGTGCCGCGCGTGCCAAGCCAACGGGTCGCTCATGGCAGGCCCCGTCATGATGGGTAGTCACCCCCCGTTGTCTGTATGGTTCTAGTGTGCGTACCTTGTGGCGACCCAGACACCCGGCCAGTCTGCTCTCCCGTTTCAGCGGCAACTGGGCATGTCCCGCTACGAAACGGCTTTTCAGCTGCGCCACAAGTTGCGCGCCGGCATGGTGCGACCGGAGCGCGACGCTATCGGATCGCAGTATCCGGTCGAAGTGGATGAGACGTTGGTTGGCGGCCGTACCAAGGGCGAGGGATACGGCGTCCACCATAAGGCGACGGTCGTGGGGGCCATTGAGGTACGCCAACGGCACAACGCCCACGAGAGCCGTCTGCGCGGGCAGATTGCGCCTGCGCCTCGTGCCAAACCGAGGCGCCAAGACTCTCACGGGGTTCGTGCAAGAACATGTGGCAACGGGCGCTGTTGTGCGCATCGATGGTTGGCACCGCTATGATGATCTGACCAAGTTGGGTTACTCGCACGAGCCCGTGGGGCTTGATGATGACCCAGAGAGAACCGATGCCCACCTGCCGATGATCCACATCGCCTTCTCGAACCTGAAGACCTGGTTGCTCGGCACGCATCCCGGAGTGAGTCATCAACACTTGCAGGCGTACCTCAACGAATTTGTGTTCCGATTCAACCGGCGTTTCTCTCCAATGACGGCATTCAACTCTGTCCTGGGTTTCGCGGCGCAGGCATCAGCACCTACGTACAAGATGCTCTACCGTGGTGAGTGGACGCACCCAATAGCATGATTGGCAACCAACCGGATAGGCAAGGTACGTTCTATCAGCGCCTCTGTCAGGTGAGGGAGACAGGGAAACTGGCATTGACGACTTGCATGCGGAAATTGCTCGCACATTTCGAATGCGATGCTGAAGAGTGGCAGGGGTGGCTGGTGCCATCGGGGCGGCATATGTGACCGTCGAGACAGGTGCGGAGCCTCAAGTTCGGCATGGCACGAGCTTAACAATGTGTGTGTGCACTATTGATCAGACGAGACCTCCCAGATTGAGGCAATATGTGGACAGCAGATCATCCATGTCTCAAAGGAGGTGCCACTGTGAAGCAGGTTTCTCTTGCACTGAGTCTGATCCTTACAGGTCTCGTCACCACCGTCGTGTCTTGTGATTCGAACAAACCTCCTGCTCCTGCGGTGAAGACCGGCGCTGCTGAGACTGCGCCCATGTCTGATGGGGCGCTCATGTCTGCGGCCGGTTCGCCCGGTCGGGCGGACAATGACGAGGGTGTCAGCCAATACAAGCTGGGACACATAGATGTCGCGACCGATCGGTTCCAGAAAGCCCTCAAGGCTGACCCAAACCTGGCCGAAGCCCACTATAATTTGGGCCTCAGTTTTGACAAGATGGGAAAGCACGATGAGGCCACTGCGGCCTTCAAACAGGCTGCAGCGCTGGCTCCCGCGAATCCTGCGATCAAGGATTCGCCGACTCTCAAGAAGCACCTTGGGATGTAGGATGTAGAGGGAGCACGCAGGCCGTTGATAGGCTCTCAGATCTTGTACTCAGGCGCCGACAGAGTGTCTCAAGTACGTCATTAATGGGTAGGGAACAGGCTTGTCGGACTCCTTGCTCTCTCATGCCCCGTAGCTGAAGAAGGAGATACATCATGGCGGAAAAATCATGCGCGCACCCGACCTGTACCTGCCCGGCAGAACCGGGGAAGGAATTTTGTTCATCTGACTGTCGAGAAGCAAAGGCAGGAGGTCCCTGTCCCTGTGCCCATAAGGGGTGCGGAGTTAAGTCTCATTAGGGCGAGCGTTCGGAGGATCTACAACATCATCACAGATGACGAGGTGAGTATGTCATGGTCAAAACATAGATGCGGGAGGGGTCCCCACGCGTTCTCTACGAGAGGATGGTCCCGGAAGGCTCCTCGGCTTGTGGCCATTGCCATTCTGATCCTTCTTCCGGCGCTGGCTATTTCCGCAGCTGGACTTCCTCCTGCCCCGCCTGAGCGCGCTGGAGAGCCAACTCCTGGCAAAGCCCCCGAGAAGCCGTTAGAGTCTAGTGTTCCACCTATTTCTCCGTCCCGGATAGATCCGGGCATCCAACACGTGCCGGAGAAACGCGGAGATCCCCGCGGTGCGGTGAAACCGCCTAACCTCGATCCTGGCATAGCAACAAATCCCGACGTGGCTCCTCCTGCACAGAAGGGTGGCAATCTTCCCGGTGGAGGAACATCGGAAGGTAAGCCAGACATTCGGTAATAAATAGAGTGAGCCCATTGAGCCATGGCAAAGCCAGGGGGCATCGCGTGTCGCACGATGTGCTTCCTTGAGAGGGAGTCCGTGCTGAATGGATGGGATGGCACCTCCAGGCCAGAGATGATCCGAGGGGCGTGGTCTGTTTCGTTTCTCGAGCTTCACGAACGAAACAGACCACATGAGCCAGATCCCGCCGTGCACCGCGAATTCGAAATGGTTTCTTTCGTTTCCCCGTGGCCCTCATCAGTCCATCCTCATGCTGGACCCCCTCCCAAAGGATGCTCCGTTAATATCAGAATTGGCGGTACGAAAAAGGATGGAGATGTCGGTTAAAGCGGGTCCCTCGGTGAAAAATTTCCCTATTGTGTGCGTCGGCGGTTCGGCCGGTGGCCTCGATGCCTACATACGTCTATTGCAAAATCTCCCGGCTGACATGGATGTGGCGATCGTTATCGTGTATCACAATACATCCATGCCTACCCACCTCCATGAGGTGCTTCCTCGCTTCACAACGATGCCGGTCGATCTCATCACGGAAAGTTTGCTGATCGAACCGAATCGTGTCTTTATCATCCCTGAAAATCGGGATTTACACGTCCTGAATGGAGAGTTTCGTCTCAAGCCGATATCAAAGCTTCGGGGCTGGCCTGATGTCATCACGGTGTTCCTACGCTCACTGACCGATTGCTGGGACGACAAGATTATTGCCGTTATTGTCTCTGGCTATGATGGCGACGGGGCGGCAGCACTCTGCGGTATCAAAGAAATAGGTGGGATTACCATCGCGCAGAAACTGAGTACGGCGAGTCAGCCAGACATGCCGGAGAGCGCAATTGCTAGTGGGTGCATCGATTTTGTCCTCTCACCAGAAGATATCGCAAAAGAAATTGTGCGAATTGCGCGCGTTGAAGTCTAAGTGGCAGGGGCTCCTGGTCCACTCCAGCTGAGTTACAGGTGACAATCATGAATAGTCGCCACCATGGGCGTTCTTAAGGTCTCCGCTTTCTTTCCCGCGCCTGGATTCCTCCTGCTTCTTCGTCGGCCTTCCGTAATCGTAGGGGCGATGAAGGACCCAGCACGAACAACGAATTGGGCAGTCCAGCCATGCGCTGGGAAATAGGTTCGGGCGCAGGTTCATTTCTCGCGCTTCGTGTCTTTCTTGGATTTCGTTCGAGCAGACTTCGTGCGCGTGCTGCGAGGAGAGAGCTCGACGACCCACCGCGTTCCCTTGCGCTGAAGAACGGCGAGAGGAATGCTTGTGGTGTGTGCGTCCAGTGAGGGCGGGATGATCCGACGCGCAGCGCGTTTTCCCGGGGGGAGCGGGGTAAGGGTGACGTCAAACCCCTCTTCTATTCTGGCGTGCTCCACCGGGTTGTCAGAACTCATGGGTGCGCTAGGCAGAATTGGAGTCGGCTCGGCCTCGATTTCGGCATAGCCCACAGATACGAGTAGCCGATTGCACTCAATGGGCAAGACTGATTCAAGTGCAGCGGGCACGCAATCTCTCTCCCCAGGGCGTCAATCGCGTATCCAGGGCTTACGTGGAGAGATCTTCCGGCGTCCAGTGTCTTGACTGACAATCCTGATACGATTCCGACACCGTGTGTGTGGAGGTTCCTGAATTGTTGCTTGTCGCGCAGGTAGTTCTGTTCAGCCTGAAAATCGCTCGCCGTGAAGAGACGTCCGTAGAAATATCGATTCCGCGAGAACACCATCCGGCGAATCATCATGCACTGCCTTTCTCAGAAGAGGGGTAGAACTGATTGCAAGTAGCAGTCACGTCCGAAAAATGGTTTCTGTCACGGATTCATTTCCAGAACTCCAATGTTCGGGCTAGAGCACGCCACGTTCTATCTCTTGTAGTTAGAGAAAGGCGGGTGCTTTCACTCCAGCCGTTTTTCTGATTTCTGCCAACTCCGGGGACTCGAAGACGCGACGGCATTGTCCAGGGAGGACCACTCTGAGAAGTGAACGATGGTGATGGCATCGTTGTCGTATCGCAGTAGCTGGTAGCTGATTTCCCCGGCACGTTTTCTGATATCTGCCCCGATATCAAAAATGGCTTTCCATGCCGGATAGGCCTCGACCTCATGAATGATCAACACGTGTGGCATGCGAACTCCAGTGCTGGTTGTCGGAGTAGTCCTGGCGAATAAGTTTGCGGCGGCTACCTCGGCACGAGAGCAAGGCAGGCTCAGCCATCGGTTGTGGGCGAGTCTACTGCAAAATCGGAGACGTATCCATCACACTGTAGATGATGTGAGATTCTTGAAAACGAGATGAGTCAGATTCACGTCCCGTGCCACGAAATGTTGGATCGCAAGACCTGTCTCTCAAACTTTGTTCCGCACGGATACCATAATAATTCCTCCCATCGCTGCGGGTCGGTTCCAGTGCGGGTTAGGCGGTGTCTTCATGGCGAGAAAGACGCGCGAGCAAGCTTCCACCCAGCGCCCCTGCCGACGAACACAGCGCTCCGATCACCGCTGCAATGATGAGTTCGAACGGCCACAGATTATGTGAGGTGGGGTCTTTTGCAGAATCAACCGCGATCCGTGCGAGTATCGGAGCGGACACAGCAGCCCCGACAGCAAAAATCACCGCCAGGAGGCGGGCTTTACCAAATACGCGTGCGGCAACGGCCAGCACACCGACCACAAGCAGACCCGTGTCATACAAGGTGTTCGGCAGCGAGACCTTAGTGTAGGGAATCTGCCAGTAGGGGAATCCGACGGCAAAGAAGCTGACTACGAAGGCAGCCGCGAGCCAGTACACTGTATTGGACTGCATGTTATTTCGCACGTGTACGTCTAAAGAATGCATCGATCCGCGCCGTAATGATCGATGGCACGAAGAGCACACCGAACATCACCAAGCCCAGCGGCAAGAGATTACCCGGTCCTTGAGTGAACAACAGCCAGGAACACTGGCCAATAAGTGGAGCGAACCCGTGAGGTCTCTTGACCATGACGCGCCCCTCGTCCCGGCCTCCGATCCTATTTTCGCTCACGTGATTTCTCGCGAGAACATGTACAACTATTTACCAGGAGGAACTCGTGAAGATAGGCACCACAGCATTCGCAGCACTTGTCCTCATTCCCCTCGTTTTCTCCGCGTCACAGCTGTACGCTGTCTCGGTAACAGCGCCGACAAAAGCGTACCATGTAAATTCCACAACCGCCGATACGGCTACGTGCGACTCAGTGACCACCTATTCGTACAATGTCACGTGGAAGCCCGTGTTTGAGACGTGGAATCAGAACCGGGCGCCGTCGGTCTGGACACACTACTTTGTGGCGACCAGGAACTGTGCAGTCACCAGTGTCATCATTTGTGGCGCCATGTGCACCGTCAGAGCGTCTGGCTGCGACATAAATATAGCCTATTCCTGGATGAAGGTTGGCACCTATCTCAATGACGGGCACACTTTGACGGGCTCTCCAATGTCGATCGGCGGTATCCCAAGACCCACCCCAACTCGGGTCGAACAAACCTTGCAGTGCCTCAATCAATAGGGGAATCATGAGGGATTAGACGATGATCGATATGTTTCATGTACCGTTGATCTCAAGACAACCGAGTGCCGCCGCATGATCCTTCATAAGGCAGATCCGAGCTTACGTGGCAAAGACGGCGAGGGCTAGATCATTCGAAACAAGCGTGTCCTGCGCTCAGCAAGCTGAAAAAGATTGCCACGACTAGGGAAGGGTGCGGGCTACGAGAGTAGAGGAGTCAAGAGCAGCGTGCTCTATGTTTTAGATCGTTCTCGTCCACGCTTTCGGCGTGCCTCAAAGGTGACGGTTGTATTGTTGGAGTCTTGTGTGAGGGGAGGGCGATTCAGACGCGGTCTATCTGGTGCGCAGGTCTGTCTTGTCTCCCTCGTTCGTCGAAGCACACGCACGAGATAGACCGAAGACATCTACATGAACAAGACCCCTACCACGCGTCTCGGTATGGTTCTTGGCACATCTTCGTTTCCGGCACTCATCTCATCACCACAGTGTGTTTGATGGTAAATACCCCCACACCCCTGGTGACTTCCACCTGCCCTGCGCGGTGTAAGCGAGACACTTCGAGAAAGAGCTCATTCCAGGAGAATTCCGGGTAGCGAGCCACCAAGGCTTCGAACTCACATTCAGGGGAGCCTTGGAGGAATTCGAGGATCCGGTCGGTAATGGGCTTCTGCTGTGACATGAGGATTCCTCCTTGCGGGTAGCTGAGCGCCCGTGAACTGACTTCTGGCTCAGATGGTTCATGAGGGTCAGATTGCCGTATTTCTGAAACGCTGGCTGACCCGCGTTCGCGTGAGAAGACGTATAGCGGAAACCAGCGAGGTAGCAACGTCGTACCTTCATACTGTGCCCGATGATGGATGGGGTCAAGGGATATGTTTTGCATGTTCCCACGGACTGGGATGCGCCGCCTCTTGGCCCACCTAATGCCCCGAGCAGTTCGGTGACGATGGTCTCCAGCGTGATCCCGTGCAACGGATCAGAATGAAATATGGGCAGTCCACTTTTTCAGGTCGGACTGCTTCATCTTTTCGGTGTGTGCCGAACCACGCATGCTGTCTTGAGGAAGCCTTGTGTGAGGGGAAGGGGGATTCAGAGGCGGTCTACCTATTGCGCGGGTCTGTCTTGTCTTGTTCTTTCGTCGAACCACACATGCGAGACAGATCGAAGAAACCAGATCAACCAGATTCCCGCCACACGCCGTGAAATGGGTTTTGGCATCATTTTCTCTGCTTAGTTTTCCGAGGCGGCTTGCGAGTGGACTGCTTTTTCCAGTCGTCCGTCAATAATCCCGAGAATCCCCCAGTTCTCTTCTTCAACTTCTTGAATCACGATGTGAGTGTGCCCTGGTTTCTTTCCCAGTATCCGGATAAAATCACTGCTCCTGAACGACGAGTGACGAGCGTCGGAGCAAGCCCGCCACGCGCCGCGAAATATTGGCTTGCAAGACCTGATCGCGTTTCTTCCGCTTTCCAGCCCTCCTCATCCATTAGTAGACTATAGGCGGACGCTTGTCATTGATGAGCAGCATCAAGCGGCGGTGTTCCAGAGGCCGATCAGGATCCCGAGTATAGTGGGAGAGATCTTCCGAGACTTCAGCGTGGCGCAGTGGAACCGAGATGTGTTGTTTGATGTGCGGTACGCGAGTCTCGAGTGAGAGGTCCACTAATTGGTCGGTGCAGCCGGTCACCTCCGCATTCAAGCCCTGCTCGTCGAGGAAGTTCACCGTGACCCGTTCTTCCGGGTCAATCCACGGACGGATTGCCTTCAGCTTTTCTTCATTGGTCATACTCGCCTCCTTTCCCGTTATCAACGATTCCAACCGAGAACTATGCTCCTATGAGACGCCTGTTTGATGAGTTCGTCAATCGGGGGTCGGGGACCACCCTGTTCAAACTCATGCGTGACTCAACCGCCAAGTCTGGCCACTTGTATAGATGGTTGCGCCGCTGGCCTAACTCGCGGGCCACCGCCGCTGCGGGGCGTTCCGATGATTTCCAGAGTCGGACCGCTTCACCACTCCATGCTTTGTGCCAATCCGCGCTATCCCATTGCTGCCCAGATTTTCTGTGCATTCTCACCCGTAAACGTCATGTCATCCTGTGCAGTCGAGCTGCGCTCGAAATAGAGGTGCAGCAATCCTCCCCCAAAGTGCGCTTCTCGGACTAGGTCGAGATTGATTGCAACTTCGCCTGTACGTTCCTCATCCATCACTTTGACGAACCGCATAACTCTTGTCTCCTTTTGTAGGTGTAAGGATTATCTTTTCACAGGAGACCAGTCAGTCCCGTTTCTGTGAAAGACGCCAGGTCAAAAATATGCGGCTAGGAAGAATGAGTCAAGCTGAGAAATGAGCCGTCCACTTTTTAAGTGGGCTAGGTCCATTGCTGTGTGAGGGGAAGGGGGCGGGGAGAAGAGCAAATGGCGTATGGCTGATGGCCAGAGCGCGCGAAGATCGGCCGAGCTGTCTAGTCTCGCTCGTTCGTCGAACCACACGCACGAGACAGACCGAAGAAACCAGATGACCCAACTCCCCGCCACGCACCGCGAAATGGTTTGGGGTACCGTGCCTCTCTCCGGACGTTGGAGGGTTTCTCTCTGAAGTGCTAGGATGCCGGCATGCTGATTACCACTGGAAAGGTCTTCGGCGGGATGATCAAGGTCGATGCGAAGAGCCTTTCTGAGGGAGCGATTGTAACTGTGCTGGCCACGGAAGGTGACGAAACCTTCGAACTCCTTCCTGGGGAGGAGGCCAAGCTGCTCGCGGCTATCACGGAAGCCGAGCGAGGGGAGACGGCAAGCGCGTCGCACGTCCTGGAGCAGATTCGTCGATCGTAACTGGTGCGTTTTCCGCTGTCCTCTTTGCAAGCCGCTGGACTGTCGTTATAATGGCCGCTATGGAATCGACGAAATATATCTACTGGCAGGACAAGGATCAATGGCTCGGCTATCTCCAGGACTATCCTGATTACTGGACGCAGGGGGAGTCGCGGGAGGAGTTGCAATCCAACCTCCGTGATCTGTACGCCGACCTGACCAGCGGTGAAATTCCAGGCGTGCGTAAGCTCGCCGAGCTAACGCTTCGGTGAAGCGCAAGGACCTCATCCGGCAGCTTGAGGCCAGTGGCTGCGTGCTGGTTCGCCACGGCGGGAAGCACGATTGGTATCACAACCCTGCTACGAAGATTTCCCAACCTGTTCCCCGTCACTCCGAGATCAATGAACTTCTTGCGAAGCGCATCCTGAAGCTGTTGAGCAATCTATAATCTTCCCGGCGCGCCGCGCGAATTCCTGTTCGAACATTCTTTCACTGTCTTCTTCCTCCATATCGGAGAAAGAGCCTGGCAGGCGCTCAGTGTGGGTGCATCGAATGGGTTTGCTGAGGTGTGGGACCATTGTATGAGGGGAGAGGTGGGGAGAAGCACGAATGGCGTATGGCTGATGGCCAGAGCGCGCGAGGATCGACCGAGCTGTCTAGTCTCGCTCGTGCGTCGAACCACACAGACCGGAACGACCAGACTGACTAGATAGACCATCTGATCCAGCTTCCCGCCACGCGCCGCGAAATGTTGAATTGTCAGAACGAGCCCTCATTCTGGTCTTGATGCTTGCCGTGACGGATGGCTTGGGATAGAGTAGGCCCATGCGAACCACGAGTGCTGCAGCACGAAGAACCATACCGGCCACTGAGATCAGACGTCGCGGATTTTCGGCGGTGGATAAGGCCCTGAAGCATGGACCGGTGCATGTCCTCAAGGACAACGAACCGGTTTATGTGATCATGGCCGAAGATCAGTTCCGCGAGTTGTTCGATCGCTATCGCAAGTCATACATTTCACGAATTCGACGGTCGTTGTCAGATGTGAAATCAGGGCGAGTGCGCCGTGTGACGGCGCAGACGTTGATCGACGAACTGGGTCTGAATGCCTGATGTATGTGCTGCTGACGACTGGCTATTTTGATCGACGTGTCGTCAAGTTTACTCGAGCCCACCCGAAACTCAAAAAGTCACTCGCCAAGGTCCTGGGAAATCTCGAAGCCAATCCCTTTCTGCGGTCCCTTTGACTGCATCCGCTCAGCGGAGAACTCGAAGGACTTCATGCCGTGCGTGTCACACATGCCTACCGTATTACCCTGACGCTTCGTGTGAGCAAGAGAGAAATTGTCCTGCTCGACATCGGAAGCCACGACGAAGTGTATCGATAGCCTAACCGCCACGCGCCGCGAAATGGCTTCCCCATGGTCCTCATACGTCAATACTCAAGCCTGACCCCAAAACCTAATGAGAACTTCGTTGATCTGAGTCACAGGCTCAATATCAGTGTAGTTCGGCATATCCCCTTGGAGCACAGCGGCGTGCGGAGTGAACGCGGACATGAAGTCCTCAACCGAGTCAAAGAGAAAGTGACACATCGCGATATACGCCGCATCTGTCCCTGGAATTGCGCCGCCAACTCCGCGTTCCACAGAAACACCTCTGAATCCAGGATGGGCGCTCAGGAGTTCAATGGACAGAGGCATGTGCGTATCGACGTAGTAGCGCAGATCGAACCGGGCACCGTTGTTGGGACAGAGGATGCTGATCTTGATCATCAATGCCTTATCAGTCTGAAGTAGTTGGTATGAGTGCTCTGTCGAACGAATATGACTGCTGCATTAATCTCGTGATCTCCACATCACTCGTCCAGTAGTTTCCTGATCATATCCTCCATTCCGTCAGCCCACACCTGGTACCCATGCTCATTTGGGTGCACGAAATCTGGCATGAGGTCTTGAGAAAGGTTCCCACGGACGTCGAGGAAGTGCTGGCTGAGGTCCAGGAAAAATATATGCTGGTTGTCGGCGTAGGCGCGGAGGTGATCATTGACCGCCCTATTGATGCGACGGATCGGGTCATCGGCTGAGGCCGTACGCGGAAACAGGCCGAGCAAGAGAATCTTGGCGGTTGGAAGGCGGGTGCGCAAGGCCGTGAGAATCGCGTGGATGCCAGCGGCGGTCTCCTCTGGAGGATCATGATGCGCGCCGGTGTTGTTGGTCCCAATCATCACGACCACCAGCTTGGGGTGAATCCCATCGATCTCGCCGTGGTCTAGCCGCCACAACACATGCTCGGTGCGATCACTATTAAATCCCAAATTCACGGCACGGCGGTGCCCATAATAGGTGTCCCAAATGCGGCGTCCCTCAGTGCCCCATCCCTGGGTAATGGAGTCTCCGATCATGACAAGGTCGATGTTACCCTGACGGATGCGCGCGAGTGCATGCTCATGTTGGGTTATCCACCAGGCGTCGGCCTGCGGGAGGGGAACCACTGCAGTGGGTGTGCGATCGCGGACCAGTGAGAGGGGTGACAGGGCAAGCGTGATTCCCAAGGTGACAAGGAGAAGAAGGAGAGAGCTGATGAGTGGCGTACGTCGGTTTCTGAAACTCATTCGTCGTTGACCGTAATACATTATGAATGGGGGACAGAGAGATTGTACGTGTTTAAGCCCGTCTGGTCTATTGTGTTAGAAGGGGCGTGGCGGCGATCTACGTGGTGCGTGGGGCTGGCGGTCTCGTTTGTTCGTCGAGCCACATAAACCAGAAAAGCCAGAGAGAGAAGATGAACCAGAAAGACCAGATGCATCAGTTTCCCGCGCCGCGCTATGTTGTATGATAGGACCTATCCCTGGTTCTTGTTTGACAGGCCTTGGTCACTGGCTCTAGTCTCCTGGTGCAGGGGATAGGGAAGAGATGCCTGCCTGTAGGGCATGACAGACAAAGAGGAGAATGATCCATGTGTACGCGTTGGGTGGTTCGGGTTGTGTCTGTGGTCTGCATTGCTATGTTATGCGCGGTGTTGACGCCGGCTGTTGCGGAGAATGAATCGACGGTCCGAGAAACGGGACGTCTGCTTGCGGTGCTGCTCGACGTCGGACGGGTGGTGATTGGACACAATCAGCTCTTGCTCAATGATCCAACAAAGGGAAACAAGGGGTTCACGCCCGAGGTGTTTGCGCAGCAGACCATACAGGCATTCAAGGAGCGGACGGGGCATGACCTGGCGAATCTGTCCACCATCGCGGTGCCGGAGATGGCGAAGCCCCTGCTGGAGAGGCTTTTGGACGAGAGTAAGAAGACGGTGGCAAGTTACCAGATGGTGATCAACATGCCGGGGATCAAATACAAGGGGCTCATCCCTGCCACGTTCGGTACGGAAACGGGGACGCGATTCCAATCGTGGTCCGGTGTGTATATGAAACAGACGGCACCTGACAGCCTGGTCCGTAATCCGAAGAACAAGCCAGACTCGTTTGAATCCACCGAGATGAAGAAGATGGGTGAGCCATCGTTCTCACGCGTGGGTGAGCAGGTCGTGAGTGCCATGGCGGAGGACGGGAAGGCGATGCGGGTGCTGCTGCCGCTGTTCTATGGGAAAGATTGTCTGATCTGCCATGGGACTCCTAAGGGTGAGCGAGATGTCACCGGCTATCCGCGGGAGGGCGCGCAAGAAGGGGACTTAGGCGGTGCCATCAGCGTGAAGCTCCCCATGCCGTGACGCCGGCGGAGTCGGTCTGGTCCCTCGCTGTGTGAGGGAAGGGGGAGAGAAGGGCGAATGGCGTATGAGCTGATAGCTCAGCCAAGAGCGAGCGGGGATCGTCGGGGCTGGCTGGTCTCGTCCGTTCGTCGATCCACAGAAACCAGAAAGACCAGATAGACCGGATAGACAAGACTGACCAGATAGACCATCTGATCCAGCTCCCCGCCATGCGCCGCGACATGTTGGATGACAAGACCTTATCCAATACTGTTAGTTTAACTGTTTCTTCGCCTGCGAATACCATTTCCTTGGTGACAGCGGTAGCGGTGGTCCAAGCGCGGGATGGAACACCGGATGCTGATTGCGCGGCACGGTTCGATTGTGGCTGGCATAGGGCGTGTTTCGGCGCTTGACCATCCGGGGGTTCGATTTGCCACGATTGCTGACACACCACAGTGCGGCGGCATGAGCC
>JANOMG010000437.1:0-5926 GCA_031420175.1 Nitrospira sp.
GGCCGAGGCTCAGGGTCTCACGATCGGTGTCACTCAAGTGCGTGTAACATTGTTGTGTCATGGCAACACCGTAGCCCATCAGGGCCGGTAGTGTTGCACTTGGAGTTAGAACTCAAGCCTTCTTTGTTTGGTTGCAAGTCATGATCATTGAACATGCCCGGGATCGAGCGGATATTCCTCATTTCTCCTTCGAGCAGATCGCAGCCTAACAGGGGTAAGGATCCACTACACTTTCGCTTGTCGTTGATGCGGGTGTTAGCTCCGAGGGAGCATGACGATGCGCACACTCAAGCCTGCCACACCCGGCGAACTCTTGCTCGAAGAATTTCTCCTGCCGATGGAGATCAGTCACTACCGATTGGCGAAGGAGATCGGCGTCCCGGCGCCACGCATCGGTGAAATTGTGGCCGGCAGACGGGCCATTACTGCCGACACTGACTTGCGGCTGTGCCGGTTTTTCGGTCGTTCGAATGGTTATTGGCTGCGGGCACAAGCGGCTTATGACACAGAAGTGGCGGAACGGGTGCTAGGCGCCAAGCTCGCGAAAATCAAACCGTGGGCACGGTCGAAAATCTTGGAAGTCGCATCGTAGCCCATTCCAGACCTCCCCTGAAAAACCGCTAGCGCTAGGGCTCTCTATCGAGAGGGCAGGCCGTTTTTATCGCCCAATCGAGTTTGAAGGATTGGGGAGAAAGTGTTGTCTCACGAGCGCTTCAACCGATGTGAAGTGCCGGTCCGGCAGGTTCTTGAAGCGCCGTTTGCAGTCGAGGAGGGCCTCTTCCACGGTTGCCAATAGTTGGATCGTGGCTACGAGGTGTTCGTAGTAGTCTATCAGTTTGAGTTCGACCGTCCTCGTGAGGGAGGGATCGCCCGCCAATGTGGCCGCAGCCTGGGCCTTGTCGCCGTGTGTTTCGACCAGTGCTTGGAAACAGAGTCCCTTCAATCGTTGTGTGACGGTGCTTCTATCCCAGCCCAACGTCTTTGCCGTTGCCTGCATGTCGAATCCATGCTGCCTTAGACAATCTAACACCGCTGCATCGCTGGCCGGGTCGGGAAGAATCTGTGATGGCTTGGCTTGACCAGCGGGCGGTGCTGATGCGTTGCCGAGTCGCAATGATTCTTTGGTGAGCAAAGGTCCGTCGGTGAGTGCTGTGGCCTGCTCCAGGCAATGTCGGAACTCCCGCACGTTGCCCCTCCACTCGTGCTCCACCAGGGCGCGCAGCGCCTCATTTGAAAGCTTCGGTACCGGCTTGCCCATCTGGCCGGCGATCTCGGTGAGAAAGATCTCCGCGAGGATCGGCACGTCGCTGGTCCGTTCGCGCAGCGGCGGCAGCCGGAACACGAGACCTGTCAGGCGGAAATAGAGATCCTCGCGGAACCAGCCTTCGGAGACGCCGCGCTGGAGATCGCGATTCGTCGCGGCTACGATACGCACATCCACCGTCGTTGGGATCGTCGCACCGACACAATAGAACGACCGTTCCTGTAACACCCGCAGCAACTTGCTTTGGTGGTCTAAGCGGAGATCGCCGATTTCGTCTAAAAAAATGGTCCCGTGGTTCGCCAGCTCGAAATAGCCACGCCGGTCTGCTGTGGCCCCGGTAAAGCTGCCTTTGCTATGGCCGAAGAGTTCGCTTTCAAAGAGCTCCGGAGAAATGGCCGCCATATTGACGGCGATAAAGGTCTTGCCGGTCCGTGGACTGAGCCGGTGAACCGCCCGGGCGAATAGTTCTTTCCCGGTTCCTGGTTCGCCCAGTACAAGGACCGTCAGAGGCGACTTGGCCCCTTTTTTGAGATCCCGATAGAGGCGCAGGAGACCGGCGTCCTGGGTGATGATGCCTAGCTGCCGGCATTCGTCGCTGAGGCGATCGAGTTCCACATCGCCCATCGCGAGGGGCTCGCTCGTGGCCGCGCGCAGACTGTGCAATTGCTGTTCGAGCCCTTCCAGTTTTCTGCGCGCTTCTTCTTCCTGCGTCTGGGCATCGGCGAGCTGAGTGCGGAGTAGGTCTGCTGAGCGAGTAAGCTCTTCCTGCTGGCCGGTGGATTGCGTCATAGCGGCCCGCGCAACGGCGAGATCCTCCTGCAACGTTTCTGCTCTGGTCTCGCGCAGGACCAAGGCTTCACGCACGGCGGCGGCTTCCTGTTGCAGGTGGAGCATGTCCTGTTCAAAGAGCATCAGCCGCTGATGCGCGGTCAGGTGGCTCCAAATGGTCGTGCCGACGAGCACCAACAGGGCGGCCGTCAGAGGCAAAGCGAGGGGAAGCACCAAGTGGGCTGCGACGAGCGCGAGGGGAATGAGTGCTCCATAGATGGCAATGGCTATTCCGGCAAGGATCAGGCTCGTTGTGCCTCGGAACTGAAGCAGGAGCCAGGCGACCAGTCCGGCTACGAGCAGCGTCATCAAAGAGTGGCTGGCTGCGCCGAGTTGGTAGAGCCGGTTGTCGGTCAGCAGCATGTTCAAGACGTGGATATGGACCACCGAGCTGGTGACCGTCTGTCTCATGGGCAAGAGCGAGTTTCCTCCCGCGATCTGGTTTGGCAGAAACACGACGACCTTGTCTTTGAACCACTCGGTGAGCCGATCGCTCTCGTGATGCTCGATGGCGTTCCAGACGGATGACATAGGAACCGTTGGGAAGGCGTCGATGGTTCCATTGCCGACATAGTTGACCAAGAGCGAGGCCGTGCTTCCTTCTGAAAGAGACGGCTTCGTCGGTGAGGTCTGTCGTTGAAATGCCTCGTACAGTGCCATTCCGAAGGCTGGGGCGGATTGCCTGTCACCGGTTGCCGCCACAGGCACCGTTCGTACGACGTGATCGGAATGGGTCGTGACCAGCAGATGGCCCACGATCGTTGTGTCCGAGGCAAGCGTTGCGTCAGGGCTCTGCACCACGACGATGGGGCCGGCGGTGCTCATGGCTTCAAGCAGCAGGGCATCGCTCGCCGCCCCGCCGAGCTGCGCCGGGCTGGCATGGTCGAGGCGATGATCGAGGCCGATCGCGAAGGCTCCGGATTCATGTGCGCTGGTCAGTAGGCGTGCGAGGATGGCCCGGTCCCATGCCCCGGTGCCGAACTCCTCTTCGCTGGCTGGATCCCGTGTGACGATGAGAAGGGACGGGCTTACCGTGATGGGTGCGCGATCGGTCAACCAGAAATCGTACGCAGCCCAGTCCAGAGATGTGAATGTGGTTGCGACGGAAGCCCACAGGCCGAACGCCAGGACAGTCGCAAGCAACCCCATGGCACCGGCTTGGAGCCAGGTGGAGCTGAGAAATTGTTGCCACAGGCGTGAGGTATCGAGCATGACTATTCTCTATCGTTCCGCAATCTTGTCCAGGACCGCTTTCGTTTCCTGCTTGGACAGCCCCTTCAACATCGCCTTGGCTTTCTGTAAATCCGGCGTGACACCGAGGCCTTTGCCATAGATGCGTGCCAGCGCTTGCTTTGACGGGATGAACCCATCGGCAGCGGTGGTTTCAAAACAGGCCAGAATGCGCCTGTCGAATTGAGCGAGGCGGGTATCGAGGCCTGTTTCATACAGGCGCGCCAGTTCGTTTTGCGCAGTCTCGCTCAGCGCAAAGGATTCGGCAAACAGCGCCGCGACCCCGTTGGAGGCCTGGCTGCCTTTGAGCAGGGCGATGCCCAACGATTCGCTCGGATCGTTCCTGACGGCATCCGGGTAGTCAGCCCAGAGTTCGTCGCGATACTGCCTGAAGGCCTCGGACGCGTCTTTTCGACGGCGTTCAGACTGGTCAGGCGATAGTGCTTGGCGGCGAAGCTGTGAAAGGGATTCCGCCGCGCGCTGCTGGCCGAACGCGACGGCGTTGGTCCACCAGCGGATCGCCAGCGCGAGGTTTTTTTCGACGCCCTGTCCGTTGCGATAGGCGTTCCCCATGAAGTACTGCGCCTGCGAAACCCCGCCGATCGCCGCGTCCTCCATAAACTGTGCCGCTTCCTGATGCCGATTGGTCAGCTTCAAGACCAGCGCAAGACGATAGCTGGCGTCGGGAAAATTCGGTTGCAGCTCCAAGGCTCGGCGATAAGATTGGATCGCGGTGGTGAGATGGCCCAGCGAGTACTGGACGCTGCCCAAGCTGTAATGCGCGTGTGTGAGTTCAGGATCGAGCAGGATGGCTTCCCTCAAGGCTATGGCAGCGGCGCGCCCATCTTGCTTGGCCATCAATATGACGCCAAGTTGCAAGTGGGCTCTGGCGTCGTTCGGCTCGACCCTGAGCGCCACGCGGCATTCATCGAGCGCGGCATCAAGATCACCGATGCGGTAGAGCCCTTGTGCCAACTTCAGCCGGTCGCTCGCGCTGTCTGGCGACGCACGGACTACGCTGCGCAACTCACCCAGCACCATCACGGCGTCCGCTCGCTCGTGCGGCAAGAGTTCGGGGAGCTGGTGCGCATCTGTAGGAACTGGAGCAGGCGAGGTTTCAGGAGATGGAGACGGGGACTCAACTACTGGGGACGGGGCGTCCTCAAGCGTTTGCGCGAACGACCAATGAGAATGGATGGGGAGTTGAGCAATGAAGGGTGCGAACAAGAGGGTTATAAGCACCAATCGGTGACGCATCGGAAACCTGCGACCCTCCAGCCAGTGTGTGTCGGAGAGCATTATAGCACTGGGAATTGTTAGGGGATGCTTGTCTGGCAGTTGCCTTGTACACGACTACTTGAACAGAGAAGATAACTAGCCTCAAACATGTTGATTTTATAAGAGGAAAGGCGTATCCCATGATCGTAGAGTTCCCCCATCTGGTCTGGTCTCACTTATGAGGAACACCCCAAGGCCCCTCGTGAAGAACCTATGTGGTTGGAAGGAAGCATAGAGAAATAATCAGTCTCAATCGCTGTAACGGAGTGACGACATGGTCGTCATATTGAGGCTGCTGCGCTCTATAGTTTAAGTGTGGTGTGCCGGAGCGTTGTCGTTGATGCCTGATGCTAGCTGGGCTGGGATCGGCATCTGCTCGACCGAGGAAGTGCGGGGTCTCAGCGATGATGGATTTTCTGCAAAGGAGATCCGCGAGTTGTGCAAGAAAGACTCTGAGGGGGAGCCATCAGGACGTTCACGGTCCCGTAGTTATGACTTTGACCAAAGAACCGGTCCTCCTGCTCTTTGATGCAGCTGCTATGCGGGTCCTGTCTGCCCCCTCGTTTCTCCATTGCAGCAGGCTGCGCTATGCTTTTGTGTGACGCCGTATGGAAGCTGTCAGGGGCAGGCATACTGAGCCTCGTCCCTTTGATCGGTTTCATGAAAACATCGGTCCTCCGATAAGCATCAGCCAGATGAGTGTTTGATTACCTCCTGAGCGGAAAAATTCCTAATTGGTGTAACCAAGATGACATCGAATCAGGAGAATAAACCTTCCTCCAGGTTAGCAAGGTATCAATGGCCCGTTGTCTTGACGCTCGGAGTCGCGTTGTTCCTCGGCGCCATAGGCGGGGGGTTCTATCTCTATGTCCAAGACCGAGAACGATACTACAACGATCGCTACTTCAGGCTACTGAACTCTCAAGCCGAAGAGGTGAACCAAAGGCTTGAGAACTATCGGGAGGTGATGTATTCAGCGGGAAAAATCGGATTGACCGGTCGGCCTCAGGAAGGGAAGTCAGAAATTCGGCGTCAATATATTCCGAAGGTAATAGATGCTGCAGATAATGCAGCGGTTCCTCCTGAAGATCTTTTCCGAGAAGTGACCCTCCCCCAATTCCGTGGACACCTGGTTAAGCCATAGCCATCCTCGCTTCGTACTCGGCCGGGGAGTCATAGCCGAGCGTCGAGTGCCGGCGCCTCCGATTATAGAACACCTCGATATATTCGAAGATGTCCTGTGTCGCGCCTTCACGGGTCGCGTAGTGCCGATGGTACACGAGCTCGCGCTTGAGTGTGCCAAAAAAACTTTCGACACAGGCATTG
>JANOMG010000438.1:0-22496 GCA_031420175.1 Nitrospira sp.
GCTTCCCCGCGATAGGTCTGGCGGTATTCGTCGCCGACCTTCTCGATCAGAATAGCTTTGGTCGTGGTACTGCCACAGTCGGTGGCCACGATCACGTTGAGGGGCTTGGCCATCACCGGCTTGTTGGGTGCTGCATTCGGCACAGTCATTGAGCAGAGGCTCCTTGAGGAGCCTGGGGAGCAGACTTCGTTTCAATGAGAGAGATGAGACGGGAGATCGTATCGCGTCGTTCGAGCAGCCGGGCCACTTGCTCGACTTCCTTGGCGTGAAATGCCCATTCAATGATCGGGGTCAGAAAATACAGGGCCTGGCTGCCGAGAAAGTTCATGGGGCCAAGCGATTCCAAAAATACCGTAGCAGGAGCGGCCATACCCCGCTTCACCACCGCGTCGGCCACCCGCTCAAGCAACGCGAGATCTTCAATGCTGAACACCGCGGCGGCGGATGTGGTCGAAAAAGCATGGGAGAGTTCCGCGCGGACCTTATCCCACGTTTCCGCCAGAGATGTTTTGGAGAAAGAAGTCATAACTGTCTGGAAAGGCAGTCAAAATCGACTATCGAGTGGCATTATATGAAGGGGGTGGGGAGGAGTCAAATTGAAGGGCGGGAATAGCCAGGCCATCCTTCTTGCTCGCAGAGTGCTCAATAAAAACGTGCTCGCTCGGCGTCTCTCTTCACAGGGATAGGCTGGTCGATCTTCGAATGCGTGCGTTGGACTCAGGCCTAACTCAACTCTTCACCTGCATTCAGCGAGGTGACTGGTGTGATCTCTACTGCGCGCATCGAGCGACCACTGCTTTACCGTGGGGGCTCTGCGAGCACAGAGACCATGCCAGTCACCTTGTTATCCCCTTCTCGAATCTTAGGTTTCTTTGGGGCCATTGCTGGTAAGATGCTGGGAGTGCTTGATTTACCAGCGAATAGATAGAAAGGATAACTTGTCTTGAATACAACGAAACTCATTGCCGCAGCCATCGTGTTGTCTCTGATCGGAGCCCCGGCCGTCTCCTTTGCGAAGGCGCGAGGAGGATCCTGCGGAGGTTATTCCAGCGGGTCACGAAGCGGGAGCGCCGGGGGCAGCATCGGGAGCCGTGGATCTCGCACCTATGACCAGAACGGCGCGAAGCCGATTCAGCAGTCGGCCACACCGAAGCCGTCGACCGCACCACAAGCCACGCCAGCTGGCCAGGCTCCTGCAGCCCAACCGGCGCCAGCCAGGCAGCCCTCGTTTCTGCAACGTAATCCCCTCTTGGCCGGAATCGCAGGAGGCCTCGCCGGATCGTGGCTCGGCCATATGCTGTTCGGCGCGACGGAGAGCAGCGCGAAGACCAACGAAGCCGGTGAACCGGTCGGCGAAGCCACCCAGGCAGCCGGAGGCTCCAGCTCAACCGGCATTCTCCTCTTCCTCATGCTCCTGGGAGCTGGAACACTGTTCTATTTCCTGAAAGTTCGGCGACCGGCCATCCCTGATTTTTCCGGGATCACGCGGAGCAGCGCAGTCGGAGAGGCCTTGCTGACAGAACCCTCCGCCACGACCAGACTGACCCCAACCGTGGTGAGCGACGTAACCGCCGCAGACAAGGCGGCCTTCCAGCAACTGCTGACCGACATTCAAACAGCCTGGAGCAAACAAGACCTGGCAGGACTGCGGCGATTCGTCACGCCTGAAATGCTGACCTATTTCAGCACCGCGCTGGCAGAGAACACCAGCCAGGACATTGAAAATTACGTGGAAGATGTGGTGCTCGGACGAGCAGAGGTCCGGGAAGCCTGGACCGAAGACGCCACGCAGTACGCGACGGTGAGACTGCACTGGAGTGCCCGCGATTATACGATCTCCTTAACGAAGCCGCGCGGAGACGCAGGCTATCTCGTCGAAGGCAGCGAAGAGAAGCCCTCTGAATCGAGCGAAGTCTGGACCTTCATGCGATTCCAAGACGGAAAGTGGTTGCTCTCGGCCATCCAACAAATCGATTAATCAGCCACCGGCAACATCTGTTACCGGAACCGGCGAGACAGTACAACGGGGGCCGCAACGATCGTTGCGGCCCCCGTTTCTCTTGTCGGTCGCCGGATAATCTCCTGACAGGATAGCCGGGCGAGACAGCCTCGACAACCCCGCAGCATACCGTCAGATGGTTGCCTTTACCGACGGTGCAGCATTCTTCTCAGCTTCGCCATATCCTCTTCTCCTCCCTCAAGTTTGTGCAGCATATGGTGGCAATTGGCACAGACGGTGACCAGATCACTGAGAGAAGACTCCACAGTGTTCGCGAGGCGGGTGAGAGGGATAATGTGATGCGCTTCTGCGAATGCGTTCCCGATGTCCCCATACACTTCACGAAACGTCATTTCACATACCTGGCACCGATAATTATCCCGCCTCTTACATTGTTCAGCTAACGGGCGGCTCTGTTCACGGGCCAGGTGCTGGCGTACCACCTGGCGGTTTTCACATTGCGCATAGGCGTCCTCCTGATCCTGATCTTTCTCGTGCGCCTGTATGTTGGGCTGCTGGCTCTTGATGACGGTCTCGAAAAATCTGGTTGCCCGGACCACGATGCCCAGGACATGATCGCTGCTCTCTGGAAGGGCAGAATCAAACACCCCGTAATAGGCATATTCGCTCCCATTCTCGTCATACTCTTCATAGATGGGGCGGTCATATTCACTAGCGTCCAATGGTTTTCTCAGCACATAGTCTGATCGTGAGCCAGCAGCCAGTCGCATGTCCTGCTCGCTCAACCGTCGCACAGGACGAAGAGCCTCTGGCAATGCGGCGACTCTCTTCCGCAGCTTGTCTGCGTGCGCAGCATAGAAGCCGTACCATATTCGTCTTTGGCCTTTTGTGCCGGCCCACTCGCAGTACCAGACCTCTAATCTTGGCTCTCCCAGCCCCAACGATCCAAGTTCGACACGCCAACCGTTGGTGTACGACTCTTTGAGCGGGAGCACCGTACGCAGACGAATCATTCTGCCGAGCCGTCTCGAGAGTTCTTTATGCAGTGCTTCAGCAACCCCCTTGAGATGTTTCTGGTCTTCCAGATCGCGCAGCACAATTCTCCCTTGCACGTCCCTGACACCCAAGGACGACATGAACAATCCTGAAACAGGTCTTGCGATCAGACATATATCCGACGATCGCGGACATCCTTGCTTGTTGAGTCCGAGACCAGCCCAGGCAGGCCAGACTTCACTGAACTGCTGTCGTCGAAGAATAGCCCTTTCCCAGCGTGAAAGCACCCGTGTTAGTGACCAGAGAGGAGCGCTGATAGCGGAAGACGCGAAGCGCCTCTGGCGAATTGCGTATAACAGGAACCCAAGAGCTGATCTCTGAAGGCATGAAAGAAAAGAAAGAAACAATACAACCGTGATACTCGGAAGTGGTCTGCCACCACACCTAGTCATCAGACGCAGGGATCAGGTTCTGATGCCGCAGACGCGTGCCTTGCCTCCTCATTCTACCTCTCAAGGGGCTGGCAGCTCTGTTGGTTCCACTGCGGTCGTCGAGCGAGTGTCTTCGGAAACCGCGCGTTCAGGGAGTCACGAACCGATAGAGCCGCCAGTCCTTCCGCAGCTTCCTTCCCCTCTTCTCCTTCAACGTACAATAGGGAGTGGTAAGGTCGTCGTTCACTGCGCGTGTCGAACGAGCACTGTTTCATCGTGCGCGTTCCACGAGCAAGAAGGACGCCTCGCCGCTCCCTCTCTCCCTATCCCTGCTTCTTTTCTCCTATTTTACTCTCCGTCCCCTTCCAGAGCCTGGCGATATTATCCTTGTGCATGATCCAGATCAGCATGCTGACGATCAAAGAAAAGACAAGAAACTCTTGCCGCTGTTCATTCACGATCGCCACTACCGGAAAACACCCGAAGGCCGCCAGCGCGCCACCGGAGGAATAGCGCCAGATCGCCACGGCCCCAAGCCAGATCAACAACAAGAGGAGTCCGATCGAGGGGGACAGACCCAGCACCGCGCCCAAGGCCGTCGCCACACCCTTCCCTCCTTTGAAGTTCAGGAACGGCGAGAAGAGATGGCCCAGGATTGTCGAGAGGGCGACGAGCATGATGAACCGTTCATCGGTGAGCCACTGCATGGCAGCCCACCCTATCACCCACCCCTTGCCCATATCGCCAAGGAGCGTGAGCACACCAGCCTTGGTACCGGACACGCGCAGCACGTTGGTGAAGCCGACATTTTTGCTCCCGACCGTGCGCGGATCGGGTAGTCCCATCGCTTTCGACACGACGATGCCGAAGGGTACCGCGCCCAGCAGATAGCCGGCCATCGCCATGAGAATCCAGAGGAGTTCTTCGTCCATCGATTAGGAGATGACTGAAGAGCAATGCGCGTGTGTCATATTCTCAAACGAGTCTAGAGTCCCTTGGCGACGACCTGCTTCCAAAAGCTCCACACATACTGACCACCTGAAACATAGCCGAGCACCAACGACAAATAGAGCGTGACGATACCGGCGAGGTGTAGATTGCCTAAATCTGAAAAGAACGTGCCTTCGAGAATCAACATCACGATCGCCACGACTTGCAGCGCCATCTTGTACTTGCCCGTCGTCTCAGCCGCGATGACCATGCCTTCCCCCGCGGCTATGGCACGAATGCCCGTGACCGCGACCTCGCGCGCGATGATGAGTATCGCGACCAGAGCGCTGACACGATCGATGTTGAGCAGGAGAATCAAGGCGGAGAGGACCAATAACTTATCGGCAATGGGATCGAGCAGCTTCCCGACGGTGGTCACCTGGCCGTTCCGGCGAGCCAGATAGCCATCTAATAAATCGGTGACCGCTGCGACGATAAACACAATGGCCGCGCTGAGGGATCGGTCCGGAGTCGGCGTGGCAAACAACACCACGAAGACCGGAATCAAGAGGATGCGGGTAAGCGTAATGAAATTCGGCAGATTGAGCGATTCCTGCCCGACCGATTTCCATGCCGCCAGCACTCGATTCATTGATGACCTTTTCCGTTAGCTGGTTGCAGAATGTTCAAAAAGTTCGTCAAGCAAGACCGCGATGATCTATCACTGACTAAGGGGTGGCTGGGATGATCCCCACTGCGCGCGTCTTCCCAATCCCCCATTTTATTTTCAAGAGTGGCCTGGTCGATTCTCGATTGCGCGCGTCGAACGAGCACATTCGTATCGTGCGCGTTCCGCGAGCAGGAGGACGGCTAGGCTACCCTTCCCATCCTTCTGAGGCCGCGCGTTGCGCGAGCACAGGGATCGTCCCAGCTACCCCGCTCCCTTTTCAGCATCCTGCTATACGATGCCATGCTTGAGGAGGTCGTGCAGATGCACAACCCCGACAATGCGTTTGGCATTCTTTGCAACGACGAGTGTGGTGATAGAGTACCGCTCCATCATTTCGACCGCCTTGGCTGCCAGTTCATCCGGTCCGATCAGCTTGGGATGGCGCGAGGTCAGCGACCCGGCTGTGCCTTTCGAAAAGTCCCCGCCCTGCTGAACAAACCGCCGCAAGTCGCCGTCGGTGATAATGCCCACCAATGCGCCGGCTCGATCGACGACCGTGGTCATGCCGAGCTTCTTGGCCGACATTTCCAGAAGGGCCGCCGAGACTGAGACCGTCTCGTTCACTTGTGGCAACTCCGCTCCAACATGCATCACGTCACGCACTTTCACCAGCAACCGGCGTCCCAACGTTCCGCCTGGATGGAACTGCGCAAAGTCCTGTTCCTTGAACCCACGCTTCTCAAGCAGGGCCACGGCCAAAGCATCGCCCATCGCAAGCGTCGCAGTCGTGCTCGCTGTCGGCGCTAATCCCATGGGGCAGGCCTCTTCTGCGACGGACACATCCAGCGCGACATCGCTCGTCTTGGCCAAGGTCGAGCCCATGCGACCGACGATTGCTACGACAGGAATGCCCATACGCTCCATGAAGGGCAGGAGTTGCAAAATTTCCTGCGTCTCTCCGCTGTTCGAAATCCCAATGAGCACATCGCCTCGCGCCAACATGCCGAGATCCCCGTGGAGCCCTTCAGCCGGGTGGAGAAAAAACGAGGGCGTTCCTGTACTGGCCATCGTGGCGGCGATCTTCTGCCCGATCAAACCGGATTTGCCCATACCCGATACCACAACCTTGCCCTTGCAGGCATAGAGCAGGTCTACGGCATCTGAAAAACCATCATCGAGACGTTGAACCATGGCCTGAACGGCACGGGCCTCAATCTCCAGCACACGCCGGCCCACATCGAGGTTGGTTCTGCCCTTCGACGTGACGGCCCGAGCACCCTTTGGCTTGGTTACTTTCGAGGTTGTGACGCGTCGCATATCCGTAGGACCCGTTCTAGCAAAGCTTGTAATTGATGGAGCGGCACCATATTGGGTCCGTCCGAGAGGGCCTCGTCTGGATTGGGATGGACTTCCATGAAGAAGCCATCGACTCCAACCCCGGCAGCCGCGCAAGCCAAGGGTTCGACGAATTCACGCTGGCCACTGGATTTGGTTCCTCCGCCGCCCGGCAACTGCACGCTATGGGTCGCGTCGAAGACCACCGGATAGCCGAAGCTTCGAAGGACAGGGAAGGACCTCATATCGACGACGAGATTGTTGTAGCCGAAGGACGATCCCCGTTCGGTCAGGATGATCCGCTGGTTTCCAGACTCCTCCACCTTTTTCACCGCGTTGCCCATTTCTTGGGGTGAAAGGAACTGCCCCTTCTTCACGTTCACGACCTTACCGGTCTTGGCCGCTGCGATGAGCAAATCGGTCTGCCGACAGAGAAACGCGGGAATCTGGAGCACGTCCACGATCTTTCCGGCCTCGGTCGCCTGCTCTTCTGTATGGACGTCCGTCAAGATCGGAAGGCCCAGCTGATCCTTGACCTTCTTCAGCACCGCCAGACCTTTTTCGATACCTGGTCCACGATAGGAGCTGATAGAGGTCCGATTGGCTTTATCGAAGGATGATTTGAAGATGTAGTGCATACCCAGTGACGTGGTGATCTCGGCGATGCGCGCCGCCGTCTCCAGCACAAGCTGTTCACTCTCGATGACGCAAGGCCCGGCAATCAGAAATGGCCGATGGCCCGCACCGACTTTGAAGTTTCCTATCTCGACATCACGCGCCATAGTCCCTCAGTGTTTTTTCTCGTGAGATGCTCAACCTGGATGTTCAGCAAAGTCGCAGGCAAGACAAAACCGGAGGCGTACCCTCAGGGATACGTTGAGGATTTTGTCGAACCGAGAACGACACTGAAAGCCGGTTTCAGCTTCTCACTTCTTCAAAGTCCGCACTTGCGCCGCAACGCCGCCCCTACAAATCCGCTAAACAACGGATGCGGGCGGTGAGGCCGTGAATTATATTCCGGATGGAACTGCGTTGCCAGGAACCAGGGGTGGTCTTTCAATTCGACGATTTCGACAAGCCGGCCGTCCGGCGACAGCCCGCTCAGCACGAATCCCTTGGCGAGCAATTGCTCACGGTACGCGTTATTGAATTCGTACCGGTGCCGATGGCGCTCACGCACCTCGCCCACTCCGTACATCTTTTGGGCGAGGGTCCCCTCCCCAAGCTTACAGACATAGGACCCGAGCCGCATCGTCCCGCCCTTGTCGCTGACGGACTGCTGATCCGACATCAAATGAATGACGGGATAAGGGGAGGCCTCATCGAATTCCGCGCTGTTGGCGCCGACTAGCCCTGCGACGTTCCGTGCAAACTCGATCGTCGCGCATTGCATACCAAGGCACAAGCCGAAAAACGGAATCTGATGCTCCCTGGCGTAGCGAATCGAGGCAATTTTCCCTTCGATCCCGCGCGAGCCAAATCCGCCGGGAACCAGGATGCCATCGACCTCACGGAGGATACGCTCGGTCCCTTGCCGTTCAATCTCCTCCGATTCGATCCACTCGATGTTCACCTTCGTTTCATGGTCGATGCCGCCATGAACGAGCGATTCCGAGAGACTCTTATAACATTCCTTCAAACCCGCATACTTGCCGACCAGGGCGACGGAGACTTCATGCTTGGGATGCTTGATCTTCTGGACCATGGCATCCCATTCCCGCAAGTTCGGTGGACCGGTCTCGAGATGGAGCAGGCGTACGATCAGCTCGTCCAACCCTTCCTTCCGAAACACGATCGGTACTTCGTAGATCGTATCGACATCCTTGGCCGTGATGACCGCGTCTTTTTCGACGTTGCAGAACATGGCGATCTTGCCCTTGAGTTCCGGAGGAAGATACCGGTCGGTCCGGCAGAGGAGGATGTGGGGTTGGATACCAATTTCCCGAAGTTTATTGACGGAATGCTGCGTTGGTTTGGTCTTCAGCTCGCCAGCCGCACCGATGTAGGGCACCAGCGTGAGGTGGACATAGAGCACGTTCTCGCGGCCCACGTCGTATGGCATCTGGCGAATCGCTTCGAGAAATGGCAGGCTCTCGATATCGCCGACGGTGCCGCCGATCTCCACGATCGTCACGTCCATCCCCTGGGAAATACGCATAATGCTCTGCTTGATCTCGTCAGTGACGTGGGGCACCACCTGCACTGTCCCGCCGAGGTAGTCGCCGCGACGCTCTTTCGTGATGACCGAATAGTAGATGCGGCCAGTCGTGTAGTTGTTTTCTTTGGTCAGAGTCAGGGACGTGTACCGCTCATAGTGGCCCAGGTCAAGGTCTGTCTCCGCGCCGTCGTCCGTCACATAGACTTCTCCATGTTGATAGGGATTCATCGTGCCGGGATCGACGTTGATGTAGGGATCGAGCTTGAGGAACGTGATCTTCAACCCCCGGCTTTCGAGCAGGTTGCCGATCGAGGCTGAAGCAAGCCCTTTCCCCAGGGAGGAGACGACTCCGCCTGTGACAAAAATAAACTTGCTCATCGTGGCCCCCATCTTGTCGGATCGTATAATTCTGACATGCCTGCCACCATTACTTGGGTGAGGCTGCCTTCAGCAAGCCTAACTCCCGTTTGATGACGTCACACTGTTGGAGCTTCTCCGCCACCACCTCGACATCGTCCGGCGTATCCACCCGCAAGGAGGCATGTGTGGTTTCCCAGACTCTGATCGGAATGCCGTGCTCCAACGCGCGCAACTGTTCAAGTTTCTCCGCATCCTCCAACCGTCCGGTGGGGAGGGATGCCAGCTTCAGCAAGGTCTCGCGCCGGTACATATACAGACCGAGGTGAATGTAATGTAACCCTCCGACGGCCTGCCGGCTGACATCGTCCCGCACCAACGGAATCGGTGCGCGTGAGAAATACAGCGCGTTGCCGAGATGATCCGTCACCACCTTCACCACCGAGGGATTGTGGACATCCTCCGTCGAATCGATCGTGCGTTTCAGCGTGCCCATGTCTACGCCGCTCTTGATGAACGGCTCGATGAGATCCGCCAGCAAGTCTGGCTGTAGCGGGATCTCATCTCCTTGTAGGTTCACGAAGTAGTCCCCGCCGACTTTGCGCGCCACCCCGGCGACTCGATCGGTCCCGGTCCGATAGTCGCTGGTCGTGAGGACGACACGTCCACCGAATCCTTCCACGGCCTGTTTGATCCGTTCGTCGTCGGTGGCGACCAGGACATCCGTCACCAGACGACAGGCTGCCGCTTGTTCATACACATGCTGAATCATGAGCTTCCGCCCGAGCATGACGAGAGGTTTTCCTGGAAAGCGCGACGACCCGTACCGGGCCGGAATCACCACCATGACAGACGCGGCCGTATCAGTCATTGCCGAGGGCCTCCGAAAGTTGCTGTGCGGACAGGGTCGCGGTGCCCACCATACCGACGACGACACCCGCCGCATAGTTGGCCAGCGCCGCCGCGTCTCTCATCGACGCACCGGTCGACAGCGCGAGCGCCAACGTCCCGATGACCGTATCACCCGCGCCGGTGACGTCGTAGACCTGGCGGGCTTGTGTCGGGATGTGCCAGGAGATTCCGTCCCCCTCATACAGACTCATCCCTTTTTCGCCGCGTGTTATGAGCACCGCTTGGCATCCCAAACGCTGTCGTATGATGGCGCCGGCCTCGTTGCTCGCCTGATCGTCATCGCCGTGCACCCCGGCAGCTTGAGTCGCTTCAAGGTGGTTCGGCGTGATGACCGTCGCCCCTTTGTAGTAGCTGAAGTGTTCGACTTTCGGGTCAACGATCAAGGGTATCCCGCGAAGTGCCGCAAGCCTCGTAAGGTCCGCCATCAACGTCGCGCTCACCACGCCCTTGGCATAGTCCGAGACCACGAGACAGGATAGCTCCCGTAACCGCGATTCGACGTAGCGGAGAATCCGCCGTTGCATCGCCGGTTTGAGCTCCGCACGGCGCTCAACGTCGTACCGGACGATCTGTTGATTGTGTGCGATGACGCGGGATTTTCTGGTGGTCGGGCGGTCCTGGTCGATCACGACCCCGCCGCGTCCTGAACGGGTTCCCCCCAACTCTTTGAGGAGCATCCTGCCGGATTCGTCGGAACCGATGACGCCACAGAGATCCGCCTTGCCCCCCAAGGCCAGCACGTTATTGAAGACGTTCGCGGCGCCGCCGAGCCTCAAGGACTCGGAGTCGACCTGGACCACTGGGACCGGGGCTTCCGGCGAGATGCGGCTCACACGGCCCCAGATATAATGGTCGAGGATGAGGTCGCCAATGACGAGTACGCTGGCTTGCGGGAACCGCTGGATATACTGCCGGAGCGCTTTCGGAGACGCCTCGCCTCCGCGGCCCTGCCCCCCTGAGCTCGCCGCTGTCTGGCGCGTGGCTTTCCCTATTGAATGGCTTTTCCGAATCGATCCCATCTCACCCACTCCGTCCATTGACCTTGTCCGCTCCACGACCAGTAGATGCGGAATGCCTTGCCGCGGATTTTCTCCTCGCGCACAAACCCCCAAAACCGGCTGTCTAGACTTTGGTCGCGATTGTCTCCCATCACGAAGTACGCGCCTTCCGGCACGGTCACCGGCCCGAAATTGTCGCGTGGATTGATGGTGCCATCAATGATCCCCGGATCGATCCGTTGCGTGAACAGTTTATCATCGAGCACCGTCCCATTCACCACAACGGCTTTGTTGCGAAGTTGAACGGTATCACCAGGCCCCCCCACGATGCGCTTGATGAAATCTTTTTCCTCATCTTCGGGAAACCGGAACACGATGACATCTCCCCGCTGCGGCTTGCCGAACTCGATGAGCGCCTGCGACGCGTAACAATTGACGGGAGGAAAGGCCGCCTGGAACTTGCACTGGCTGGGCCATTGAATGCCGTAGGACAACTTGCTGACCAGAATATGATCCCCGATCAACAAGGTAGGGATCATCGAGCCGGAGGGAATCTTGAAGGCCTGGACGACAAACACCCGGATCGCAAAGGCCAGGAGCATCGCCACGACAATGGCTTCCGCATACTCGCGAACGAGCGACTTCCTACCAAGCTGGGACACTGACGGTTCGTCGAACACGACCGGCGCTCCCGCGGCATCCGTCTGCCCCTCTTGGGTCGCGGGGGTGAGGTTGTCCGATGAGGGACGATTCGTCTCCCCACTCATTCATCACCGACTTTCAAGATGGCAAGAAAGGCCTCTTGCGGCACTTCCACATTCCCCACGGATTTCATGCGCTTCTTCCCTTCCTTCTGTTTCTCAAGGAGCTTCCGTTTCCGCGTGATATCGCCGCCGTAGCATTTCGCCAGAACGTTCTTCTTCATGGCCCCGATCGTTTCACGGGCGATGACCTTGCTCCCGATCGCCGCCTGAATGGCAATCTCATACATCTGCCGGGGAATGAGTTCCTTCATTTTCTCGGCGAGTTGACGCCCGCGGTGAATGGAACGATCTTTATGGGTGATAAATGACAAGGCATCGACCGCCTCGCCGTTCAAGAGAATATCGAGCCGCACGAGGTCGGACTCGCGATAGCCCAGCACCTCATAATCGAGCGAGGCATAGCCCTGCGTGCGCGACTTGAGCTTATCGTAGAAATCAAGAATGACTTCGTTGAGCGGCATTTCGTAACTGATCGTGACCCGCGTCGGATCGAGAAAGTGTATGCTCCGCTGAATACCGCGGCGCTCCTGACAGAGCTTGAGGATAGCCCCCATATACCGTTCTGGCGTAATGACCGACGCCAGAATAAACGGTTCCTCGAACGATTCAATGCTGCTCGGGGGCGGGAGCTGTGACGGATTGTTGACCTCCAACACCTCACCCTTGGTCGTCAACACGCGATAGACGACGGTCGGCGCCGTGGTAAGAAGCGTCAGATTATATTCACGCTCGAGCCGCTCCTGGATGATTTCCATGTGGAGGAGGCCCAGGAAGCCGCAGCGAAACCCGAAGCCCAGGGCAAGCGATGTCTCCGGTTCGTAGACGAACGAGGAATCGTTCAACCGCAATTTGACCAGCGCATCCCGCAAATCTTCATACCGGGCCGTGTCGGTGGGATAGAGCCCGCAGAACACCAACGGCTTCACTTCTTTATAGCCGGGGAAGGGCGCACTCGTGGGCGATACCGCGTCCGTAAGCGTATCGCCGATTTTGACGTCCGCGACTTCCCGCATGTTGGCACAGAGATAGCCTGCTTCGCCGGTCAACAACTCGGACTTCTTGGTTCGTTTCGGCGTGAACTGCCCAACCTCCATCACTTCAAAGACCCGCTCGTTCGACATGACTTTGATCTTCATGCCGGGACGAACGGAGCCATCGACGATCCGGGCCAGCACGATCACACCCTGATAGTTATCGAACCAGGAGTCAAAAATAAGCGCCTTCAACGGCGCATCGGGATCGCCGGAAGGCGGAGGAATCCGCTCGATGACGGCCTCCAGCACCTCCGGCACACCCTTGCCCTCTTTCGCACTGATCAAGAGCGCATCGGTCGCATCCAGCATCAGCACATCGGAAATCGACTGCTTGGTGCCGTCGACATCGGCGCTGGCCAGATCGATCTTATTGATCACCGGAATGATGGTGAGGTTGTTCGCCATGGCCAAATTCACATTGGCAATCGTCTGCGCCTGCACCCCCTGCGTCGCATCGACGAGCAAGAGCGCGCCTTCGCAGGCCGCCAAGCTGCGCGAGACCTCATAGGTGAAGTCGACGTGACCGGGCGTATCGATCAAATGCAAGGCGTACGTCTTCCCATTCTTGGCCTTGTACCGAATGGCGACGGCATGGGCCTTGATCGTGATACCACGCTCACGTTCCAGGTCCATCGCATCAAGGATCTGCTCCTTGGCCTCTCGGGCAGTCACCGCGCCAGTTGCGTCAAGGATCCGGTCAGCGAGGGTAGATTTGCCGTGATCGATATGGGCGATAATCGAAAAATTGCGTATGAGGCTTTGCAAATGCTAACTCATTTCCCAATAAAATCGGTTCATTATAGATACCGCCCCCGAGGTTGTCAAAGCAACCGCCCCCTCGTATAATCTGCGGCACACACTGACTTTTGTTACCTCCTACGATCTACATCCTTACCCGTTTCTTGCAAGTTTGCATCACCATGGCCAAGAAAAACCGCGCGACCACACTCGCCGATTGGGACCGGACCTATCTCTGGCATCCCTTCACCCAAATGCAGGAATGGGAACAGGAGGAGCCGCTCATTATCGAGCGTGGAAAAGGCTCCTATCTGATCGATACGGGAGGGAAGAAGTACCTCGACGGGACCTCCTCCATCTGGGTCAATCTGCATGGACATCGCCATCCGGCGCTCGACCGTGCCATCAAGACACAACTCGACAAGATCGCACACTCAACCTTCCTCGGGCTCTCCAATCCCCCGGCAATTCAGCTCGCCCGTGAACTCATTCGGATCGCGCCGAAAGGACTGAGGCGGGTGTTTTATTCCGACAATGGGTCAACAGCGGTCGAAGTGGCGCTCAAAATGGCAGTCCAGTACTGGCAGCAACGGCGTCCTGAGGCCGGTCCCAAGAATACCTTTCTGCATTTGAAACTCGCCTACCATGGTGACACGCTCGGGGCTGTCAGCGTGGGCAACATTGAACTGTTTCATGGGCGATTCAAGTCACTGTTGTTTCCCACCCGCGAAGCCGACCCGCCCTACTGCTATCGCTGCCCGCTCAATCTGATCCACCCTTCATGCCACATGGCCTGCCTTGATCCGATTGAGCAGATCCTCAAGGAGCGCCACCGTGAATTGGCCGGCTTCATCATCGAGCCATTAGTCCAAGCCGCCGCCGGCATGATCACCGCTCCACCGGGCTATCTCACACGAGTGCGCGAACTCTGCACGAAATATCATGTGCTCTTGATTGCCGATGAAGTGGCCACCGGCTTCGGCCGCACTGGGAAAATGTTCGCCTGCCAACATGAGGGGGTGACGCCGGACTTGATGGCGATCAGCAAAGGCCTAACCGGTGGCTACATGCCGTTGGCCGCCACGTTGACCACCGAAGAGATCTACAAGGGGTTTCTCGGGAAATACGAAGACTTCACAACCTTCTTCCACGGCCACAGCTATACGGGAAACCCGCTCGGTTGCGCCGTAGCGCTGGCGAATCTTGAGGTGTTCAAGAACGAGAAGACGCTCGCCCGACTGCAACCAAAGATCAAGACGATGGCGCGGCTGCTTCAACCGCTGAGGCAACTGCCCCATGTGGGGGACATCAGGCAGCGGGGACTCATGGCGGCCATCGAGTTAGTGGAGGACAAGAAGGCAAAGACACCCTATCCGCTCGAAGCTCGAATCGGATATCGTATCACAGCTGAAGCTAGACGCCAGGGTCTCCTCCTGAGACCGCTAGGACACATCATGGTGTTGATGCCGCCCTTATCGACCGATACCTCAACACTCAGGCACATGGTAACAATCCTGCACGAATCTATTACTACCGTGACAGACCCCTAACTCTTTCAATAAATATGACTTCTGCCTCGTCACAAATCCGTTCCCGTCCTCCAGGACCTCGCCTCGCATTCCAACGTATAGGAAAAATTCAAATATGTAATCAGGGCCTGGGACATGCTCAAGGGTGGAACTCTCTAGTCCTGGTCTGCTGAGACATTCACAATCCCTGTTCCAGCCGTGCCCGTGCCCCTGCGCCGCGACTACCAAGCCGCTCCTGGACGATCGGCGTCAAACAATCTGCCAGGCGTGCATTTCCCTCAGGGGAGTAATGAGGATCACCCTCAAGAAACAACATACTGGTCTCTCCCTGCTTCATGCATGGGCCAAGGTCCACATATGGCACATGCTTCCCTTGGAGCGACTGGAAGACGAAATCCCTTCCTCGTCTTTCCCACCCAATGAAATCACCCCGGCCAGGCAGATAGACCAAAAGCGGAATCGCGCCCTCGGCCTCTACCTCTCGGACAAAGCGAAGGAGGATCTCCACATCGATGGCAGCCGTTGCCGCTTCCGAGACAAGAGACGAAGGGTCCGGCCAGCGAGGAAAACGGGAAACCACATATCTCACCAAGGCCGAATGGTGATACCAACGCCACTGCCACTCCTCAGCTGCGTAGCCTGGCTCGTACTCGATGAACGGAAGGGACGTGACCGTGGGCAGCGCGAAGAGATCGCCTGGAGTAATAAGGGGACTGTTCAGCAGCTCCAGCTTTTCATGCAGGATCGCGAAGCGAGGCTTCGCAAAGGGACGTTGCCAAAAAGCCGGATGACCGATAAAGGGATAGACGTTCATCGTCCGAAATAGATCGTGCTCAATGAACCCAAGCATGACGATATTTGGGCGAAGCGGCTTCACATCACGGTGATACCGGAGATAAGCTTGGTCAATCCCGTATGCATCAACACCGAAGTTGAGCACTTCAACCTTGTCGGCCAACCTGTCTTCCAGTTGCGCCCCCCAGGAGGACTGAAACGGAACACCTAGCGCAAAGGTAAAGGAGTCCCCGACGATGGCCATTCGGTTTGGTTGCGATGGCTCCCTATAGGACATGCCGACCGTTGGACTTCGAATCCCCTCCTGACTGCTCGTGTAGAGCCCGTTCTTACTCACTCGATTTGGCGCAATCGTCCACCCCAATAAATTATCGGCTGTGAGGTACGAGATGCTTTGGGGAACTTCTTTCAGAAGCCGACGATTCCAGACGGTGACTGCCTGCCAATCTTTGGGAAGCAGGGTTGTTCCAAATACCTCAACCCCTTGATCATTGGGTGTCGCACTTACCCGGACCACCACCTCTCCTGCGAGGCCAACCACGCACACCGTCACAAGATTCATTCCGACAACCATGGAAAACAGACGCCGCTCCGCGGCCACACTCTTGATGTAGAGTCGAGCGAGGTACAGGGCTGGCAACAAGACACCCAGCAACCCTGCTACGCCCCCAACAATCGTTCTCGAGTTTTTCGTCAGCCCCTTGTACAGAGACAGGCTGAGTACGATCAATGACACTTCCAGAAGAATCAACAACGATGCGATGATCCACTCAGGCGTTCGCCCACGACCGAGTCCTCCGAGGGCTCCAACATGTGCAGACTTCACGATTTTCACAATTTCCTCATGATGATGTGTGCCACGACCATGTTTCGGCAGCCTGCGAGGGGACGGCTGCGGCAGTCCTCACCCAACTGCAAGGAGCGAGGCCGAGCATATTACTGTCTCAGAAATCAGCTGAGAATACGTTGAGTGAGCCATCACGCTCACGGCAGCCCAAATTTTTTCTGGTCCTAATAGAATCTGGAATCGGAAAGAGCACAGGCCGGCACGCCAGACCGTTTCATCCTAGCGATAAAGAATCCGTATTTCAGACGATAGGGAATCGGTTCCAGTGCACGCGTCATAATTTTTTCAAGCCAGTAGCGATTAATCGGGACCGATACCGCCTGCTCCCCTCCCGTAATGACACAAATGCGCCTCAGGAGCGCATGCGGGGGTTTTCGATACTCCGCACCCACCCCCAATGCGATCTCCATCAGCTCTCGAGAGTTGAACGGGGCACTCGTCTCACAACCTACCGAATCGATGGCCGTGTAAGTCATCGACGCCCAGTTACCTTGCCGATGCTCCCAAAATAGCAAATCAAGCGCCGAGACATTCGTATCCTTGGGAACCGTCGCGTGCCAATGCTCCAATGACTCCGTCACCAATTGGTTGCCTGCAAATCCAATAACATTCGCAAGTAGGCGGGCATCAATGGACGCCGGCAGCTTACCGTCCTGATAGTACCATGCCCGAGCCACTGTTCCCATGGCACCAATGAGTAGATAGTGGTTGGGAACATATTTCCCAAGGGTGCTGAAATGATTGATGCCCTGATCCCACCACATCTCTCCAGTATTCTTGAGAACCGTTCGCCAGAATCGCTCATCAAAGGGAACGCCGCGGAATGAATCAACGTGGAGACCAAAAACCTTGGCCACACGCTTGGACAACACCCTGTCATAGTAGAGCGTATTGGGAGCGTCGACGAGGTACAGCGGGATGGTCCTACGCAGTTCTTTGGCGCAAGAAAACGACACTCGACTTTCATACCCTCCGGTCAAAGGAAGGGCCACGGGACCTCGCTGCGCCACTGCCACAATGAGGCCGTGAATGATATCCGCCATCTTTTCCGCTGCCTCTTCAAGCGTCTGGGGAGCAACGCTCGTGGAGGGCCAGAATCTTGCGCTCGTTCGTCGCCCAATATCTAAATAGTGATTCGGCAACAGTTGCCGGACATGCCGATACGGCGTCAACTCACAGACCCATGAGTTGTGGGATGTCGTCTCCCAGAATTGTTTGAGAAGTTGCTCATCAGGATGCAATCCAAGCCCGTCCCCAAACAGCCCAGGCTGAGAGGCGACCCAGAGATCCTGTGACGAGGGATCAGTATAGAAGAAGACGGATTTCAGCCCTCCTGCATCGTGATACACTCGCTGCTTCTCCAGTAGCGACACGAACAAGACCCATCGTCCACCTAGTTTTGCGAGAGCCTGTTCGAGATCGAAAAATGTTTCGCTCAAGGCCAGAAGACGTTCCAATACTTGGCTATTCCCCTGACCAGGGCTGTGAGGGTCTAGGATATGCCCCAAACAGACCACCGTACGGCCCTGTTTACTGACCGTCGTCACCTCAAGCTCCGGATGGCATCCGATCAGTAGGGTTCGAGAAAAAGGGATGACAGGCCATGCACGAAACGGTTCCGGCATACGAGGACCAGCCACAAACTGCCGCCTGTACAGCATGACAGGGTCAAGACTTTGAGGTTCGACCATATGACTCTCTCCCCTTTAACAATTAGCAGCAGGTGGTGTATGCCTGGGCATCCCTTACGAATGAATCGGGATAGTTGTCACCTTTAACAGGATTCGGGAGGGGACACAAGAACTGCACGAGAAGAATGACCGGCTCACACAAAGGCCACCACAGACATGATGCTACGCGATACTGATAGTCTCCCCGACCATGATCGCGAATGCCTCCTTCGCGCTCTTTTCCCTTAGGAACACCTCTAGTTGACCATGGCTATTGATCAACGCATAGGGTTTGGTCATGGAACCTTCGCTATAGTTCCTCACAAAACCATCGATAGGTCGAGCCCCCAAACGGATAGAGAGGATTGTCTCTCCTTTTTTGGCTTGAACCTCTTCGAATAGATTGGCCGTGATATCAGAGATCAGATTGCCGAATCGATCAATCGACACAACCTTTCCCACTAATATGGATCCCTGCCAGGTCGGCGCATCGACCGAGAGGCGAACAAGGTCCCGAATCGGTTGCCCGAACGAGTCAAACGGCTGTTGTTTCGTGAGCCAGGCGGCGGCCGGAGCGAAGACATCCCGACCGTCGAACGTGTCGCCTCGCGATGTCAGCCGATAGCCCTCATTCTCGATTTGCCGCACTTCCATCTCGCCGCCTTCCGCAAGGATCGGCGTCAAGAGACCGTTGTCGGGAGCCAGGAAGAAATACCGCTCGCTTCGTATGATGATTGGACGTCGCCTGCTGCCGACGCCGGGATCGACGACGGCCACATGCACAGTGCCTACAGGAAAATCGCGATAGCAGGATTTGAGAAAATAGGCGGCTTCGCCGACTGCATGAGGAGCAATGTGGTGCGAGAGATCAACGATATGAGCCTGGGGATTGATGGTGAGAATCACCCCCTTCATACTCGCCACGAACGAGTCCCGCTCGCCGAAATCGGTCAACAGTGTGATGAGCCCTGGAGGATGCGGCACTAGAGCTCCTCGAAACGAATCTCCACCACCTCGTATTCGACCATCTTAACCGGTGTCGTGACCTCGACGAAATCGCCGACACGCTTGCCGATCAGCGCCTTGCCGACCGGAGACTGAATCGAAATCCGGTTCACTTTCATATCGGCTTCATCCTGTCCCACCAACGTGTACTGCCGCTTCGACTGCGACTCCTGTTCGATCACGAGCACCGTGGCGCCGAACACGATGGTCTCGGAGATGCGCCCAGCCGTCTCAATAATGCGGGCGTCGGCCAACTTCGACCCAAGCTCTATGATACGCGATTCGATAAATCCCTGGCGTTCCTTGGCGGCATCGTATTCTGCATTCTCGCTCAGGTCGCCATGGGCGCGCGCTTCAGCGATGGCTTCAATATTTTTGGCACGCTCGACTTTGCGTAGACGATCGAGCTCTGCCTGAAGAGCCTCGTACCCCTTTCTCGTGATCGGTGTCGGCATAGTCTGTATCGTCCTCTATGAGTGATGGTGATATTCCTGCAGCGATCGAATAGTCAGCTCTGTCTTGAGAATGGCTTCAATGCCCATGACCGCCGCTCGTGCCCCCCGGATAGTCGTATAGTACGCCAGCCCTTTATTCAAGGCCTCCCGACGGATCGATAAGGAATCGACATGCGATGACGCGGTGCCCACGGTATTCACGACCAAGGCCACCTGTCCGTTCTTGATATGGTCCACGATATGAGGACGACCTTCTTTGACCTTGTTCACGGTTTCCGTCTGGACTCCATGGTCGCGTAAATAGGCCGCTGTTCCACTCGTGGCTTCAATGGCAAACCCCAACCTCAGAAGCTGTTGCACGACTTCCAAAGCAGCCGGACGATCGCTGTCCTTCACACTGATGAAGGCCGTGCCTCCCTTCGGCAGGGGGGCACCAGCGCCTGCCTGGGACTTCGCAAAGGCCCATCCGAAATCCTGATCGATGCCCATCACTTCTCCGGTCGACTTCATCTCCGGCCCCAAGAGGACATCCACCCCCGGGAATTTATTAAAGGGGAAGACGGATTCTTTCACCGACAAGTGCAAGGGGGCAGGGGCCTCGATCAACCCCAATTCAGGAAGGGTTTTACCCACCATAGTCTTCATCGCCAGCTTGGCCAGCGGCACACCAATGGCTTTACTCACGAATGGCACCGTGCGTGAGCCTCGAGGATTGACCTCCAACACATAGATCGTCTTGTCTTTAATGGCAAATTGCGCGTTCATCAGGCCGATCACACCGAGCTCCAGCGCGAGAGCCTTCATTTGTCGACGAATCTCTTCGACGACACTTTGATCGAGTGAATAGGGCGGCAACGAACAGGCCGAGTCCCCCGAATGCACCCCGGCTTCTTCGATATGTTCCATGATCCCGGCCACCACGACGTTCGTCCCGTCTGAAATGGCGTCGGCATCGACTTCGATCGCATCTGAAAGATACTTGTCGATCAACACGGGATGTTTCGGCGAGGCTTTGAGCGCCGACTTCATATATTCTAACAAGCCGGATTCGTCGTAGACGATCTGCATGGATCGCCCGCCCAACACATAGGACGGCCGCACCATGACCGGATAGGTAATCTTCGAAGCGATCTTCAGGGCTTCATCCACGGATCGAGCCATGCCGCTCTCCGCCTGGCGGAGCCCGAGTGTATCCAGGAGGTCGCGGAATCGTTCTCGATCTTCCGCGCGATCGATCGCATCAGGACTCGTGCCCAAAATTTTCACCCCGGCCTTGGACAAGGGCAACGCGAGCTTGAGGGGCGTCTGCCCGCCGAACTGTAACACGACTCCCAACGGCTGTTCGCGCTCCACGATGTTGAGGACGTCTTCCTCCGTCAACGGCTCAAAATAGAGTCGGTCCGAGGTATCGTAGTCGGTACTCACCGTTTCGGGGTTACAATTCACCATAATCGATTCGATACCTTCTTCGCGAAGCGCCATGGCCGCATGGACACAACAATAATCGAACTCGATCCCCTGCCCGATACGATTCGGCCCCCCACCGAGGATGATCACTTTCTTCCGATCTGTCGGACGAGCCTCACATTCGCTTCCGTACGTTGAATACAGATACGGGGTATGGGCTTCAAACTCTGCCGCGCAAGTATCAACGCGTTTATAGGTGACTCCTCTTCTGTCCTGGCCTGGACGAGTCCGCTGCTTCCTGATCGAGGCTGAGGTGGCACCGATGAGCTGTGCGATGCGATCGTCCGAAAAACCTAGCTCCTTAGCCTGCCATAGAAGCGACTCCTCAAGCGCAGCCGGTTTCTTTCCCGCCTGACCAACCAGTACCGCTTCAAATTGAATCAATTCCCGGATCTGCTCCAGAAACCAGGGATCGATCATCGTGAGGGCAAAGAGGTCGTCATTGGACAGGCCGAGACGCATGCCATCCGCCACGTGCCACAATCGCTCCGCGATCGGGGTCCGCAGATGTTGACGGACCCGCTCCAGCGCTTGTGGCCGATCGAACCCTTCAGGGATGCCTCGATCCAACCCCTCCCGCGAGGAGAGCCCGTTCATGTTCAATTCCAACGAACGGATCGCCTTCTGCAAGGCCTCTTTAAACGTCCGCCCGATCGCCATCACTTCGCCCACCGATTTCATCTGCGTCGTCAGAGTGGGATCGGCACCTCGGAATTTTTGGAAGGCAAAGCGGGGAATCTTCACCACGACATAATCGATCGTGGGCTCAAATGAGGCTTTGGTCACACCGGTAATATCGTTGGTGATTTCATCCAACGTGTAGCCTACGGCGAGCTTCGCGGCAATCTTGGCGATCGGGAATCCCGTCGCTTTCGAGGCGAGTGCAGAACTCCTCGATACACGCGGGTTCATTTCGATGACCACCATGTCGCCGTTCTTGGGATCCAGGCCGAACTGGACGTTCGATCCGCCGGTATCGACGCCGATCTCACGGATGATCCGAACCGCAGCATCCCGCATGCGCTGATACTCTTTGTCCGAAAGCGTCATCGCCGGGGCGACCGTGATGCTGTCACCCGTATGTACGCCCATGGGGTCCAGGTTTTCGATCGGACAGATAATGACGACATTGTCCTTGAGGTCCCGCATCACCTCAAGTTCGTACTCTTTCCACCCGATGAGCGACTCTTCAATCAGGACCTGGCTGACCGGACTCATGGCCAACGCCCAATCAATCAGTTTCTCGAACTCTTCTCGATTGTAGGCGATATTGCCGCCGGTCCCACCCATGGTGAAGGACGGTCGAATGATTGCCGGAAACCCGACCTGTTCGAGAATCTTGATGGCTTCTTCACGGGTATGCGCCGTGCCGCTCGTTGGCACGCGCAGCCCAATTTTCTGCATCGCATGTTTGAAGGCTTCGCGATCCTCGGCCTTGTGAATCG
>JANOMG010000439.1:0-2186 GCA_031420175.1 Nitrospira sp.
CTCGACCTGATCCCCCGCCCCCAACTGTGCAAGCGGAATCGGCGTGCCGGCCGGGGCCAATTCGGCTCTGGTCTGAGCCTCAAGCTCGAACAATCGCTGTTTCGCCGCTTTGGCTTTGATCAGCTTCTGCTCGCCCTTGACGGCATCGACCGTAGCTTGCACTTCCGCCCGCGCGCGACTGAACTGCTCGCTCAGTTTTCGCTTGAGGCCCTTCTGCGCTTCTCGTTCGGTGTCTTCCAGATGAGCTAGCTGTGTCTTCGCTCGTTGTTCGGCCTGTTCCGCTTCACGTCTGGCCTCGACAGCGAGGGCCAGATCGTCGGTCAACTGCCGCTGCGTGGCTTGCAGATCGTGCAGCATCGTTTCCATGACCCGCTCGTCTTTATGGAGCTTCTGCCTCGCCTCATCCAGCAAGGCCCGGTCCATCCCTAACCGACCGGCAATCTCTAGCGCGGATGACCCACCGGGCACTCCCATAAACAGACGATAGGTCGGCGAGAGCGTCGCGACGTCAAACTCGACGCTGGCATTCGCAAAGCCCGGCACCATGTGGGCCAGGGCCTTCAGCGATCCGTAGTGGGTGGTCGCGACGACTTTCATGCCCAACGTGGCCAGCCGGCAGAGCAAGGCTTCGGCCAGGGCCGCGCCTTCTATCGGATCGGTCGAGGTGACGGGTTCATCGAGGAGGACTAACCATTGCCGATGTTCGGACTCTCCGTCGCCGCTGCGCTGACGGTCCGCTTCATCGAGCAACTGAATCATTTGAGTCATGTGGGCCGAAAAGCTGGACAGGTCGCGGGCCAGGTCTTGGGCGTCGCCGATATCGGCATAGACATCGGAAAAGAACGCCATCTCGGATTCCGCGTCACAGGGTAGGTGCAATCCAGCACGGACCATCAAGGCAAAGAGCCCGACGATCTTGAGGGTCACGGTCTTGCCGCCCGTATTGGGACCGGAGATCACCAGCACCTGGATCGATTCATCCAAGAGAATATCGTTGGCCACCACCTCCCCTTTCGACAACACGAGCAGGGGATGCCTGGCCTGCAGCAGCGTCACGCGCCCTTCATCGTTGAGCCCGACAGGCTGCGCCTTCAGTTGACGGCCGAACAAGGCCCGCGCGGCAATCCCGTCCAGCTCGGCCAGCGCCTCAAGCCCTGCCAGCACGAGCTCGGCTTGTGCGGCGACGAGGGCAGACAACTCCCGGAGGATGCGTCGTACCTCCCGTTCGATCTCCAGATCCGCCACTTTGATCGAATTGTTCAGCTCGACCAGCTCACGCGGCTCGATAAACACCGTGGCCCCACTGGCTGAGACGTCATGCACGATCCCCGGCACCTGCCCCCGCATATCTGTTTTCACCGGGATGACATAGCGGCCTTCTCGCTGGGCAAAATACTGTTCCTGTAAAATTTCTTCATAGCGGCGCGAGTGGAGCATCTGATTTACTTGATCGCGGATCTGCTGTTTGAGCGCATGCGCCTGATGCGTCAAGCGCCGCAACTCCGGCGTCGCCGATTCCTTGATCGAACCGTCCTGGTGGATTGCCGCATCCAACGCGGCTTTCACGGGGCGCAGCGCCCCTGCCGATTGCAGGGTTTGCCCGACAGAGCCCAACGCAGGAGCATCGTGTTGATGCCGCTCAACAAAACGGCCAGTCTCCTCCAGCAACTCCAGCACGATCGCGCAATCACGGAGCTCCAGGATCTCCAACGCCGCCCCTTTCTGAGCCCGGGCGAGTGGATCCCGAATATCTGGAAACACTAAGGACTGCAGACCATCACCCGCATCCTGCAGCCGCCCCATCTCCGTCGTTTCCTGTTGGCGCCGGATGGCATCCTCTAGATCGGTTGCCAATTCGAGAACACGACAACGCGCCGCCCCCATGGTCGAGCGGGCGTGACCGGCAAGAGCCTCGAGCAGCCTCGGCCATTCTATTACCTTCGTGGTTTGTTCGAAGAGATTCACCGGTACCTCCGGGAGCACGTTTCAGGCTGGGATCGACGAACTCTAACCAACCCAGCGACAGAGACGCAAGGCAGCGGTCCGCGAACCTCGTCGTAACTCTGCTGACACCCGGTCCAACTGATAGCGAAACTTCTGTGATCCTGCGCGGAGTTACCGATTTGGTATGGCTTGACAAGGTCTAGGGTGGTCGATACTATCGCCATCATTGTGGCCGGTGATGG
>JANOMG010000440.1:0-2446 GCA_031420175.1 Nitrospira sp.
GAGTTTCGCACCAACGATCTGGTCGTGCTGGAACAGAAACGCACGGTCGAGTATGAAGAAGAGGCGCCGCACTCGGATGGAGCGCACACCTATGTCTCCATTAAATTCCCGCTGTGCGATCACACCGGCACAGCCTACGCGGTCTGCGGTATGTCGACCGACATTACCGAGCGCAAACATATCGAAACCGCCCTCCGCACCCATGAAGAGCAACTCCGCCGTGCCTTGATCTCGACAGAGGTGGGCATGTGGAATTGGAACCTCCAAACCGACCACATCCACTGGTCCTCGCAAGCCAATAGAATGCTCGGCCTCTCGGACGGGGCACGGCCTCGCACGCAGAACGACTGGCTGGCCCTCGTACACTGGGAGGATCGGGAGTCGATGGCGCGCACGATGCGCCAGGCGATCGATCAACCCGGCACAGACGTGGTATTTGAGCACCGTGCCATGAGGCCGGACGGCAGCGTCCAGTGGTGCGTCTGGACGGGTGAGATGATTCGAGATCCTAACGGAGAGCCGCTGCATATACTGGGAACGGTTCGCGTCACGACAGCGTGAGCAAGACGATGAACACGATGAATGACATCGAGAGGCGCTCCCGCACCAGGTGGCTCTCAACCACCTGGGCAGTGGTGGGACTCGTCTTGTGGCTGGGACTCTCGCCCCTGTTCCTCTCCGAATCCATGGCGATGGACATCGCCATCCTGCAATCTTCCGACACCGCTGCATATCGCGAGGCAATCACAGGCCTGAAGGCCACGGGTCCGATTGGCGCGATCTATACCGAATACGATGTGCAAGGCGACCTGGAGCTCGGCAAAAAGCTCGCACGTAAGCTGCGAGCATCCAAGACATCGCTGGTCGTCGCTGTGGGGCTCAAGGCTGCGCTAGCAGCGAAATTAGAAATTATCGAGATCCCGATCGTCTACATGATGATCCTGGACCCGCTCAAACATCAGCTCACCGCCGGCAACATGACCGGCACATTGCTGGAGATCCCCGTCGACCGGCAGCTCAAGATCATGCGGATGTTTTTCCCGACCCTCCGCCGGCTCGGGACGCTCTACGATCCTGCCAAATCGTCCTCGCGGCTGAGGGAGGCCGTGCGGCACGCCACCAGCGCAGACTTTCAACTGAAGGGGCTTCCCGTCGAGAGTGAGAAAGACGTACCGCAGCAGTTGCGTGCCCTACTCTGGGATGTGGAAGCCCTCTGGCTCATGCCCGACTCCACGGTACTGACGAACGAGTCCGTACAATTCATCCTGGAATCGTCATTGGCGCGCCAGATACCCGTGATCGGCTTCTCACCGGAGTTTACGCGTCTGGGAGGGCTGCTGAGCTTGTCCGTCACCTATGGTGAAGTCGGTCGAGAGACCGGCCTGCTCGCCAAACGCATTCTCGATGGGGAACGGCTGCTGCCGCTCAACCCCGTCCCGATCGACCGCATCAAGATCACGGTGAATCTCAAAACCGCCAAATTCCTGGGCCTGACATTTACGAAAGAACTGACGAGTCTGATCGATGAAACCTATTGATGGGGGTAGGCCCATGAATCGTCCAGACACAGCAGAGGGCCCCATGGGTCCCAGATCCTTCCCGGCGAACCGGGTCTTCAGCCTGCGCTCAAAGTTTGTGCTGTTTTTCAGCCTCATTCTCATCATCGCCTGTTCAAGCTTGAGCTGGTACTTCGTCGAAAAGAGGCGCGAGGCGGTGATCGACAACCTCCAGCAATTAGGCGCGATCCTGCTCACGAGCGTGGTGCACAATGATCACTTTCGATTTGCGGGCCTAGTCGCGGAAGATCGCGCCACGCTCCAGCAATTCACAGAAGGCCTTCTGGCGGTTCAGGATGTGGTCTATGTCGTCATCACACGGCCAGACGGTACGGTGCTCGCCCGGCACACGAAAGGCACCCGCCCATCATCTGGCAGCCTTGCGCGGTCCATCGATCGCCCCCTGTACCCAGACCCTGAGATCGCCACACAGTACGTGCATTCCTCAAGCACCATTCCTCACATGACCCGGCTCTCCATCTCCAACTCACTGGGCAATCGATTCGCCTGGGAAGAACAGGTCTACGACTTTGCCATGCCGGTGCTGCGGGAAGGCAATGACGCCACCCCGACGCCGCCCTTTTCTATCCTGCTGGATGAAGGGAGCACGAGCGCCTCGACGACACGCCTGTCCGGTGTCGTCCAAATAGGATTGACCGACGCGCAGATGGAGCATGAACTGGCGACGATGATCAGAAACATTTTTCTCCTCACGGCGCTCATCATCGCCGCAGGCATGTTGGGCGCCCACCTCCTCACCCTCCAAATCACGAAACCGTTGAGGAGACTTGCCGACGTGGCGAGACAAGTCGCTGAGGGCCAGTCGCCCATGCCCCTCACACCCTCCACGCGCGACGAAGTCGGACAGCTGACGAGCATGTTTAACCTCA
>JANOMG010000441.1:0-6805 GCA_031420175.1 Nitrospira sp.
CCAATAGACAAAGAGAGCTTCGATATTGACCTGACTATTGAAGACTCTGGAAATCGGATCTGTCTCTCGCACAATGAGTTCTGCACATACAAGGATATTCAACTGGCTGCAGAGAACAACATTTCAATCTGCTTCGGCGTGGCGGCAATCACGCTCTGGGAGGCAATTCGCGAACACAGTGGCTTGACGAGTGGGAAACTGAATCCGAAGAACAGCGAGAACGAGAACTTGGCGGCGTTTAGTTATATGCTTCGCTGCTGCTTTGCTCATGGAACCGCTCGCCCCGCATGGTCAATCAAGGACAACAAATACAAAACTAGCTATCGTATCGGCAAGAAAGCTATCGACCTTTCGAAAATCACTGACCAAGAGCCCTTTGGCTACGCTTCGATCGGAGGCTACGAAACATTGTGGCAGCTCAAGGCGGAGGCGCGTGCGAAAGAGTTACTCTAGCCCTTCGTTCAGGCGGATCGCCTTCGGCGGTAGATGAACTGCACATCCTTATGTTGTTCGGCTAAGTGCGTAGTTTGCATGATCATGAAGCGAAACAAGGAGGAAAAATATGCTCCGACTCATCGCACTCATAATGGCACTGATCTACCTCGCAATTCCCTCCCCTGCAATTACGGGAGAAGGTGAAGAACCTCTCTCTGTCCAGGGCTTAGATTGGGATGCTGCTCAGATTTTCATGGGAGGAATGAGCTATGGTGTGATCTATTTCAACACCACCCTACTCATTGACGGCAAGGCACAGCTGTATTGCCTTCCAACAGGTGTTGGGGTGAACGGACGTGTTCTCTGGGAATTGGCTTCAAAGGCTCTCAAAGGTCCCCACAAGCCGGACATAGTTGCGATTGCCGCGTTAGACGAACTTAAGAAAAAGTATCCGTGCATGAAGTGACCAGAGACGTGTAACGGAAAACGGTGTCAGGAACCATTTTTACCTCGGTGAAAACAAAGGGGTCAGACCCCTTAAATTTCATCCCGTGATCTCAGCACTGGCAATGTTGTAGGTCAACATCGCGAGACGGACTACTACGGCAACTTTGCAACTAAGCCAACAGGAAAGAAAAGTCCAGGCGGTGGCTCAAACGTCCTCACATCTGCATTCGATGAAGAAGAGCAGTACGAACTCGCCGAGTTGGGCAAGCAGTTTGTTCACTAGGCGATGACCGAACTCACGCAACGTATTGGATACACATTCAGACCTGAGGAACCGAAAAATTAGGGTCAGGTCTTACATCCAACATCTCGCAGCGCGTGGCGGGCCTGCTCCTTGGAGGAGCTAAGTTAATCAATATGGACATGTGCGCAACGATCACGCGCATGTATCGCCAGAGCCAGATTCACGGACAGAGTCCCATCCCCATCGCGCAATACCAACCAGTCCTCGTCTCCTTACGAAATAAGAAATAGGGGGTCTTAAGCCGGATAAGTCTCCAACAAGGCAGGGAAGAGCCCTGTCTACAAATCCTGTCAGATTGTGGGACGCTAAGTGGGCGTCAAATCAGCGCGTGAAAGGAAATGCAGATGTGGTCATAAACCAGATGTTTGGGGGACGAGAAATTTCCACCTTGCATCCTCCCATGAAACTCGGTAGTGATGTACATCGTCATCTCCCACCTTGTGAGGACCTTATGGCAAGCACCCTTCTGATTGTTTCGGTTCTTCTCATGAACCTGGCTGGATGCACTTCTCAGTTCCCTGCCCCACACCAAGAAGGTTCAAGCTCGCTCGGCTACGCGCAAACAAGCGCTCCCTCAGCACGTTCGAACGGGGAGCCGCGGCGGCGCTCGGTGGCGATTGACGGTGTCACCCTCAGCATCTTGGAAGCCGGCACCGGAGATCCGGTTATTTTCGTTCACGGGGTCGTGACGACGAGTAACATTTTCTCCAAGTATCTCAGCGCCTACTCTCCGGACTTTCGCGGCATCGCGGTCGACCTCCGGGGCTATGGCGATTCCCAAAAACCGGCCACCGGCTTCACGATCAAGCAATTTTCCAAGGACCTCATTGCATTGGCCGACAAGCTCAGCATCGAGAAGCCCGTCTGGGTCGGCGTGTCGATGGGTGGGATGATTCTGCAACAGTTGGCGCTGGACTATCCCGATCGGGTGAGAGCTCTGGTGCTCGTCTCCACGACGGACGGTGCCATGGTGCTCGATAAGGATCTGCCCACGATCGGCAATCCACGAGATTTCCGCGAGGTCTCCAAAAACATCATCGTCGAGAGCTTTCCACTAGGGACACCTCCTGCTCTGTACCAGCCACTATTGGAGCGCATCCTCACTTGGAATGGCACCGTGCTGCGTGAGGCGCTCACGAGCATGGCCACAGCCAACGTCCATGGACGGATTAGCAAGATCACCGCCCCGACGCTTATAGTTGTCGGCGCGAAAGACGATGTAGCCACTCCAGCGATCGCACACGGTATTCAATTGCAGATTGCGGGGGCTCAGCTCGTTGAATTCAACACCGGCCATTTCATGATGGCCGAAGATCCGGAAGGCTTTCGTACTGTATTGGGGAACTACTTGCGGGGGCTCAGTCGATAACGAACGTACGCCGCGAGGCATCGCCGCGTCTTGCTCCCCGGCAGGAATGGGGTTTGAATGTGTACACAAGAAGTCCGGTGAAGACAAGTAGAGCGGCAATGTACCGGCTGGACGAGTGCTTTCCTGAAACATAGTACGACCTCAGCAATTGCTCCTGCGTCAATGAGAACTGATCCCAGGAAGCACGCTGGTCCTTGACTGTGCTTATGGTTTGCATAGTTGGGAAGGCTAGGCCCTCCGTCAGGGCCTGCCAAACGTGGCGCATGACCGATCCCCTTAGTCCTTGCCCCGTCGCCATTCCCACGGCGGCATGGGGTTGGAGTCAGCCCAGAGGCCCTTGCGCGATGCCCTGGCCAGCTCTTCGAGCATCTCAAGGTTGGCATCACTGGAGGCCGATCGCCGCCACCAGGCCAACCCTTCTTTCAGCAGCTCGCGCCCCACATTGATAGAGAAAGCCAGGGTCAGGCATGACTATTGACTTATGCAAGCGAAGGCTTAGCCAATGGGTCTGATATTCCCTGTCGACGCGAAACTTAAGGACGGTTCGCCCGTTCAGCTGGTGCTGGCGGACAATCAGGATATTGAGCCGCTCCGGGACCTCTATCGAATCATTGTCGAGGAGGGGACGTCGTACCCGCATGACCGGTTCCCGGAGCAGGATGACTTCATGGACTATTGGTTTCGGAGAAACAAAGGGGTCTGACCCCTTTGTTTTATGCGGGTAATCCCCCTTGACGTGTTTGAGATCGAAAGGCCTTGGATAGATGGGATGCCGCATATACGATGATATTTCTGAGAGCCGTGACGTGTCTCGCTCCGAGGTATGATGAGCCAAACGCTTGAGCGGATTCGCGAGCTGGTGACCCGACGGGAGGTGCAGATTTCGGATCATGGGTATGACGAGCTGGCAGACGATGACTTGTTCGTCGATGACCTCCTGGGCGGACTCGCTGCCGCAGTCGTTGTGGAGGATTACCCCGGCTACCTCAAAGGTCCCTGTGTGCTCGTGCTTCCGCGGGACGGACACGATCAGCCCGTTCATGTGGTATGGGGCATTCCCAAGGATGCATCCTCACCAGCTGTGCTGGTGACGGCATACCGGCCAGATCCGGCACGTTGGAGCGAGGACTTTTTGAGGAGGAAATTATGAGCAGCCATCACCATACAAAGTTAGTGCATGAGGGGCGATACGCCGCTGAAGTTGAAGTGGACTTAATTGACACGGATACCGGATGGTCTCCGTACCTCTCGCTATCGGACGCGCAGAAACTGGACGATGTGCGCAAAGCTTTGCGAGGTGGAGATTTGAAACGAGCTAGTCAACTGGCACGGGTGTTTCAGCTGCTGCCTGTGAATGTCTGAGCGACAGGCAAAACAAAGGGGGCGGACCCCTTAAATTTGTTCTCGTACCGGTGGTAGTGAATAGTAGGAGGAAACGCCTTGAAGTTTACGATCACCATTACGCGTGACGAGGATGGGGTCTACATCGCTGAATGCCCGGCTATTCCTGGATGCGTCAGTCAAGGCAAGACGGAAGCGGAAGCGCAAGCCAACGTGCAGGACGCGATCAAACAATGCCTTGAAGCGCGTGCTGAGATGGGGATGCCTCTGACTGTTCTCACTCGTCAAGTGGAAGTCATCGCGTAATGCCGCCGGTCCCATTCTCTCTCCATCCGACGTTATCAAGATCTTTCAGCGCCTAGGGTGGGAGGTGGTCCGCCAGAAAGGCAGCCATATCATCATGACTAGATCAGGCCACATGGCTACTCTTTCGATTCCCGATCACGCGGAAGTGGCACGGGGCGCGCTGCGCAGTCTGATCGCAAAGGCGGGGCTGACCGTCGAGTAATTCTCCGCAGCCTCGAACAAGTTAGGCGTAAAGGAATTGAGGGACCGATATGGTCTCACGGCAAACCAGGAGTTATGTGATGGCAAGCGGAGTTGATCCAGCAGAAACGTCATCGCGTCTGACATGCACTCACCGGGCGTCCGGATGGTTCTTTCCTGATCCGGACCGCTTCGAGTTAAAATTGTTCATATTGAGGATGGTCGTTTCGCCATCGGAGGTCTTCCCGAGCCATTCTACTGGTTTTTAGTTGCCCAAGAAGGTGAGGCGAGAAATAGTGTCCTCTTTTATACATTCTCGGCATGCTGATTAGAGTAAAATTTCACGAGAGGCCAGTGAACAATGGAGGGGATACTATGCTTCGTAAAACTTTTTTGATTTTCTCGCTTTTCATCATACCCGCCGTCGTGTTGATGACCCCGTTGGCCGCCCAGTCGGATACGGCGGACCCCGAAGAGGTCGCTCATATGAAATCCGGCCATAAAAAGGTCGAGGGAGTGGTCACTGAGGTGAAGTCCGGTCTCTATACCGTCAAGACGCCTACGGGTGCCACGCTCACGCTGACGGAGGCGGCGGCCGTTCGTCAAGGTCATGATGTTCCCAAAGTCGGTGATGAAATGACGCTCTGGGTCAACGAAGGGAATATGGTCATGGATGCCCATACGAAAGGGCAGCCAGGCCATGCTCATCGCTTCATCTCCGGTACGCTTGCCTCGATCGATTATGCCAAGTCTCAGATGACGCTCTCGACGTCGGGTGGTGAGAAGAATTTTAAGCTCAAACCCGAGAGCCGCATGTTCAAAGATATTGCCGCCGGCACTCCAGTGACGATCGAAGTGAATGAGACGGGAGAGGTCATCGATCTCCATAAGGACAAAAAGTAAGGGCAGTTTGCAGTTTTCGTGGTGAACGACCATAGCGCGACCCGTGCAACGCCCGGGTCGCAGTTTCTCTCACTGCTCGGCCAGATCCTCTTCGTCATGCGCGGCTCCACGAATGGACATCGGTTAACCGAGAAGGCGGGCCATTCGGCTTCCATGCGACCACCGTCAGCCTCGCTTCGAACAAGCTGAAGTATGATTGCGAGACCCTGCCGCTGAGTATTTTTTGATGTTATTCGTGTGAGAGGAGGGAAGAATGCTGGAACTGTATCAATTCGAAAAATGCGAATTCAGTACGCTTGTCAGAGTACAGATGTCCGAATGGGAAATTGATTATATTTTGAGAAATGTTTCAAAGGATAAATCAAAACGGCAACGATTGAAGAAAATTTCAGGACAGAATGGTGTTCCCACGCTGGTCGATTCCTTGCGCCATGTGGTCATCGCAGGCGATGAAAAGAGGATCATCGCGTATCTCCGCAAGCACTATCGACCTCACGCGAATGCATGACCCTTCTCAACGCTTCAGTCCGGTAGGTGTACAGGCTGCGCGGTCTGTCGGCGTTCTCTAGTCCATCACCATTCAAGCATACCAATACCCACCCCTCAGCAGAGGTTCACTGTTGAACGAACTTGGTGCTAGTATGCGCCGCGGTCTCACTCTGCCGAACCAGTCTAGACTGCTCGTGCCAAACGATGGAGGAACGTCATGCCGAACGAAGCAGCTCATGAAGTCACGCGCCAGGCTTGGCGCGAGTTGGGTTTTTTCTGCGGTAAAAACGATGCGGCGAAGGAATGGCGCATTGTCGGGTCGGTGACGGGGTTGCGGAAGTTCGCGGCTGAGATCCGTGCGTATGCGTCCAATCCGGCGAACGATCGGCTGTCGGAATACATCCAGCTCGGGCCGGCCATGAATCTTGAAATTGGCACCTCGCATCAAACGGAAATCACGGAGCAGTGGATCGGGGGTCCCTTGGTGGATTTGCTCCGTCTCGCGACGTTTATTGAGCGGAGCGCGCAAGCCAATGTGGTGGGGAAGTGCGTGGCCCTGCGCTCGAATTTCTCGCCGATGGCGCCCTATGAACTCATCTTGGACGTGCGCGACGACGCCTTCGATCCTGCATCCGCCGACCCAACTTGCCATTGAGTGTGAGATAAGCGGTGGCCATTGCCCTTGGCAGGCGATACCTCTGGGGATAGCACTTGTCAATGAGTAAGGCCCGCGGGGTGGCTATATCTTCGTCACTTGGAACGGTGATCATGCTCCCAGGCATGTGTATGTCTATCGTGACGGAGTGGTCATCGTGAAGTGGGATTTGGATAATCGAAAACCGATAGTGGAAAGGCCACGCGGCAAGTTCGTGTGCTGCTCGAGCCACTGGAATTCGAGGGGGCGCTATGAAAATCCAGTCGGTGACACACAGCAGTCCTAAAAGATCGTTCCAGGTGAAGGCATCGAAGAGGCTGCTCCAGCTTCCGTACTCGAAAGTCGGGCCTCAACCCAGTGCCGCCGATCCGATTGC
>JANOMG010000442.1:0-4119 GCA_031420175.1 Nitrospira sp.
GCGGCGAGAATCGATGCCGTCAAATCCATCGTGATCGCCACCTGCGCCGAAGTTTTGTTAGCTGGTAGATGTCCTGGCCACCGGATTATCAACGGGACTCGTATACCGCCTTCCCACAGTGTGCTCTTCCTGTTCCTGAGCGGGGCATTGCGAGAAAGCCATTCTCCGCCGTTGTCATTCGTAAAGATCACCACTGTGTTCCTGGTGAGACCGCGCCGCTCGAGCGCAGCGAGAATTTCTCCCACGCCCTTGTCCGCGCGCTCCAGCATGCGAACGTAATCGCGGCGCGTGGCTGGGAGATGGTCCATCTGGTTGCTTCCGCCTGTCTCCGGTGTGTGGTTCGACGAACGCGCGAGACCAACCAGACCCGCGCATCAGATAGATCGCCTCTGAATCGCCCCTCACCTCGCGCTTCATTACGCCTTCGCCATACACCATCGATCATTCAACATTGGACATTCCCACCCCTCACCCCTCCCCTTCCTTGACAGGGTGTCGAGTGGCTCGTATGCTTAATACACTTGTTCTGACTCCCTCTATCTCAGTCTTGTGGGAGGGACAGTTGATGCATGTTCCGAGAAGTCTTCCACGCCTGCTGCTTCTGATTATCTCGACTACGGCGCTCCTCACCGCCTTGTTTGCCGCGCCGCTTCCTGTAAGAGCCGATCCGTTTGTCCTACTCGCCACGTATGATGGGGTCATCAATCCGGTCTCCGCCGAATACCTGCATGATGCACTTGCCTCTGCCCAGGAGAGCGGGGCGCAGGCCTTGATCATCCGTCTCAATACGCCAGGCGGCCTTGACATGTCGATGCGGCTCATCATCAAGGACATCACCGGCGCCACCATTCCCGTGGTGGTCTATGTGTCGCCATCTAGTGGACGTGCCGCTTCCGCCGGCGTGTTTATCACCATGGCGGCGCATGTCGCGGCGATGTCTCCCGGTACAAATATCGGTGCCGCCCATCCCGTTGCTATGGGCGGGGGTGAGATGGATACGGCGATGAAGGAGAAGGTCGAGAACGATTCCGTGGCCTACATCAAATCGATCGCTGAGCAACGGGGACGGAACGTCGCCTGGGCGGAAGATGCCGTCCGGAAGAGCGCGTCTGTGACGGAACGAGAAGCCTTAAAGCTGAAGATCGTCGATCTGGTTGTAGAGGATATGCCGGCGTTGCTGAAGCAACTGGACGGCCGCACCATCCCACTCCAATCCGGCCCGACAGTGTTGCACACAGCAGGCGCGGCCGTGCGCGAATTTCCGATGGGCCTTCGCCTCGAACTCCTGAAGACTCTCAGCGATCCGAATATCGCCTACCTGCTCATGACAATCGGCACCGTTGGAATTATGGCCGAGCTGTATAACCCTGGGGCGATTCTGCCGGGCATCGTCGGCGCCATCAGCCTAATCCTCGCGTTTTACTCCTTCCAGTCGCTGCCGGTAAACTATGCGGGCGTGCTGTTATTCCTCCTCGGGATCGTGTTCTTTATCTTGGAAGCCACCGTAACCAGTTACGGCTTGCTGGCCATCGGCGGGGTCATCTCGATGCTCCTTGGATCGGTGATGCTGATCAAGACCGATGTGGAGTTCCTTCAGATTTCCTGGTCGGTCATCCTGCCGGTTGTCGCGCTGGCCGCTGCGTTCTCGCTCTTTATTGTCGGGATGGGTATGAGGGCGATGCGACAACGACCGGTGACTGGACGGGAGGAAATGGTCGGCCTGGTGGGGATTGTCAAAACGGCGCTGACCCCCCACGGACAACTGGCGGTCCATGGCGAGCTCTGGGAGGCCGTCAGTGAGCAGCCGCTCCAGCCAGGCGAGGAAGCAGAAGTCGTGCGCATGGATGGCTTACGGCTGTATGTGAAACCTCTCACCAAACAGACTGAGGCCTGATATGAATCTGATCGCAATCCAGTTTGCAATCCTGATTCTCGGAATGGTGTTTGTTCTCATGGGCTTTAACGTGCTCCGGGAGTACGAACGTGCCGTGATCTTTCGATGGGGCCGCCTGGCCCGTGGACTCATCGGGGGGAATGGGCCCGGTGTCGTGATCATCATCCCGTTCATCGACAAGCTGGTTCGCGTCAGCTTGCGAACCGTCACGATGGACGTGCCGCCCCAGGACGTCATCACCAAGGACAACGTCACCGTCAAGGTGAACGCAGTCATTTACTTCCGCGTCGTGGACCAGGAGCGAGCCATCATTCAAGTCGAAGATTATCTCTACGCCACATCCATGATGTCGCAAACGACACTCCGCAGCGTGCTGGGGCAGAGTCAACTCGACGACCTGCTGTCGAAACGGGAACAGATCAACGGCGATCTCCAACGGATCATCGACCAACAGACGGAGCCGTGGGGCGTCAAAGTCAACGCCGTGGAAGTGAAGAACGTGGACCTGCCACAGGAAATGCAACGAGCCATCGCGCGTCAGGCGGAAGCGGAGCGCGAACGTCGCGCGAAAGTTATCCACGCCGAAGGCGAATTCGAGGCCTCTCGACGCCTGGCTGATGCCGCCGATGTGATCAGCCGAAACCCGGTTGCCTTGCAACTCCGTTACCTGCAAACCATGGTCGAAATTGCTTCCGAGAGGAACTCAACCACCATCTTCCCGATCCCCATCGACACCATTGCACCCTTCCTCAAGGCTTGGGGAAAAAAAGCGGAGCCGTAGCCCTGCTCGGAAGCGAAATGCTTCGTGACTCATTGTGGCGTGGGAAGAGAAAAAGGTACCAGAAACTATTTCGCGGCGGAAGATGAAAAGGTGCCAGGAACCATTTCGCGGCGCGTGGCGGGGCGCTGGTTCATCTGGTTTCCTCGGTCTGTCTCGTGTGTTTGGTTCGGGGAACGAACCACACAACGACCGGCCCAGATCGCCGGCTTCCGAAGATCGCTTGGCTCGTTCACGATGGAAACAGTACGGGCGACCCTGCACTAGGTGCGAGGTCGCCCGTGTGTGGCGCTTAGGACGCCGAAAGTGTCTCTCGTGTGCTGATCCTGAAGACCCGTGCGAGGGATGGGTTTACAGGCTACTCGTCAGGGGAGATACGACTCTATCCCAGGCGCTTGTGTTCCTCACGCCTGCGCTGGCTTTCCACAATGGCTCATCGGTTATGTGTTTCCCTTACGCGGGAAGGCGACAGCCGATGGAGAACCGGCTAGCGTGACTGACAAGGAGCCCGCCCTTAACTCGGCGGGCCGTTGTGATCCGGTGGACTAAGGTCTTCCATTTCACCTCCTCCTTGGTTCGGAATGAGTCGAAAGGAAACCGGTCTGCGCACGGTTTCATCCTTACGCTTCTTCACCGAATGTGTCAACGGGCAACATCAATTTTTCCCTGACAGGCCTAGGCATAACCCGTGCCATCCAGACACTGCTCCGCACGGAATGACGCAACGACAGGAGGGGCACCGTTGAAGGACACACACCGAGAGATCCAAGGAACCATTTGTTTGAATTACGGCGGTGAGCTGAGGATCGCGCAGTGAAACTTGGGTGCGACATTGCGAGAACGAGGGCGGCCGAAGAAGGAGCTGGTGAACAATGTTTCCTGACACCTTTTTCTATCAAAATCTCACGCTGGCCGGTCGCCGCTCGCGCCAGAGGCTGCTTCTGGCGAACAATCGTCTTGCCACCACCTGCCTGCTCAAAGAAGAGTTCGGGCAACTGAGAGCAATTTGGGGTCAGGCATGAGTATTGACCTATGAGGACCACGGGAGAAACAAAGAAACCCTTTCGCGGCGCGTGGCGGGGAGCTGGTTCATCTGGTTGCTTCGGTCTGTCTCGTCGGTGTGGTTCGACGAACAAGAGAGACCAGACAGACCCTCGCACCAGATAGACTGCCTCTGAATCAGGCTTGCATTTTTGGACATCTGGGCATAGCCTAATCGCAAGAACCAGATGAGAGGAGGCCCGCATGGCGAAGGCCAAAACCGAAGCGTTAGAGATGATCAAGAAACTGCCTGAGGACGTGACCACCGGCGCAATCATGGAAGAGCTGTTCTTTAAGCAACAAGTCGAGAAGGGCCTTCAGGACGTGGCTGAGGGGCGGGTCCTCACACAGGAAGAGCTGAAAGAAAGAATCGCTCGATGGCGCAAGTCCGCTGGTCGCTGACTGC
>JANOMG010000443.1:0-6029 GCA_031420175.1 Nitrospira sp.
GTCCGCGCCACCAGGGTGCCGACGGCCGCGCCATTGCGGGTGCCGTGGATGAGGTCGCCTTCCCCGTGGCCGGGCACCGGGCGGGTGGCCACCGCGGCGGACCGCTCGGCAAGCGCCGTCATATTCTGGATCTGGCCGCGGCGGTCCGTCCCGCGGGCCGAGGCCGACGCGCCTGGCGCGCCTGACGCAACGCCGCCAGCAGTGCGCTCCTCAGGGCTCCGCGTGGCAGCACATACAGGCCGACAGAGAGGGTCTCAGCCGACAGGTGGTTGCCCCTGTCGTCAGGATACGCGCGGGGGATCCGCCCGGCACTCTGTTCGGGCGAGCACCCCTCTGCCAGATGCGTCCGCACAGACGGCCACAGCCAGGGATCCAGGAGTGTGCGCGCGCGCCGTGGCTGACGCGCCCGACCGGCGGCCAACGTGTGTGCCATGCACGCGCGAAACCGGCGGCCCCGTCCCGCGTTGCGGGCGAACTCCCGGCGCACGGTGCTGGGCGCTCGCCTCACTACAGTGGACCCCAATTTCCGGACAGTCGTTGAAGATGGTCGCCTGCTGTAACAAAGGAGCAGGCATGAGTGTACGTACGCGCAAGTATTTTAGTGGGCCGTTCAAGGCCAAGGTGGCACTGGAGGCGATCCGAGCGGTCAAGACGGTGCACGAGATTGCCCAGGAGTATGGGGTGCCTCCGACCCAAGTGGGGCTGTGGAAGAACGAGCTGCAAGAGCAGGCAGCCAGCCAGCCTGTTTGATGCTAAGCGCGGCCCGAAACCCGCCGACCCATCGGCGAGTCCGGAGCGGCTGTATTCCGAGATCGGGCGGTTGAAGATGGAGCTGGACTGGCTTAAAAAAAAGTCCGGAATATGCCTGTAGCCGCGCGTAAACAGTGGGTCAGCGCCCGTGATCCCTTGGCGCTAACCTGTCAATGCGAACTGGCGGGTGTGGCCCGCTCCACCGTCTACGCTCCGCACGCGGCCGCCGAACCGGACGAACAGGCCTTGGCGCTGCTGGCGGCGATCGACGCCGAATACACCCGGCATCGGTTTTACGGTAGCCGCAAGATGCGGCAGTACCTGCGTGGGTTAGGGCACCAGATCAACCGCAAGCATGTGCAGAGACTGATGGGTATATCGGGACTGGCCAGCATGGCACCCGGACCGAATACCAGCCGTCCGCACCCGCAGCACACAGTATATCCGTACTTGCTCAGGGGCGTGGTGGTGACACGGCCCAATCATGTGTGGAGCACCGACCTCACCTACCTCCGCCTGCCGCGAGGATGTGCCTACCTGGTGGCGGTGATCGACTGGTACTCGCGCAACGTGTTGGCATGGCGTGTCTCGGATACACTGGAGAGCGGGTTCTGTGTGGAGAGCTTGGAGCAGGCCCTGCAGATCTACGGCCCCCCCGAGATCTTCAACACCGATCAGGGCTGCCAGTTCACCTCAGAGGCGTTTACCGGGGTGCTCGCGGCGCACGGCATCGCCATCAGTATGGACGGGCGCGGGCGGGCCTTGGACAACATCTTCGTGGAGCGGCTCTGGCGAAGCGTCACGTACGAAGACGTCGATCTGATAGGGTACGCCACGGTGCCGGAATTGCGGGTGGAACTGGCGGACTACCTCAGGTTTTACAATACAGAACGACTACACCAGTCATTGAATGACGTGACGCCGGACGAGGTCGACCGGACCGCGAGTGGAGGCGGAGCCAGGATTGCGGATCACTTCGGTGAGACCGCAGCCACGCCCCCAGAAACACAACACGACACAGAACCCCAGGGCAGCGCCGTTCCGCTGCATGTAACAGGTTACCCTCTTAAACTCGATGCATTAGTGTCTTGACGGAGGGGTCCACTGTAACCACCCTCGCCAGCGCCCGCCGCGAATGGCCAGGGGCCAGGCCCAGACGCAGCGTCTCACGGTCGGCGTCACGCAAGTGCGTAGAGCCTGTCTTTGGCAGGGCAACACCGTAGCCCATCAAGGCCGGTTGTGTTGCACTTGGAGTTAGAACTCAAGGAATCTATCTTGCTTGGTTCGTTCACCGAACCAATAGAACCAACGAAACCTGAGAAACCAAACGAACAAGATGGAACAAGACAGACGGGCGGGACGGATGGGAATGGCCCTCCTGACGTCGCCTAGCAGGATCTGCCTGACCAAGTTATTGGTCGCCGTATTCGCTATGGCGGACCTTGTGTGGTAAGATGTTCACCAATGTTGAACCATGGGTACTATCCTATTCCTCACGTCTACTTCCGTGCCAACGATGCCCCCGCGCGATCGTTCGTGTCGTCTCCGGTGTTCCTCCTTCAGCGAGGTGCTGACTCATTTCTTGCTTGATTCGAGACCGCTCGCAGGGAAAAGCGCGTCAACATCTCCGTAACAGCGGGATGATCGATGAAAAGACCGGCAGTTATTCTTCACTCCATATCGGATTACAGGGAGAGAACATGACAATGAATACCGTGAAGCCCGCGCAGCCACGAACAGCTAAAGCCTGGGTCCGCATTCCTGATGGCACGAAGGTCAAGCATCGGCATGAAGGACATGTTGGATTTATCGATGGGCTCACCGAGATCGTCACCGGACCCAACCGAAATCCGGATGGGAAGACGCAATATCGCATGAATATCGGGGCGCCAGACCGTCAGCTCGTGACTGAAGACGACTTGTCTATTTTAATCGACGATGAAGAGCTCGTCATCATGCTGCGCCAGAAGGCACCCTATCGCCGAGCGGTCACACAATCGCTGCACAGCGTGCTGTCTGCGGATCGCTTCATCAAGCCGGCCTAACGAGCGTCTGAATCCTATTTTTGAGCGACCGACATCCACTGTGATCCACACGTCAGGGACAACGGGACCAAGTACCGCAGGATGATTGACAAGGCCTGGCTACAAGAACGTAGCTAGAGAAGATTCGAGGAGATAGATCCCTCACTCCTGTGGGCTATTCGCCCTTGCAATGATCCTGGCGAGCATAAAATCCCCTCGTCAATTCCGATACCTGCGGGGTGTCTTCGGTACGTTGAGGGTCTGAACGATGCGATTTCCCAGCTGAAAGGCGTTATCAGCACCGCTAGATCCAGGTCGAGTCGGAGGCAACCATGACAGAAACCTGCTACGCCAAAGGCCAGAAAGTTATCTTGGTCACCAATCAGATCAAGAATGGTAAATGGCTATGCAAGTTTTCTATTCCAGGGTCCAGCCATCTCGACGGCGGCGTGGCCAGCCAGGATTCATCAAAGGGCTACAACACCGAATGGGAAGCGAGGACCAACGCATTTCAGCGAGCCAAGCTGATGCTGGAAGGGCCTCAGGACGTAACGCAGGAGCGCCTTCCTGAGAAAGCCTGAGGGCTAGTCATTTTGGTTGGACCGTGAGAATGACGCAGCTTAGAACTGGTTGGGAGAACTTGCTTGGGGGCTCTCGTCTTTAAACGGCTCAGACTGCAGCGTGCCCCCCAACGACCCACGCATCCTCCGCACACCAAATCCCACAAAAGCGCCCACTTCATCTAGACGCGCGCGAATCACACAACGACCATTTCAGGAGACGGATACATTCCGCACGAGGTTGCCTGCCCACACTGATTGCCATCATCCTGCGGGCAGGCGCTCAATGTCAGGCTGTTAGGCCCAGGTCCGGTGCAGTTCGCTGACATGTTCGATTCCACCCACGGCACTAATTTCCCAGCGGACATCGTCGGGAATCGAAACCACCCGCAACTCTGCGCCATGGCCATTCGCGGCCACACCGAGCTCTTCCACAACTTGGCTCAACTTCAGGTCATCACGCGGTATCAGTATTCCGCACTGGTTAAGGCTCGGCTCTCTCGGTGTCGCAGCCTCGGGCCAGTAGGCTCCAAGATCCGTTTCTTTGAGCGCATCCTGCTGACCCAGCTCACGTAATCGCAGAAATGCCTGGTGACTCACCGAAAACTTGTCGTAGCTCTTGTTGATCACAATTTTCTTCATAAACCGATCCTTTCCTCTTACTATTCAGGACTCTCATTATCGCGACCTTTTTAACGGGCCTCGCATCGGCCCCCACATCCCAAACAATCAGCTACGCGGCTCCTCAGGCAACCTTAACCGGGTCTGCATACTTGCTCGTATAGTTCCCGGTCCAATGAGAATAGCGCCGGTTGGCCCAAGTATTGACCTCTCCATTCTCGGTTGCGCCATATCGCTTCGCCAGCACAGCAGTGAACGTGACCAGGTTCCCCGCGATCTCAAGAAGATCCGCATCCGTAATTTTCTCCCACTTCGCTTTGAGTGGCGCCTTGAGTTGGATCCAAAATGCTGAGAATTGTTCTTGATTCATCTGACATTCCTTTCTCGCAATGGTGTAGTGACAGCCATAAACCTTTCACGACCCGCTGTTCCGCATCAGTTGATCAGGTTGTAGGCAACGACTGTGTCGCGGGAGACAGTGCTAGCGTGCCACAACACATGCAGCAACCAATGGGGAACTCTGGCGTAGAAGCGGCGGAGACTGGAGAATCAGACGCACGGGAACAAGAGAGGAAATGCTGTGCGAGAGATGGGATACTCGGCGTGGCTCAATACGTCATGATCCCACCTTACAGTGGTCAAATGGAAGAGTCAATGAAGCAGTAGTAGGGTGAGCATCGAACTGACTGATATCAGGAGTATTGATTTCTACATTCACCTGGCCACCCTCAGAATACTTAGAAAATCGCAGCAAAAGATGAAGCCATGACAAGCCTGCTTGATTGCGACGGAACGCACTGGTCACACATCAGGAATCTGCCAGTCAATCGGAGCAAGCCCAGCCTCGACCAGATTGCGATTGATATAAGAAAAACACCGGCAGCCAAAGAACTTTCTAACTGATAACGGCGATGGATGTGCACAGGCAACCACGGCATGGTGCGCTGGCGTAATCAACGTCTGCTTCTTCTGGGCTTCACGTCCCCACAGGACGAAGACCACCCGTGTCTGCCTCGCAGCAACCAGTTCAATAATGCGATCGGTGAATCGCTCCCAGCCGCGTCCCTCATGCGAATTGGCCTTGCGCGCCCGGACCGTGAGGACCGTGTTGAGCATGAGAACGCCCTGTCTAGCCCAGGGCTCCAGATACCCATTATTGGGGACCCGGCATCCCACGTCGTTATGGAGCTCCCGATAGATATTTCGCAACGAAAGAGGCAAAGGATGAACAGTAGGCTGTACGGAGAAGCAGAGTCCATGAGCATGACCAGGAGTGGGATAGGGGTCTTGACCGAGTAGCAGCACACGGACCCGATCATAGGATGTAGCGGCTAATGCGGTGAAGATGTCCTTGCTGGCCGGCAGGATGGTCTGACCGTTCGCTATTTCTTTGTCAAGAAACGCATCAAGCTTGCAATAATATGGCTTGCAGGTTTCCTCGTTGAGAAAAGATCGCCAGTCATCAGGAATTAAAGGGAGCATTGGGGAAACAGATAGCACAGAATCGATTGGCAGATCACCCGTCTCTGCTCGACCGTCGCTAATCTGATACCAGGCAATAAACCAAAGTCGTTCGCAAACATAATCAAGACCATAAAAAGGCCCGCTGACCTTACGATCAGCGGGCCTTTTTGTAACCCGGCAGCGTCCTACTTTCCCACTGCCTCACAGCAGCAGTATCATCGGCCTTGGAGGGCTTAACTTCCGTGTTCGGGATGGGAACGGGTGTGGCCCCTCCGGTAATGCCACCGGGAACTTCGAATACGTCTTGACTGATCTATGCTGATTCTTGAAATGTTTAGAGTCTGAAAATAGTTCAGAACTCAGAACATTTATTTCAGCACGCCCGACGCATTCTGTGCGCCGAGGTAAGACCATGTCTATCAGGAGCAAAGACGATGATGTTAAACCGCACGACCGATTAGTACTGGTAAGCTACAGCCATCACTGGCCTTCCACACCCAGCCTATCAAACTCGTAGTCTACAAGTGGTCTTTAGGGGGCATACACCCCGGGAGAGCTTATCTTGAGGCACGCTTCTCGCTTAGATGCTTTCAGCGATTATCGCTACCGG
>JANOMG010000444.1:0-6558 GCA_031420175.1 Nitrospira sp.
TCAAGAGCCATTTCGCAATCGACGGACCTTCTTCGACCATCACCTTGAGCAGTTGATGGTCGTTCTGCATGTGGCCGCCCTTCAGCGTGTCCACAAAGTGGGTGACGGGCGAGTCTTCTGGCGCCACCGAAATCTGCATGCCCCCTTGGGCCATGACGCTGTTGGAGTCGCCAAGACGAAGCTTCGTCGCCAGAATGACCTTGGCACCGGCTGCACGCGCATGAAGCGCTGCTGCACAACCCGCTCCGCCACCGCCCACCACCAACACATCGGTCGTGTAGTGGGGCGTCAGATCGAATCCGTCGGCAATAGAACTATCGCCCTCCAGCAATGTCGCCAGCTCGATCGCCGTCTTATCCCCGACATTGGGACCGAAACGAAGCGGCCGAAAGGCACTTGTCCGAAAGTCCGGATGATACTTATGGATCAGTTGGTCGCGATCGGCCGGTGAGAGCTTGGGAAGTGTCTGCGTGCGTCGAGCATCCCGCGTCTGATGTACGATCTGTTGAAGGGCATGAATGTCCATGAATATGCTTTCAGCGTTCAGCGATCAGCATTCAGCGTTTGCCTCAATTTCAGAAACTGAGAGCTGACGGCTGATGGCTCGTTATGCTACTTGACCGTCGCGCAGTGATCGGCCAGTTCTTTCTCGGTCATCTTGAGGATCTTGGCCCATTCGTCGTTGAAACGGCCGTCCTCGATTTCCTTGATGCGCTGGTCCAGCCCCACAGGCTTCTCGGTGAAATGAGCCCCCTGCGCGCGGCTCACATACAGGGCCACGAGATTGGGGGCGATGTCCGCAATGCACACCGGCGTGCACATTCCGCACATCACGCAATCCATAAACATCTCGGACACGCTCTTGAAGTCGCCGAAGACCGCTTTCCAGACTCCCTCCCGCACGTCGATCTTCTGCGGGCAGGCTTCGGTGCAGGCGTTGCAGTTCCGGCAGAGCGGCGCTTCGGGATAGAGATTGAAGAGGTCTTGTTTTGGATCTTTGAGTGTCTGAATGTCGTAGGTGGCCTTCCGGGCTGGGAACGGCGGCATCATCGTGATCGACATGCCGTCCTGCACCGCCATTTGGCAGGCCAGGCAGGTTCGCACTTTCGGATCGTCCTTGGTCCGATAGTAGGCCGCGCAGGCGCCACAGAACCCGCCGAGACAGCCGGCCCCCCGGACGACTTCCTGGCCGGAGTACCAGAGGGCCTTAATGATCGTGATCCCCTCCGGCACTTCGTACTTTTTGCCGGCGATCTCGACCGTGACCATCTTGTGCCGGATGACTTCCGGCTGATCGATAACGTTGCTATCTTCTTGTGCCATGGTCTCCTAAATCCGCTATCAGCTCTCAGCCATCAGCGTTCAGCCTTCGGATTTCCCGTTGGCTGATCGCTGACAGCTGACCACTGACGGCTTTTCTATGCAATCGCGTCCACGATGGCATTCAACGTCGCGCTGGGGCGCATTGCCTTTGTGGCCTTCGCATCATTGGGGTGATAGTACCCGCCGACATCGACCGGCTTGCCTTGGGCTCCGAGCAACTCGGCCTCAATCTTGGCCTCGTTGTCCGCCAGCGCCTTCGCGATCTTCACAAAGCGCGCGGCCAGGTTCTTATCCTGCGTCTGCTGGGCCAAGGCCTGCGCCCAATACAGGGCCAGATAGAAATGGCTGCCGCGGTTGTCGATCTCGCCCACCTTCCGGGCGGGAGACTTGTTGCTCTCCAGGAACTTGGCATTGGCCTGATCGAGCGTGTCAGCCAACGTTTTGGCCGCTTGGTTGTTTGCGACCTTGCCGAGATGTTCCAGTGACGCGGCCAGCGCGAGAAACTCACCGAGGGAATCCCACCGCAAATAGCCTTCCTCCTGGAACTGCTGCACATGCTTGGGCGCAGAACCTCCTGCACCGGTCTCGAACAGCCCGCCGCCGTTCAGTAGGGGGACGATCGACAGCATCTTGGCGCTGGTCCCGATTTCGAGAATCGGGAACAGGTCCGTGAGATAGTCGCGCAACACATTCCCCGTGACAGAGATCGTGTCTTTGCCTTCTTTGATCCGCTCCAACGACAAGCGCGTGGCATCGGCCGGAGTCATGATCTGAATGTCGAGGCCCTTGGTATCGTGATCTTTCAGGTAGCGTTCGACCTTGGTGATCAGCTGCGCATCGTGCGCTCTGGCCTTATCCAGCCAGAAAATCGCTGGGGCTCCGGTCGCCCTCGCACGAGTAACCGCCAACTTCACCCAGTCCCGAATCGGCGCATCCTTTACCTGGCACATGCGCCAGATATCGCCGTCTTCCACCTGATGTTCGAGTAGCGCCTTGCCTGCGGCATCGACCACACGGATTGCACCATTCCCAGGCGCCTTGAACGTCTTGTCGTGGGAACCGTATTCCTCAGCCGCCTGCGCCATCAAACCCACGTTGGGCACACTGCCCATGGTCTTCGGGTCGAGGGCGCCATGCTTCTTACAGAATTCGACGACCTCGTGATACACCGGCGCATAGCTGGCATCCGGAATCACACATTTGGCGTCCGCGGCCTTGCCGTCCGGGCCCCACATCTTGCCACTGTCACGAATGACCGGCGGCATGGAGGCATCGATAATGATGTCGCTGGGCACATGCAGGTTGGTAATCCCCTTGTCGGAATTCACCATCGCCATGGGTGGCCGCTGCTTGTACACAGCCTGAATGTCGGCCTCGATCGCCTTGCGCTGATCGTCCGGCAGCCCCTTGATCTTCGCGTAGAGATCGCCGAGCCCGTTGTCCGGATCCACGCCCAGCTTGTTGAGGGTCTCGCCATGCTTCTCGAACACGTCCTTGTAATAGACCGTCACGGCATGACCGAAGATCTTGGGATCCGAGATCTTCATCATGGTGGCCTTCAGGTGGAGGGAGAACAAGACCCCCCGCTTCTTGGCATCTTCGATCTGCTCCTCGATAAACTGGCGCAGCGCCTTCTTGCTCATGAACGTCGCATCGATGATTTCATTGGCCTGCAGCGTCACTTTCGGCTTGAGCACCGTGGTCGTGCCATCCTGACCGACGAACTCGATCCGCGCCTCGGTCGCCGCCGTCGTCGTCAGAGATTTTTCGTTGGACCGGAAATCCCCGCCCTTCATATGGCTGACATGCGTCTTGGAATCGGGGCTCCAGGCCCCCATCTTATGCGGGTGCTTCCTGGTATGGGCCTTCACGGAGAGCGGCGCGCGGCGGTCGGAGTTGCCTTCGCGCAGCACCGGGTTCACGGCGCTGCCCTTCACTTTGTCGTAGCGGGTCTTCACGTCTTTCTCTTTGTCGTCTTTCGGATTCTCCGGATACTCGGGAAGCGGATAGCCCTGGCCCTGCAACTCCTTGATCGCCCCTTGCAGTTGGGGCAACGAGGCGCTGATGTTGGGTAGCTTGATAATATTGGCTTCCGGCGTCTTGGCCAACGCGCCCAACTCGGCCAGATCGTCTGCCTGCTTCTGCTCAGGCGTCAAGTACTCGGGGAACAAGGCAATGATACGCCCGGCGAGCGAGATGTCCCGCAACTCGACGGATACGCCAGCCGCCTTGCTAAAGGCGTTGATGATCGGCAGAAACGAATAGGTCGCCAACATCGGCGCCTCGTCCGTCTTCGTATAAATAATCTTGGAAGCGTTGGTGCTCATGGTTTTCCCTCTTTCCCCTGCTTGTTAGTTCAGCGCATTCAACGCTGAACCAGCCTTGAACCACGCAATCTGTTGGTCCGTAATGCTGTGGTTCGCCTGGATGGTGAGCGCTGTGCCATCCGTCTTATGGATCGTCACCTGCACCGGTTTGCCGGGAGCCAATGTGCTCAGCCCCGTCACGCTGATGCGGTCCTGTTGCTCAATCTTCTCGTAATCCTTCGGGTCATCGAAGGTCAACGCCAAGATCCCCTGCTTCTTCAAATTGGTCTCGTGAATGCGGGCAAAGCCCTTCGTGATCACGACGCGCACGTTGAGAAACCGCGGAGACATGGCGGCATGCTCGCGGCTGCTACCCTCGCCATAGTTCTCGTCGCCGACGACGATCGACCCGATGCCCTTTGCCTTATACTGCCGGGCAATCTGGGCCATCGTCAGTCCTGATTCCCCGGTCAACACATTGGTGCCCTTACCAGGCTCGGAGAAAAATGCATTGTTCGCACCCAGGAACATATTGTCGCTGATCTTGTCCAAATGGCCGCGGAACTTGAGCCAGGGACCAGCCGGAGAAATGTGATCGGTCGTCGTCTTACCCTTGGTCTTGATCAACAGCGGGAGTTTCTCGAAGTCTTTGCCGTCCCAACGTGGGAAGGGCTGGAGCAACTGCAACCGCTCGCTGGTCGGCGGAACTTCGACGGTCAAGCCCTCACCGTTGGCGGCCGGCGCAACAAAACCTTCGTCAGCCTTCGCAAAGCCCTTGGCTGGAAGTTCTTCACCCTGCGGCGGCTCGAACTTGAATTCCTTGCCGTCCGCGCCCTTGAGCGTCTGATTGACAGGATCGAAGGCCAAATCGCCGGAGATGGCATAGGCGGTCACAATTTCAGGGCTCGCGAGAAACGACAGGGTTTCATTGATGCCGTCGTTGCGGCCAGGGAAATTTCGGTTGAAGGAACTGACGATCGAATCCGCTTTCCCCTTCACACCATCGGCCCGCTTCCACTGCCCGATGCAAGGGCCACAGGAGTTGGACAACACCGTGCCGCCCAACTTTTCAAATGTCTCCAAGAACCCGTCCCGTTTCATCGTATTATAAATGCGCTCAGAACCAGGCGAGACAAGAAACGAGGTTTTCGCTTTGAGCCCGGCCTTTAACCCCTGCTGAGCGATGTGAGCCGAACGGCTGATGTCTTCATAGGATGAATTGGTGCAGCTGCCGATGAGCGCCGCCTTGAGCTCGACTGGATAACCCTTCTCCTTGGCCTCCGCCGCCATCTTGGAAATGGGCCGGGCGAGATCAGGCGTATGGGGACCGACGACATGGGGCTCGAGCGTCGACAAATCGACTTCGACGATCTGATCGTAATATTTCTCAGGCGACTGATAGACCTCAGGGTCCGCCACCAGCAATAATTTGTTGGCGATCGCAAGGTTGGCCAGATCAGCCCGATCCGTGATGTTCAGATAGGCAACCATCTTCTGGTCGAAGGGAAACACTGACGTTGTGGCGCCCAGTTCCGCGCCCATGTTGCAGATCGTTCCTTTACCGGTTGCGCTGATGGTTTCCGCACCGGGACCAAAGTACTCGACGATCTTGTTCGTTCCGCCCTTCACCGTGAGCAAGCCGCAGAGGTACAAAATCACGTCCTTCGCCGAGGTCCAGCCGCTCAACCTGCCGGTCAGGCGGATGCCGATCAGTTTCGGATGGAGCACCTCCCAAGGAAGGCCGGCCATGACTTCACCGGCATCAGCGCCGCCGACACCAATCGCCAATCCACCCAGCCCACCACCGTTCGGCGTATGTGAGTCGGTTCCGATGATCAAGCTGCCAGGAAACGCGTAATTCTCCAACACGACTTGGTGAATGATCCCGGCGCCGGGCTTCCAGAAGCCAATGCCGTACTTCTTCGCTGCAGAGGCGAGGAAGTTATAGACCTCTTTGTTCTCGTCCATCGCGCGGAGCAGATCCTTCTCGGAACCCATCTCGGCACGAATCAAGTGGTCGCAATGGATGGTGCTCGGCACAGCCGCTTGCTTCTTATTGGCCTGCATGAACTGCAATATGGCCATCTGGGCCGTCGCATCCTGCATCGCCACGCGGTCTGGCCGCAGGGCCAACATCGCCTTGCCACGTTCCCACACCTGGGTGTCGAAATCGTCGGCGTGTGAAACCAGCACCTTCTCCGACAGGGTCAGACCACGGCCGAACTTCTTCCTGGCCTTGGCGAACACGTCCGGCATCTTCGCATATAGATTCTTGGCAAGATCCATCGACATGGTATTTCCTCCGCCTACAAGTGTTTATTGTCTCTCGTCTCTCGTGAAGCGTATCTCGCAGGCTCTCTTGCGCTTCACGAACGACGCTTCACGTTTCACGTTATTTCAATGGCGGCACTTCTCGCCGCTTGGGCGCCGCATAATTCACCAGATAATCGAACAGCCGGATCAAGCGGCTATCCTGACGCTTCTGATCCACCCAATGCCCGATCAACCCGATCGTGCGTGAGAGGATGAAGAAGCCGTTCAAGCTGTCAACCGGGAAGCCGATATCGACGAGCACCGCCGCCATCGTGCCGTCCACGTTTAGAATCAGGTTGTCCTTCTTCACCGAGGTGATCTTTTCCACTTCGAGCGCGAAATCCAGGCAGGGCGTCTTGATGTTCAAACTCTTGACGTACCCGACCAACTCCTTCACCCGCTTGTCCGGATTGCGCAGGCTCTTCACACGATGGCCGATCCCCGGCACAGGCCCATGGTTCTTCTTCATGTAGGCCAAGAAATCATCAACCGTCATTTTATTATCGACGGCATACTTGAAGTAGCGACCTGCATCGGTCACGGCGCCACCGAAGCGAGGGCCGATCATGATGAGTCCTGCTGCAACCGATTGTGACATGCCGATCCCGGCACAGGC
>JANOMG010000445.1:0-5329 GCA_031420175.1 Nitrospira sp.
TGGAGTTAGAACTCAAGGAGCGTATCCATCAAGAAAAGGACGCGGGAGCGCGTGATGCCGACCATCTCGACGAGTATGTTCCAATCGATCTTCGCAACGGCCGTCTCCGGCTTGTCTTCTGTTCCGAAGAGGGCTGACAACAGCCGCAGTACCCGCCCAGCCGCGTCTCGTTGAAACTGAGGGGCTGATCGCCTGACAGTCTTCCTGAAAACTCAGTTAGCTGGACGGAGCGCATTCGAGTCTGTGTGCTACGGCAGCGGGGCGGTGACGGGTGACGCACAGACGTTCTCGCTCCCCGCCGAGGGGGACTTGGTCAGAATGCGGTCGATGGCCTGTTTGAGCGAGTGGCCTTTCACCTCATCAGGGCGATCCTGCAGCGCGGCATTAAACGACGGAAGCAGCCCGAGAATGTCTAGTATGGTTGGGGTGACGTCTACCAGAGAGGCTTCGCAGATCCCACGCAGCGCTTCGTTGCCTTCCTGTCCTCCTCTCACAAAAATTATCGGGACAACCGAGTCTGAGGCATTGAGATGCCCATGATCAGAGTGAAAGTGTTTATGCTTGGCCACGTCGAGGCCCTCAAGGACCCGCCAGTCCTGCTTGTTGAGATACGTCAGTTTCTTAGACCGGTCGGCTAGCAGGATGATGTCCGGAGCACTCAGAGGATCTGTGGGTAATCGTGAGGCGAGCCCGTTCAGTCTTCGGATCGCCATAGGATATGCGGCATCGTTCAATGGGCTCTGATCGAGATTCATCGCCGGCAACAATTGGATGGTTGTCCCATCATAGTGATACGGAATAAAGTCGTAGCGGCTGTCGTGTTTATAGAGCACGGCTTCCGGCCCTTGCTCGTTCTTGTGGAGCGTGAGCAGCAAGTGTGCCAGCATCGGCACGATGTCATCGTGATAGTCGGGATTATCCTTCCACTGCCCCTCTGCAGGCTTTACATGGAGCCCGAGCGCGCCACCATTTAAGGTGGCGACAACATTCGCATCCCCGGATATCGTCCCGTTGGATACGAATCCCAGCGAGGCACGGACTTTAGATAAAACGTTTTCGTCGACAAGGGATGGAATTTCAAGACGATAGGGCCTTGCACTGGTCACGGTCAGTTCATTGAAGGCAACCTTGAGGTCCTCAATGCCAAGGACTTTGTCCCAGTCAATTGGGGTATGACCATGGTCCGATACCAGAACAAAGACTGTCCGCTGCATGACGGGGTCATCCCGTAATCCTCTCCAGTGAATCGGGTCGACCGGGGTGACGTCCGATATGGGCGTAGCATGGTGCTGTCTCACGATAGCGGGATCTCCCGCGATGAATTTCGCGATAAGGTCATCGAGGTGCTGAAGATATTCTATGCGCGCTTTCTCAGGATTCTCGGGAGAGACATGTTCCGCATGATCGAGTCCGGCAAAATAGATCGTTGTCAGGGTTGGGAGCTGCAACTCCGCTCCTTCCTTGGCTGCACCGTTGAAATCCTGGATGGCTTTTACCGCCTCCCATAGCGAATTTTCATCAACGGCTTTACTTCGATTCTGCTGATAACTCAGCAGGGTGTCGAAGTCAGGTCTAATCGCCCGCCCACTCCCGCGCGTAAGCATGTGGTGCACGACCAGGCTCTGCCCGCCATTCTGTCCGATAGACTCATAAATCGTGTTGACCTGATCGTTAATATCGTCGGAGACAAAGTCCTTCCCCAGTTGCACCTTGATCGCGTCGATATGATATTCCGTATAGTATCTCGCGACGCCGCGCTCTCTGAAAAACAGGCTATTCCCTGTAATTCCGTGAGCGCCGGGGAACACACCGGTGAACATCGACGTCCAGGCTGGAAAGGTATACGAAGGGAAGACAGTGGTCGGGCGTTGCACGGCAATGCCCTTTGTCATTCGAAGACCACTCGCATCGACGCGCACACCGAGCAAATCGTGTAAACCTCCCGGTTTTCGTGGAGGATTCTGCGTGAGATATTTGACCAGGGTCTCGTGCTCGAGACCATCAATGGCGAAGATCACAACATGTTCAACGGGGGAACCATTGAGAGAGCCATGTAGCACCCTGTCGGCAGAGTATTGCATAGCTGGGATGCTGCTACACGCGTTCACCCCGCTAAACAGAAAAACAAGAAGCAGGACAGGTAGATATGAGGTCTGATTCTTGGAGAGTAAGGGAGAGGTGCATCTGTCGATCATCGTTGGCATGATTGAAAACTCAGGTGATTGATATGGTGAGTCGAGAGACGATAACACTCGGTCGTACTTCCCTCATGCCGGTGATCGCTGGCTCGGGGCTCGGGGCTCTGGGTTCCGAAGTGCGGGATGGCTCCGAGAGGATATTCGAACGATAACAATGCCGCTTCAGGGCCGGACGAGAGAGCCGGAGGGGTCCGACATCTCCCGGCAGACCACGCGTTTCCGGGTCTTAAGCCTTCGCTGCTTTGACGGAAGCTTCGCCCGATGTCGAGATGTCCTGCGCGCCCGCCTGCTTGAAAATGGCTTCGGCGCGATCAGTTTCTTTGGAATTATCTGAATGCACCGAGATCAGAATTTTGCCTTCTTTGAGCTTGCCTTCATAACGCTTGGCCTCGAATTCCGGAATGCCCATACCGATGAGCGCTCCTGTGATTCCGCCTACCGTGGCGCCCAAGGCCGCGCCGCTCAATGCCGCCATGATTGGTCCGACCGCCACAAACGGCCCCACTCCGGGGATCGCGAGGGCGCCGATTCCCGCCAACCACCCGAGGGCTCCTCCCATGACCCCACCAGCTCCGGCCCCGGTCGCTGCCCCTTCCGGAGCTTTGGTGTTCTTTTCATGCGCGAAATCTTTGGTCCCCTGGGTGTCCGGAAGGAGAACCGAGATATCGTTGTTGGAGAATCCGGCAGTTTTGAGCTTGTCGACGATTTGCTCCGCTTGACGATAGGCTGTCGCGATACAAAACACTGCTGTGGCCATGGAGTGCTCCTTTGTCAGTAGAGATTGAGGTTATGGACCTGTCACTTCGAGTTGATTCTCCACATGTTTTCCGCCGACAACCTTGCGTGCCTTTTTCAGAATGCGCTCTTGCTCACCGACATCCTTCACCGGTCCACGGAGGGTCGCTCTCCCGTTCAGCGTCACGATCTTAATATTCTGGGCATTCGTCGAGAGTGTTTTGTCTGCCATCAGCGACTTCCGAATGCGGCGAGTCATGTCCACGTCGTGCTTGCTACCTTGAGCTTGATCGGTGGGAGTGAGAGTGGCGTTATCCTTATCCCGCACGTTCTTTTCCGTACTATCAGCCGGAGCAGAAGTGGCTGACATGGTTTCGTTGGGGGCGGTGAGAGGTTGTGCGGAGATGAACGCAGGATCGAGAAACCCTGCGGTAGCGATGATCATCGGAACGACCAGACTGGCTGTGAATGGCTTCATAATATTCCCATGGCTGTGGAGTATTGTGGAATGGAGGGCGGGCAAAGCGACTTCATCGCGTTGACTGGTGTGATCGTCGCTGGTTTTCGCAACGAGGGGCCACTTCACCATAACCTCTCCTGTTTTTTTTACGCTCCTGACGGCTGTGCGGTTACCCACCTACTTCTAGATGGGTGACCGCGCGGGCAGCAGCGCCGTGGTAATCGGGGCTATTTGATTTCGTGGATTTTGCCAGTCACGGCGTCCACATAGACTTTATGGGTTTTTTTCCCATCCACGATTTCGATCTTGTACACGACACGCCCGTCATCTTTCCCCATATCCACTTCAACCGTTTTGCCGGGCTTTGCCGCCTCTGCGGTTTTAATCGCGTCGACCATGCTGACGGTTGCTTTTTCACTGAGCGCCCTATCGGATTCGAACATTGCCGATGCCGGGGCAACAGCAGTGCCGAGCATGAGCGCCACTCCAACCGAGATAATTTCCTTCTTCATCGAGTTCCTCCTTTGTTCGGATATGTATGAGTTCAGGGCTACAAGCACCTGTGAACTATCATGGGCAAGTATGCCTGCAAGACCGACAGCGGTCTGGTCAAAAGTGCTCAGATGGCAAAAAAATATCCGACAGCAGCCACATGGACGCGACCCTTGTGTCGATGAAGTCCCAGTTTCCGCAACTTGATCAGAAAAAAACTGATGAGGGCGCGCGCTGTGCGACCATCTCGTCCACCGTGTCATGACGGTGCTTCGCGGTCACCGGATCGGGATTGCCACTTTTTCGATGTGAATCGGGAGCAGATCGTCTGTCCCCAGATGAATCATCTGGGATTCGGTTTCGATTCGGAGAAGACCACCTGCGCAGCCGCAAGACGTTCAGCTTACGGCTCAGCATGCGACGCCGAAGCGCTCGGCGCGGATCGGCTCTTCTCATTCAGCAACAAGGCTGTGGGTGGTGGGACGGTAGTGATCATGTGCAGAGCGACTCAGTCCGCTGCGGTTCATGTCGGGGAGGAGGTACTTCACCGTTACCAGAGAGACTCGACCGAGGCTGCAAGCCACAGAGAAGCGATGTGAGCGTGGGGTTTGAAGGCTGACAGTAGCTATGATTGAACGGCGATGTTGTTCACGACCGTGTGAACCCCCTCCACCTGACGCGCAATCTCTTCCGCCCGATTCTTGTCTTGGGGGGTTGCGGCCACGCCGGTGAGATAGACGGTATTCTCCACGGTCTTCACGCTTATCTGGGTCATCGTCTTGAGCGGACCGTCCGTTGCAAGATGCGTCTTCACTGCGGTCGTGATGGCCGTGTCGTCGATATAGTGCCCCGTGGTCTGGGAATTCGATTTACAACCGATGGTGAGAAGAATAGAGGCACCTAGAGCCATCAACACATGGGCAGTTCGAGTCATCCGAGTCCTCTCTCTGCCCACGTGAACTCCCTTCAAGTTGCTATCTATAGATGGCTCAGCAGACCTTAGAGCCGACCTGTCAGCAACAGAATGACCAAGACCAAGACAACCAAGCTTAACCCGCCGCTGGGGCCGTAACCCCAGTTCGTGCTGTGAGGCCAAGTCGGCAACGCGCCGACAAGGAGTAGGATCAGAATGACGAGAAGTATGGTGCTCATAGTTCACCTCCGCTTCGGAATGTGTTCGACCTAGTCCCATGCTGCGACTACTGACCACTCTCAAATCTGACGGCCACATCTCCTCTAGTCTGCTCATCTGTTGCCCATAGTCCGGGCTCAGGATCCTGCCTCCATCGGGACCCACCGATAGGGCGCTGACACTCGGGCATACACCACGTCCGGTGAGGCTGGATCTATTCTGTCCTGAAGCACTACTCGCAAGCTGGTCATAATTGATCAGTTTTAAAAACTACCAGGACGATCATTTTTTGCGCCTTGCGTCTCGCTGCCT
>JANOMG010000446.1:0-4609 GCA_031420175.1 Nitrospira sp.
CACCCCGGTGTTGGTTTCCGTATCCCGGACGATTAAAGCATTCGTCCCCTGGCTGACCTGCATGAGCCCTCTCGGACTCAAATACTGCCGGAGAGCCGTCATGAGTTCTGTCGCTTGGAGGTTCCGAATATAGAACACCCGATCGACCAGGTCTTCGGCTTTCATCTTGGCATCCTTCGCTTGCGATTCTTCATTCTGCTGTTTCGCAATGTTCGCCAGCGAATCGATCCAGAGGATATTGCCCTGCCGGATCTTGCCTAACCCATTCATCTTTAAAATCATATCGAGCGCCTGGTCCCAGGGCACACTCACAAGCTTCATCGTGACCTTGCTCTTAACCCCTTCACCGACGACCATATTAAACCCGCTCACTTCGGCAATAAGGCGCAGGACATTACTAATGTCAGCCTGCTGAAAATCCAGCGAAATGCGCCGGCCGACATATCGCGTCTCCCCAACAACTAAATCTTCCTTCGGCGTATTCTTCTCACTGCCATCTGCGTCAGAAGTCATTTGGACAGGCCGCACATAAAACTTCAGCGAAGACCGCCGAACAGTGGGTATTGCACGCTGAGCCACTCGAGAAGTCATGCCTACTTGGATCGGTTGCCTTGCCAACTTCTCCAACTGGATCATTTCGGCTATCGGATCACGAGGATACTGAGCAACGACATGGCTTTCTGCAGCGGCATCGTGTCGGAGCGTGACAATGAGATTTGCCCCTTGCGGTTCAATCGAGTAGCCGGCCTGACCGGCAAGATCCAATACCACTCGCACTTTATCGGCATGATAACCCAGACGCACTTGCTTCAAAAACTGGTGATTCACCGACAAGACCGGCTGACGTATGGCTGATGAGACGTGTGGAATATCGATGATGAGACGACGCTCATCGATACGTGTCACCTCATGGGGCAATCTGCCGTCTCCCGAAATGACAACACGGATATCGTGAGCCCCTCGCTGCACATCAATGCGGGTCAGGGTCTGCGCCAGACCTCCCTCGATACTCGAGGGCAGGCGTGAATCGTCGGCGGGCCAGCCAGTTGACGCCCCCATCGATGGCACGGCCATCGGAATACTGAACGCTCCCACAGCCGAGAGCACACGGATAAATGATGTAGTGGTCATGGTCAGCTTAAGTATCATTCTGCGCCCTCTTTCGGGTGAAGGAGCTTGACATACTCCCGCTCCTGTTTGCTCCCATACACATCTGTAAACCTTTCTTGCACCACAATGCCTTTCTCCGTCACGGCACTCACCACGCCATTATTGGGACCGATACGCGTTCCTCGACGCACCGTATATCCATTCCCATCCGGCGTCTGGACCATAGCCGTATAACCGTAGGCCCCCCAGACCACAGCGATCAGATTCATCTCCGTGAGCCCAACCCGCTGGAGCGGAGGCAATGTGGGGTCAATCGGTCCGAGTCCCAACTGTTGCAGAACTGGCGCGAACGGATCGCGCCGCCCAGAAGGATCGTACGAATGTGCACCTACCGGCTCCAACAATGAATTAGGCACACCCGATTGAGCATTCTCATCAATGGCTGCCGCGGCCACGGATGAAAACGGTGCCGGCCTCGGGACATCGTTGAGAGAGGGAACTTTCAAAGCATCCTGCCGCATCGGGCTAATTTGTCGAGCATGAGCACTCATACCTGTCTCCGCAAACACCAGTCCAACTGAGATGAGCAGGCTGGCACATCCAATGAGAGTGAGTCGTGTTGGCTTCATGGTCGACCGCCAGTTTTCATAGTTGGCATTCATCGCGCATTACCTCATACACATCCACAACTCTGTCCCCTATTTCTTCTGAGGAATTGCCGGAGCCCCTGCAGCCGGCTTGGTTTCCTGTGGTGCCGCGTAGGCGACAAGGTCAAATACGGTCTGAGTGACAACACGTCCCTTCTCAAACTTAGGGGCTCCCATTTTGAGGCCCGACACGGTCACAATCCGAGGTAACGCATTAATGCGATCGAAAAATAAAGCGGCTGTATGGTACCCGCCAGAGACCTCTACGTTCACCGGCATTCGCACAAAGAGTTTCGAGGCGTCTTCCATCCTGGCACTGGGCTTCCACAATTTGATATCGAGGCCAAGCCGTACGCCCAAATCTGATACCTGCTTAAGTAACATTACCGCCTCCTCTTCAGGCGGCAGTCGTTCCTTCTTCTTCGCGAGCTCAATCTCTAGTTGCTTGCTCGCAGCAATGAGTTCATCCAGATGCTTGACCTTAATCGTCAACGTTTGAATCTCACCATCAAGTGTGCCAATCGCTCCTTGAAGCCCTACAATTTCCGTCGACTTTGGCTCCGCCACATAGTAATAGAAGCCGACGATAATCCCCGCAAGAACCATCAGAAGCAGCCCCGCCTTCTGGATCAATGGGATTGACCGCAATACGTCGAGATTAATAGACGGCAGGTTCATAGATTTTAACCTTTAAGACGGAAACCAAGTTTGAACTGATAGATATTAAGTTGGCTCTCCACCGCAGCTCGACTTTCTTGAAGATTGATATTAGTAAAGTAGTCAGTGCGGCGCAGGTTGTTCACGAATTCCACCACATCGTCATTGGTCGCCGCACGGCCCTCAAGATCGATATCCTTCCCCGTGAGCGCGACTCTCACCAGCCACACCTTGAGCGGTTCCAGACTCTGACTGACATGGTCGAGCACCCTGACAGGGCCAACACGTGATTTCTCCAACTCGTCAATAATACGGTTTTTGTCTTCCAGTACCTTCTTCCGGCTTTCAAAATCGAAAACCTGCTTCACTTGTTCCTTCAACTGCGTAACCTGCTTCTCCATATCCAACTTCTTGGTCTGCTGCCCGCTTATTTCTTCATCGAGTGACGCCGAATACCACCAACACCCAGCCAGAGTGATGAGCACCAATCCCACACCCAACAGCGCCTGTGCTCTGACATCATACTGAGGCTTTGCCTTACGCCCTTTCGACTGTGGCAATAAGTTTATGCGAATCATCGATCCCCTACCGATCTAAGGGCCAAGCCAACCCCTACGGCAGCCAGCGGAGCCAGCGCGGCCAACGCGGCCTGATCAAAATCGCTCCCCGAGGTGTCAATTTCACTAAACGGATTGGCCACCTCGACAACAGCCTGCATTCGATCTCTCAGTTGTACGACCAGGCCCTTGACCTGAGCGCCCCCTCCGCACAAGAGGACATGCTGAACATCCGCATCCGACATGGTTGACCTGAAATAATCGATGGTTCGCGCAATTTCCGACGCAACCTCAGCATTGACACTATCGACGACTGCGGTCACCGCGGACTGATTACTCCCCGCCGAACGCTCGCCTTTTTTCGTTTCTTCTGCCTCTTCGTAGGACATGCCAATTTCTCGCTGAATGGCTTCCGTATAGCGATTCCCTCCGATGGGAATATCACGCGTGAACAGCGAGGTTCCGCCTCGAACAATATTGATATTCATAACACTGGCGCCAATATTGACGAGCGCCGTCGTATCCTCCTGCGAAACGGGATAGTTGATCCCATGCATGTTTTCGATCGCAAAGGCATCCACATCCATGACGAGCGGAAACAACCCGGCTCCTTTGACGAGTTCGGTCAGCTCATTGATCTTGTCCTTCTTAGCAGCGACGAGAATGATCGACATCTCTCCCTGTGCATCACCCGAAGCCTCAGGAGATGGCAACACACTGAAGTCGATGTTCACCTCATTAATATCAAAGGGGATATACTGTTCAGCCGCAAGTCTCACCTGCCCCTCCAGCTCCTCATCGGGCATTGGCGGCAGGCTGATCTTTTTAATGATGACGGCATGGCCGGAAATCGACACAGCGACCTGCTTCACCTTGACATTCGTTTCCTCAAACAATTCCTTGATTGCCGACACCACCCGCCCCTCATCCATCACCGTGCCATCGACGATCACTTCCGGTTCGAGCGGTTTAAAACCGAACTTCTGGAGAATGTATCGCCCCCGGCTTTCCTTCAACTGAACGAGCTTGATACCGCTCGACCCGATATCCAGTCCCACAAGCTGTCGCTTGGGGGTGAACATCGAGAACAGATCGGTTTCGGCAAGGCCTTTGAACCAAGTGAATGAACTCAACATTGATGCCTCTGAATGTTTAGAGCTACCCCTGGAAAACACATTATCGCGTGTGGATTGTATCGACAATCATTCATGCTCGAACATGTTACCGACATCGCACACAGTAGCTGTCTCGCGACAGTTACTGCCAAACATATGACACCTGCACTTTAACGCCGCTTGGCCTGGAGAACGGAGCAACAACCAACTCTTCATCTGATGTTCAACCTGGGCTTGTCTACTGATGATTCTCCACAGGCACATGCTAAGTATAGTTCATATGCTTTACCTGTCAAGCAAATGACTTTTGGGGGTCACGCCCAAATAGACATGTTCGATTTTATGTTCCGGCCGCCGCCGCGTGGCTTGTGCGTGCTGGCCACAGGCGCGGGCGCCACGGATGGTCCGGCCTCGGCGTGACCGGGCACCGTGGTTGGGGAACCGTCTTGGCCTCACCCGCCTTCATGGGCCGCGACGTGATCGCGGGATCGCCGAGCGGCCGCCCCTGGTGCGTGATCTGCCT
>JANOMG010000447.1:0-8568 GCA_031420175.1 Nitrospira sp.
GCATCAAGACCGGAAGCAGATCCCCTTCCCACTGAATGGACTGATGCCATCCTGCTGACGGCGCGGTGGCCTGCCAGGTACAGGGCGTACCGGCCACCGCCAGCTCCGCCAAGAGCCACGTCACCGTCGGCCAGTCCGGCATCTCACTTTGAAATGTCCATTGCGCCACCTGCTCCAGAGACAAGGGCTCAAGGCTTGGCGCCGCCACTTCTTCCAACTGCGCTTCGTCGCACACCACATAGAGTTCGCCCTGCGGATCGAACCAGAAGCGCAATTTTCCGTCGGTCCACTCCGCTTGGATGATCCTCAACGTCGAGCAATCGGCCCCTTCCTGCTCAAACATCGAGAAGTCCGTCACGCCGGTCATCGTCATTTTCGCCACACGAGCCATCTGGCGAATACGATAGCGGATCACGACTGTGACCGTAATCCCAGCCAGCACCTCGCGGCCCGAGGCTTCATCCAACAACTGCCGCTTCGATACCTGCACATCCGTCACATAGCCGCCTCGAAACCCGCCGGTATGGCCCAGCAGCCAGCGCACATCTTCGATGTTCACAACCTGATATTTCATAGTATGAATGCTCGCGAACTCCGAACAATCTTAGTAGGCTGCGGAAAAACCACTTCAACTCAGAGGAACTTCGATGGCCTGCGCGTCTTGAACAAGAGCGGGATTTCCCCTCCCCGCAGGATGCTCAAAAAGGCCGTCCAGCAAGGCCGCAGCGAGCGAAGAGGCGAGGCATACGCCTCGGTACGTTGAGCCTCTGAGCGATGCGAGAACGATGCTGGCGGCCTTTTTCAGCATCCTACTAGAACAACGGCTGTTGCTGCTTCAGCCCGTCTACCTGACGTACCAACTCCTCCACGCGATCCTGCAGACGGGCATTGTCGAGCCGAAGCAGGTCCAAGCGATCCAGGAGCTGCTCTCGCTGAATCTCCGTCCACTCCAGCGTTCGCTTCAGCCCCTCCAGCTCAAGCTGGACCTGTTGCCGTTCGTCAACCTGAGGTGACATGTGTCTTCCACCTACCCTGCAAGGAGAACATCCTATGACTAGTATAAATCCAGAACAGACAGGCGTCCATCACGACCGGCGACAATTTTTTTAAGGAGACAGAAAGAATCGGAGCCTGGAACCCTACTCTCTTCCTGATTGCTGACAGATTTCTGGCGTGACGAAAATCAAAAACAGTTCTCGCTCCGGCACCTTGACCTCAACCGCTTTTCCATTGAGCGTCGTAATCTCGTTCACCGTCACCCGGTACCCTTTGTCGCCCATCAACTTTACAAACGTCGTGGGATCACGAATCTCACCCAGGTCGGGAACCTTGCGCTTCAGACTTTGAACCTCGGCACATTCCCCATGGCGAGACATAAAAAACCATTCCGAGGATGCCAGAGAAATCGACTGCTCAATAAAGAAAGGGAGCGCAATCCCAATCAGAATCGTCGAAAGCTTGATGTACTTCAATCCTCTCGCCAAGACAGTCACTGGGACTATTTTAGGAACTTTAGGGTTCTACACCAGCCTGCCGAAGGAAGGCCCGAAGGTCAGTTGCCCTTACAGATTGGGCAATTACCATCTGGGCACCCTCGCCTACATTAATCAGTGCTTGGGCAAGTAGCTTTGCCTCCGCCGAACCATTCTTTGAAATCTTTTTCAGTTCTTTCTTAATGTCATCGCCCAATGGAGAATATTTGAGAATTACGACACCGATAACAGATGGTGTCGCGGTCTCAAGAAGTGGCCCACCGGAATTCCCCTTGTTTATGGCGGCATTTATAACCCATCGCTTGATTGATCGATTGAGCAAATCTGGAGATATTCCAGCGAGAAAACCCACGGTAAGGAGTGGATCCTTCTCAGTGTACCCACCGGGGAAGCCCCAACTAGATACTTGGGAGCCCATTACCATTTTGTCGTTTGTTGCTATTGGGATGTGACTCTTAACAAACCCATCATTTGGCTTGAGTAACACGAGATCGAGACCAGCATCTCGACTAACAACCTTGGCTATCGAATCAGTGCCCTCTGAGGGTACAAGGAGTATGGTTCCACCCACTCCAATACATTCATCGACGACATGATTTGCGGATAAGACATTGCCGCTCTTATGTCCAAAGGCTGTTCCAACATCGACATCACGCTGTTCCTTGGTTTCAGAATGTTCGGCTCTGCACTTAACTCGATAGACGGATTCATGAGCACCCCAGCCTCCTCGCCCAGCATACTCACTTGCTCCTGAGTCTGGTACAAATGAGAGCATTACAATCACAATGATTGCCGGTAGCAATTTGCACTTTGGTTGTGTCATATGATCCTTGTATTCTTTGTCAAAGTCTTGCTATTTCATTGCCTGCAGTCATGCAGCGTAATTCGAAAATCCAGAAGGTGTCAATGCGCGCAGTCTGTCTGAAACACGTTCCCTTTGAAGGGCCCGGAGCTTTCGCAACGGCGCTGACGAACCTTGGCGTCTCTCTCGACTACTGCCTTGTACCGAAGGATGGCTTGCCGCCCGATCCGGACGACTCGCTCATCGTGATGGGCGGATCGGTCTCTAATTTAGTCTCGATACAGAAAAGACAACCCAGAATCAGTGCAGTCGCTCAATTTTGCGGTGGGAAATCGCTGTGGCAGGCGGGACGCCGCGTCAGCGGTGTTTCTTAGCGCCGTTTGTGAGGCGGGACGGTCTTGCTGACAGCCACTTTTCGAGAGACGCTTGACTTTCACCGGATGACTGCCCGAGCAAGAGGTTTTCGACGCTGATGTCCTCATCAAGGTCTTGCCAGTGAATCCCGTAACCTTTGCCGATCAATCGCCAGTGATTTCGCTCTTTTCTCGTCCCGTGCAGAAGCCTGGGGAACCAAGCCGATGGAACGGAAATCGTTCTTCCATCGCTCAGATCAACACTCAGGGTATCGTCCGTCACTGTCACCTTCGCGACAACAGGCACTTCCGCCTCAACCGTTGAAATACGCATCCCAGGCCTCCCTCAGCTCATCGGCATGTGCATCGACCAGTTGGTGAATCCGCCGAATCTCGATTCGTGAAAATCCGCCGCTGGCATGCAAGCGTATCGGCACCAACCAAAACTTCGCAACCTTCTCATCGCGCTCAACATGGACATGAATCGGCTCTTCTCGATCACCTGCGTAAAAGAAAAAACGATACGGGCCTTTCCTCAGTATGGTCGGCATTTAGAATGTCTGACAGACTCTCTCGGACCTCACTTGAAATCGGCGCTTCAATCGGATATGTCTCACATCTCAACGGCTCCAGCCTAATCACATCGCCTCGGAGTGTCAATGCGCGCAGTCTGTCTGAAACACGTTCCCTTTGAAGGGCCTGGAGCCTTCGCGACGGCGCTGACTGCGCGCGGCGTGAGCCTGGAACGTTATCTTGTTCCGCAAGACGGGCTGCCGAAGGATGCGGGCGATGTGTTGATCGTGATGGGTGGGCCGATGTCGGCGAACGATCCCGATCGGTGGATTGCGGAGGAGACGGAATTCATTCGGTCCGCGATCCTGGCAGGCAAGCCCGTCATTGGTGTGTGTCTTGGAAGTCAGTTCATGGCGAAGGCGTTGGGTGCCACCGTACGTTCTGGTAAGGCCTTGGAAATCGGCATGACACCGGTCAGGCTGACGGCTGAGGCGAAACAGGACCCGGTTTTCAGCACGCTGCCGGAGTCATTCGACGTCTTCGAATGGCATGGCGAAGTGTTCGACCTCCCCAAAGACTGTGTGCCCTTGGCTGGCTCCGAGATTGCCCCGCTGCAAGCCTTTCGGTATGGCACTCGCGCCTATGGGCTCTTGTTCCATCTTGAGATGGAGCCGACCGGGATCGATTCCCTGTGCCGCGAATGTGCGCCAGACCTCACCAAGGCGCGCCTGACTGCCCAACAGATGAAAGCCGCGGCCCTGCCCCACCTCCCGCAACTCCATCACATCGCCGATCGACTCATCGGCCATTTGCTTGATTCTGCACGTTGATTACCGCCTCGTTCCTGAAGTAGCCTAGGGGCTCCGTCGCGCCCTCAATGGGCTTCATTCTAGAAAAGGAGCATTCTGCACCATGGCCGGTTTTCCAATTGAAGTCGCAACCAGAATTAAAACACTGCCTCCCTATCTGTTTGCCGCCATCGACAAGATGAAACAGGCGGCGATTGCCAAGGGCGTCGATATCATCAACCTCGGCATCGGTGATCCGGATTTGCCGACACCGGCTCCGATTATCGAAAGCCTGGCGCTGGCCGCGAAGAATCCGAAACACCATCAATATCCCTCCTACGAAGGGATGCTGTCGTTCCGAACCGCGGTGGCCGACTGGTACAAACGGCGTTTCAATGTGACGCTGAATCCTGCCGACGAAGTGCTGACTCTAATTGGCTCGAAGGAAGGAATCGGGCACATTCACCTGGCGTTTGTCGATCCGGGCGACATCGTCCTGGTTCCGAGCCCCGGCTATCCGGTGTACCCGGTCGGCACCGGCTTTTCCGGGGGCGTAGCGCACCTCATGCCACTGACCAAGGCGAACGGTTTCCTGCCGGACTTGAACGCGATCCCCAAGGATGTGGCGAAGAAAGCCAAGCTGATGTGGCTGAATTCGCCGAATAATCCGACGTCGGTCATCATGACCAAGGACTACTTCAAGCGCGTGGTCGAGTTTGCACAGGAGAACCAGGTGATCGTCTGTCACGATGCGGCCTATTCGGAAATTTTCTACGACGGCAAGCCCCCTGCGAGCTTCATGGAAATCGATGGAGCCAAAGACGTAGGGGTGGAGTTCCATTCCCTTTCCAAGACCTACAACATGACGGGCTGGCGCATCGGCTTCGTCGTCGGCAATAAAGACGTCTTAGCAGGCCTCGGCAAGGTAAAGAGCCAGCTGGACTCCGGCGTGTTCGAAGCGGTGCAGGCCGCAGGGATCACGGCGCTGGGATTGGACGATTCCGTCACGGACGGCCTACGCAAGATCTATCAGGAGCGGCGTGACACCTTGGTGCCTGGGCTGAAGAGCCTGGGCCTCGAAGTCGATCCACCACCGGCCGCGTTTTATATCTGGGTCACGGTGCCGAAGGGGTACACCTCCGCTTCCTTTACGGCTCATTTGCTGGAGAAGGCCGGCATCGTCACGACACCGGGCAACGGCTTCGGCGCATCGGGCGAAGGATATATTCGAATGACCGTGTGTACGTCGAAGGAAAGACTGGCAGAGGCGGTGGAGCGTATTAAGAAGGTGGGATTCTAAGATCGTGCAACATAAAAGGTGAGATGTGAACGGCGAAGCAAGCAGAGATAGTTCCGGACTCGTTTCCCGTCTCACGTTTCACGCCTAACGTGGCTTCTATGGAGACGGTGTTCATCGGCTTTGGGTCCAACGTCGGCGATCGGCTTGATTTCTGTGATCGGGCCGTGACGTTGCTGAGCCTGTTACCTCACTCCCAAGTCCTGGGCGTGTCGCTGCTCTATGAAACCGAGCCCGTCAACGACCATGCCCGACCGGGGGACGGGTGGTTCTTGAACGGCGTCGTCCAGATCGAGACGGATATCACACCGAAGAGCCTCCTGGACATCCTTCGAGAGATCGAGCGCTCGCTCGGCCGGGATGAGGACAATCGATCAGGCCCCAGGACCATCGATCTAGATATCTTGTTCTACGGCCAACGGATGATCAACGAACCGGATCTCGTCGTGCCGCACCCTCGCATGCACCAACGCCGGTTCGTCCTCATGCCCTTGAGCGAACTCGATCCGCTGTTCGTGCATCCATTACTCCATCGCACGGTCAGCCAATTACTTGCCGAGGCCGGGAAGCAGCCTGAGGTCCGCCTCCTGTTTCCCCAGCCTTCGACCCGCTATGGCTCACGCCCTGCTTGCAGCCCGTATCACGACTCATGAAGATTATTCGCACCCCACGATCCATGACTGCCTGGAGCGAACGATTACGTCGCGAAGGCGTCACCATCGGATTCGTTCCCACGATGGGCGCACTGCATGACGGCCACCGCGCCCTCATCCAAGCGGCACGACTACGTTGCGATGCACTCGTTGTGAGTATTTTCGTGAACCCGACGCAGTTCGGCCCGCGAGAAGACCTCACGCGCTATCCTCGCCCGATTGCCCGCGATCGTGCACTGTGCCGCGAGGAAGGGGTAGATGTCTGTTTTGAACCGACGGCCGAGGTGATGTACCCCCAGGGCTTTCAAACGATCGTGACAGTGCCGGAGATTGCGCGTCGTTGGGAAGGAGCGGCCAGGCCTCATCACTTCGCCGGCGTCGCCACGGTGGTGACGAAGCTCTTCGGGATCGTGCGACCCCATCTCGCCGTGTTCGGCCAAAAAGATTACCAACAAACCGCGCTGGTGAAGCGGCTCGTCGCCGATCTGAATCTGGGGGTGACCATCACTGTCCGGCCCACGATACGGGAACAGGACGGGCTTGCGATGAGTTCTCGCAACCGCTACCTCTCCCCGGCTGGCCGCCTGGCTGCCAGCATCCTCTACCGGGCCCTCCAGACCGGCCGCCAGGCCATCAAGGAGGGACGAGGGGCCGCTTCGACGGTCGAGCGCATCATGCGGCAGACGGTCGAGCAGGAACCAACGGCTCGCATCGAATACCTTGCCCTGTGCGACCCGGCAAGTCTGGAACCGCTCGAGCAGGTCGAACGCCGCGCCCTGTTACTCGGCGCAATCAGAATCGGCACAGTTCGCCTCATCGACAATGTGCTGGCAGAACGCTGAAAAAGTCCGCCGGCCTCGCCTCGTTCAGACCCTCAACGTACCCTCAAGGATACGCCTCGGCCCTTCACTCGCTACGGCCTGCGAAGCGTTCCGCGCTTGCCCAGACATGCAGACCCTTCAAGGTTTGCTCTGCCGAAATGATTTTCTCAGAAGCCTGTTAGTAACGGTTTCTGATCGGACGCGGCGCGCGCGAGTCACGCCGGTTACCCGTGGGAGCTGAGATTAGGAGCGTTGATTGACCAAGAGCGCGAGAATGACTCGCCCCAGACGACGTTGATGTTCCGGCAGGACTTCCAAAAATCTGATCCCCATTGATGACGAGCGAACGGAACAGACCATCGCCGTTTCAATGTGAATCGTTTCCTCCTCCACGGTTGGCTTCAAGACCAGTCCAACAAAGGCCCCTTTCGAGAGCCCCGTCGTCTGCAGCGTACAGCCATCCATCGAAATGTCGGTAATTCTGGTGGTCTCGGCCGGCTGGTTGCGCTCGAGGACCTGGGCCGCGATGGAGGCCATAAGTCGTGCGTACTGACGCCGATCAAATGCCTGCGTATTGTGGCGCGCACCGGAATAGAACGCACGAAAGCGATTCGTGCAGAGTTGGCATCGAAACGGAAACACGTTGACGCGGCTCAACAGACGCTCGACCCTGCCATCCTGGTAGGTGACGCGAACAAACGGAGCCGCGCAAATTGGGCAGTGGACTGCTCTCATGACTCCGAACGGACCTCGCGTTGAGCCGGTCCCTGCTCCGCTAGAATCGGTTCGATGCGCGCCGGCGAGTAGGTGGCCGGCTTCACCCATTTTCCGTCTTCACGCTTGTATCCACCAACTTTGCTCATGTTAGATCGATGCACTTCTCGAAAGACCGGATCCATGTCGATGCCGTAGGACACCGCCGTGCCGTACACGACGTAGAGAAGATCGGCCATCTCCTTCGCAATGGACGACAGATCGTCTGAGGCGAGCGCCTCTTTCAACTCGTCGAATTCTTCTTGAATGAGCCGGATACGTAATTCGCGCGTCCGCCCGTCGGCGACCGTCGGAACTGGACTGACGACGATATCGAAATTCCGGTGAAAGGCTTCGACCATCCCCTGTTCGTCTGCCATCAGGCACTCCTCATTCATGCTCAAAGGGTAACGCCTTGCGTGAAACCAGTTCCACGGGGTCCAACAACGGGATCTCTTTCTCCGACGACACGCCAAGCTCCTTGAACCGGCGAGCGGCCGGCAAGATCCTCGTTTCCAGCGACCCGACTGCCTTGTTGTAGGCCAGGACGCTCTTCCCGAGGGCTTGCCCGACGTCGTTCAAATGCTCGGTCAGCACGGCCATCCGCTCGTAGAGATCTTTCCCCAACCGCCCGGCCTCCTCGGCATGTTCGGTCATGCGTTCCTGCCGCCAGCCGTAGGCCACCGCCCGCAAGAGCGCCATGAGCGTCGTGGGAGTCGCCAGCACGACGCTTCGGAGAAACCCGTCTTCAATCAAACGTGGGTCATGTTCGAGCGCAGCGCCGAGAAATTGTTCGCCCGGCAGGAACAACACGACAAACTCCGGCGCCTGGGCGAATTGATTCCAGTAGGCTTTCACGCTCAACTCGTCCATGCGCGACCGGACTTGGGCGGCATGACGGCGCATGCCTTCCAGACGTTGCTCCTCGGTCGAGGCTTCATGCGCATCCAGGTAGCCTGCCAGAACAGTCTTGGCGTCCACGATGATCTGCCGCCCACCCGGCAACTGGACCACCATGTCGGGACGCAGCCGTCCGCCGTCGACCGTGATGGACTCCTGCTCGAAAAAATCGCAATGTGCCACCATCCCGGACAA
>JANOMG010000448.1:0-2108 GCA_031420175.1 Nitrospira sp.
TTTGCCGCAAAACGCCCCGACTGGGCGCGGCAACGGGCCGGCTGTTCCATGCTGTCCTGCAGTTCGTGAAGGCCCCATCCGCCGAGGCTGCCGAAGTCTCGGCGGATGTATAACTGAGCGTGCCATGAGTCGTGTTGAAACCATGTATGTCGCAAATTATCGTTTTAAGGAGAACCCGCAATGAGTATCGTATGTGTGGAAGAGCTGACTTCAAAGAAGTGCCAACCGTGCCACGGCGGCGTGCCGCCCGTACCGCGGCAAGAGGCCGAGCAACTCATCGGGAAGCTGCCCGGCTGGCAGATCACCGACGACGGTATCCGCATTCACCGTGAGTGGGTCGTGAAGAACTTCATGGCCGCCATCGATTTCTTCACCTGCGTCGCTCAACTCGCGGAAGAGGAAGGCCACCATCCCGACCTGCATCTGGTCGGCTACCGCAACGTCACCATTGAACTCTGGACTCACGCGATCGGCGGCCTCTCCGAGAGCGACTTCATCATGGCCGCCAAAATCAGCCAACTGCAGGTCGTGTTGAAGACTCCTTAATACCGCACGTTGAAAGACGACGACATGCAACCTTCCGAGCGTACGGATATCGTGATTATCGGCGGCGGTTTCGGTGCCATGAATGCCGCCATGACCCTGGATCGCCAGCTTAAGCGGGGTCTCAAGGCTGAAGTGACTCTCATCAGCCGCAGCAATTTCTTCCTCTTCACGCCGCTCCTGGCAGAGGTGGCCGCCTCCCTCGTGGAGCCCCGGCACGCAGTGAACCCGATCCGCCGGATGTTCCGGCGGGTCCGGTTCATTGGAGGAACAGTTCAGACGGTTGATCCGGTACGGCGGATCGTGGCTGTGGTTGACCAGAACGGCCATTCTCGGTGGCTCTCCTACGAGCACTGCATTCTTGCCCCGGGGAGCGTCGTGGACTATTTCGGGATTCGGGGCCTCGCGGAGAACGCGCTGACCCTGAAGACCCTGGGAGATGCCATACGCATCCGGAATCGTGTGATCGACGTGCTGGAGCGGGCCGCCCTTCTGTCAAAGGAGGAACGCCGCTCCCTCCTGTCCTTCGCTGTGGTGGGAGGCGGGTTAAACGGGATCGAGGTCGCGGGCGAACTCCACGACTTCGTTCTGAAGGCGGTGGAGGACTATCCATCCATCGACCGTGCGGAGATCCGCCTGGTGATTACCGAGATGCTCGATCGACTCGCTCGGGAGATACCTCCCGATTTGGCCAATTATGTGCAACGAAACTTCGCGTCTCGGGGGATTGAGGTTTGGCTCGGCGCACGCGTCACGGCATACGAGTCCGGTCACATGCGCGTCCAGGATGGGCGCGAGTTGAACGCCGAGACCCTCATCTGGACGGCTGGCGTGCGTCCTTCGCCTTTGATCCAGGCGATTGACGTTCCGCGCGCGGAGGGAGGCGACCACCGGCTCCCCGTGAACGAGTATCTTCAGGTGCGGGGCCACGAGACGTTGTGGGCCATCGGCGATTGCGCCCTGATTGCTGACCCGGACGGTGGATCTCAGCCGCCCACGGCACAGCATGCGGTTCGTCAGGGGCGGCACGTGGCCCGCAACCTGGTGGCATCGCTCATGGGCCGAAAGCTGGAGCCGTATCGTTACCGTGGTCTCGGCATGCTCGCCACTCTGGGACGCCACCGGGGGGTGGGACGCGTCATGGGCGTGAGGCTCACGGGGTTTATGGCCTGGTTCGCGTGGCGGACGTACTACCTGTTAGCCGTCCCACAGTGGGAGCAGCGATTGCGCGTGGCCTTGGACTGGTTCCTTGATCTTCTGTTTCCCCCGAACATCGTCGATCTGAAGTTGGAACCTCTCCAGACTGGCCGGGAGGCGCTGAGCGCCGGCTCGGCGCGAACCGAAGTACCTGAAGACAAGTAGGCACATCATTCTATTGTTACAATCGCGACGGCCTGCCCGCGTGGCCGATTCGCACGGGCATCGCAGCTCGGCGCACATTCTTGTGAACCGCATGTACCAGGCCCGCGGCTACAGCGTGACGCCCTTGCCAGAGACCCCGAATGCAAATCGGATCACCCTGATTGCCATCGATGACGATGTCACGATCGGCACCATCACCGTCG
>JANOMG010000449.1:0-6595 GCA_031420175.1 Nitrospira sp.
GCAACTGTTTCAGCCGTTCGAGGTCGCGGAACAACAAGGTCGCCCGCTTGTAGGTGGCAAAGCGCCTGGCGAAGCCGATGGTGAGCGCTTCGGGGTCGAGCAGCGTGCCTCGGGTTAAGACTTGCGAGGCTTGGAGGTGGCCCTGCATCCAGCCGCTTCTGGCACGTTCCCGGATGAAGCTCATCAGTTTGCGTTTCCTGGTTTGGCGCACGGCCCAGAGTTCCTGGTCGGGGATATCCAGGACCCGTTGCCACATCGCCGTGTCGTCGCATTTGTCCGCCCATTCCGGGCCCAGATATTTGCCATAGAGTTGGTTGAGTTCCGGTGCGATCCAGGTCGGGGCGTGGATGCCATTAGTCACGCTACGGATTGGGACCTGCTCGATTGCCAGTCCCGGCCACATATGGTGCCACATTTCTCGTGAGACCTGTCCGTGTTCACGGCTGACCCCGTTCACATGCGCAGCCATCCGGATCGCGAGTGCCGTCATGTTGAAGCCTTGTCCCTGGGACTCGGGTGTGTCGCCCAATCGAAGGAAGTCTTCCCGCGAGAGCCCCAGTTGTTCCCAATAGCCGGTAAAGTACCGGTCCATGAGGTGATGGGGGAACACGTCGTGGCCGGCTGGCACGGGTGTATGGGTCGTAAATACCGTGCTCTGGCGGACCACTTCGCAGGCGTCTGCGTGCGTCGATCCTTTCTGGATCAATTCGCGAATGCGTTCTAGTGTGAGGAAGGCGGAGTGGCCCTCATTGGCATGCCAGACCGTCGGTGCGATGCCCAATGCACGAAGCATACGGACACCGCCGATACCCAACAGATATTCCTGACAGAGGCGCATCTCTTGATCTCCGCCATAGAGTCGAGCTGACAGAGCCCGATTCTCAGGGCTGTTCTCGGGGACGTCTGTATCAATGAGGTAGAGGGGCACCCGTCCGGCGAGCACTCTCCAGACTGCTGCAGTTACGACTCGGCTACCGATTTCGACCGTAATCCTGCAGGCCTCTCCTGATGGAGTGAGGGCAGGATGAATCGGCGATTCTGCTTGTTTGAATGGAGCATAGGCTGCTTCTTGCCATCCTTCCGGCGTGATCCGCTGTCGAAAATATCCTTGTGGATACATGAATCCGATGCCCACCAGGGGCACGCCCAGGTCGCTGGCTTCCTTACAATGGTCCCCGGCAAGAATGCCTAGGCCACCACTGTAAATTGGGATGGACCTATGTAGACCAAACTCCGCAGAGAAGTAGGCGATGGTGGGGGCTTTCAAATCGCCGTGCTGTGTTTTAAACCAACTGTGTTTGTTCTGAAGATACTCGTCAAATATCTTGAGGGCGGCAGAGTACAACCGCATATACGAGGGATCTCGGGTGAGGTGCATGAGTCGGTCTGGCCTGACCTTTGCCAGTAATTCTACGGGGTTGTGGTGGGTCAGTACCCAGAGGGTTGGATCGATGTGCTCAAACAGTCGACGAGCCTCCGGGGTCCAACTCCACCATAGATTATGGGCCAATTCGATGAGACGTGAGAGACCGGCTGGAATGCCATTCGGTACACCATCTGCTGTCTGCGGAGTATCCACTGCACCTCCTTGTGGCTGATGTCGAAGTCGGTGTTGTCGTGTGGGAACGGCCTAAGCTCGATTGGCGAGAGCGATCAGGCGTGACCGGCCTTATGCCAGGATGTCCATTCGTCGGAGAATGCCACGGAGGCGTAGCGTTCGCCAAGGATTTTTGCCACTCGGTTCATCAGTTTGGTGACTTGTTGCATGTCCTCCGGGGGAAGATCTTGTCGGAATCGAGGGTGCAGTCCCCAGCGAGTTTCGACTTCTTCTCCCTCGACGGTTGACATCACGCTGACTAATTTGATTTCGGTCCCTGTTGGCCCCTGAGGTTCAGGTGTCGCGGGGGGCGGTGGCAGGGTGGATGCGGTCGCGGTCGCTGGAGTGGCGGTATTGACTGCGGCGGCCGGCGGTGCGTCTCCGGCTAAGACCGCTTTGATGGCAGGAATGACGGCGCTCGCGCAGAGCGTGGCGGCCGAGGATACGTGTGCGTTTCCTGCGATGCCCATTGCCTCGGCGACTCGTCCGCCAAAGTCTTTCAACATCTCGTCTTTCGCGGGGTTGTTCTCGGTGACGAGGAATCGGTAGCGCTCATAGGTCTGCCGACTTTCTGCCACCGCCGCACCGACGGTGAGCATGATTTCCGTTTGGTCGGCGCCAGAGCCGAATGCCGGTTCGAGCACATTTTTCAATTGCAGCGTCACCGCGTCTTCGAGACTGTCCATAAACAGGGGCTGTTCTTTGATCGGCAAGTACAGTATGGAGAGCCGGTCGGTGAGGTTAAACATGACCTTGAGAAACTCAAGGTAGATGCCCCACTCATCGTGTCGTTTCAGCTTCAAGGCCCGTTCAGGGGCGTTCCGTTTCATGACGGTCACGGATTCGCCCGCGACGGCTAGTATTAATTCGGCGATCCCGCGGAGTTGTTCGCTGTAAGGATTTTTCGACGTTCCCACAATGACCTCACAAAAAAAGAGGAGCCATTATATACAGGTTACGGCTCGGTCTCCAAGGGCCGTCTCTCTGGTGAGTCTTTTGATTGATCAGGCATGGGCCGGGACTGATGGGTCCATTTGAAAGGGCCACCCCAGTATGCTATAGAGCGAGACCACCTCACGAGCTGCTACATGAACCGAGACAGTACCCCGTATGTGTTGAAGCGGTCGCCGGACCAATGGCCGACCTCCGTGCTCTCTCTTAACTATGCAGCAGCGTTGAATGCCCAACAGCTTGCGGCAGTGACTGCAGGCGAAGGGCCAGCCTTGGTCATTGCCGGCGCCGGCAGCGGCAAGACGCGAACGCTGGTCTATCGCGTCGCCTATTTGATCGACTCGGGGATCGATCCGTCTCACATTCTGCTGCTCACCTTTACGCGAAAATCGTCGCAGGAGATGCTCGAGCGGGCGGGCGAGCTGATTGGCGTGCGCAGCGAGCGGGTACGTGGCGGCACGTTCCATTCCGTGGCCAATATGTTGCTCCGGCGCTATGGTCGATCCATTGGACTGGAACCCGGCTTTACGATTCTGGATCGGGGTGATGCCGAAGACTTGATCTCCCTGGTTCGCGTGCAACTCGGCTTGAACGAAAAAGACAAGCGGTTTCCCCGGAAGGGTACGATTGCGGAGATGTTCAGCAAATCCGAGAATACCCTGCGCCCGCTCGACGAGATCGTCGTTGAAGAGTTCAACCATTTTGCGGACCATCTGGACGCGCTGGGTCAGTTGCAGCAGGGCTATCAGGCGTCAAAACGCCAGCGCCAGCTGGTGGATTATGACGATTTGCTGGTGTTGCTGCGGCAACTTTTGATGAACGATGAATCGGTCAGGCGGACGATTTCATCGTTGTATCGATACATCTTGGTGGATGAGTATCAGGATACCAATCGTTTGCAGGCCGATATTATTCGGCACCTCGCGTCCACCCATCGGAACGTCATGGTCGTCGGTGACGACTCGCAATCCATCTACGCGTTCCGTGGTGCGACGTTCAAGAACATCATGGAGTTTCCGTCGCTCTTTCCCGGCACCACGATCTATAAGCTCGAAGAGAATTACCGCAGCACCCAGCCGATTCTGAATCTGGCGAATGCCGTTATTGAAGTGGCAACCGAGAAATATACGAAGCGGCTCTTTACGAGGAAGTTGGACGGGCCATTGCCGACGTTGGTGGAGGCGGCAGGGGAGAATGCCCAATCGCGTTTCATCGCGCAGAAGATTTTGGAGCTGCGGGAGGAAGGGGTCCCGCTTGGCGAAATGGCAGTGCTGTTTCGGTCGAGTTTTCATTCCTTCGACCTGGAAATTGAGCTGTCGCGTCACGGACTGCCATTTATCAAGCGTGGTGGGGTCAAATTTATCGAGACCGCACATGTCAAGGATCTGTTGGCCCATTTACGAGTGGTGGCGAACCCGCTGGATCTTGTCAGCTGGCATCGTGTACTCATGCTCATCGAAGGTGTCGGCCCGAAGAAGGCCCAGGATGTCATGGCGGCGCTCGTGAAGTCTGACAATCCCTATCGCGCCCTTTCTGAGATGCCGGGGCGAACGGGGAAGGGGCTTAAGGATTTGGCGCTGACTCTCGAAAACCTTGCGGGAGACGAAGAGCTGCGGCCCGCTCATCTAGTGAGCCAGATCTATGAGTATTACCTGCCGATTTTCAAGGAGCAGTACGACGACTATCCCAAGCGTGCGCGGGATCTGGACCATTTGCAGACGATCGCCGAGCGGTACCAAGAGCTCGGAGCCTTCTTGTCCGATCTGGCGCTGGAGCCCCCGGATGGGAGCGCCGCTGGCGGCGAGGCACCCGATCGCGATGACGAGCGACTCGTGCTGTCCACCATCCATTCGGCCAAGGGGCTTGAGTGGCAATGTGTGTTCGTCATGTGGGTTGTGGATGGACGGTTTCCATCGGTCTATGCGTTTGGTGAAGGCGAGGAGCTGGAGGAGGAGCGGCGTCTGTTCTATGTTGCCGTGACGAGAGCCAAGCGATATCTATACCTCACCTATCCGATCAATGTGTTCGATCGGGGAAGCGGCACGGTGCTCTCGAACCCGTCTCGTTTCCTGGACCCTGTATCGCCTGCGTTGCTGGAGCAGCTGACCCTCATGGAGGAAGGTGGGCGGCCTGACTGGTATGCTCGCGATGATCATTAGATGTGATCGATACTTCCTGAGATAACCCTCCCATCCTCGAAGCGGACCAATATCGATGGTGCCTATATTGCGTAGAGGGGCCCTGATGGGCCTCCTGTTAGGCGGACTCCTCTCCCTGCCGAATGCGGGGCTGTCGGAGGAGCGTCCATCGTTGACGGACCGGATGTGGCATCAGCTGCTCAATGAGGCACACGCGCTGGGCCTTCCGACGAAGTTCCTGAAGGCGGTCCCTCCGAGCTTCATCCAGTTTGAGTTCGACGATTTGCGCACCTATGCCGCTGAGTATCATCTCGGCGAGCATCGGATGGTGCTCAATCGTGCGTTGTCCTTTAATGGGGCTGGCGCCACGGTGCGCCCGCTTGGACGGCTTACGCATGCCGAAATCCAGACGCTCTACCACGAACTATTTCACGCCTATGTCGATTATCTGGCCACGGCGGCGGCTGAGGCGTTGCCGGATCCGGTGCTCAAGTTTGCGAGATTGCAGCAGGCCTGTCGCTACGGAGCGGTCCTGATCACGCCGGTGGTGCAGAGGAAGGGCGAAAGGGAGGAGCGATTTCTGACGGAACGTGAATCGTGGGAAGCCCTCAATGAAACCTGGGCGGTGTTTGTCGGGTGGATGGTGTGGAATCAGTTGGAGTTGACGAAGGACGCAGGGCAGTCGATCCAAAAGTCCGGGAAGAGTCAGGACGAATGGGTGCGTCGTCTCAGGACTGCCGATCGAGAAGGGACCCTCCGTGGGTATTACGAGCCTGAAGATTCTGCTGAGAGGGCAGTGACTCAAAAGCGATACTTGGCGGCTGCCTCGCGCTTGTCATCAGAGGAAGCGGTGGTGCTGATGAGGGATGTTATGGGGTTCTCCCCCGGTCTCCTCACTCGTGCGATTGGTGTATTGGCTGGATCGGAAGAGAGGGGTGAGCGACAGGGACAATGTGACGGCAAGCGCTCGCACTCCGTCATGCCATGAATTGTCTCTGGGGTATGTAAGGGAGAGGTAGGGCTGGTGGTGCCGAAAACCGTGAATGCGGGGATATTCGGCAGGGTAGTTGTTGAGGGGTACTCTGAGAAAAACAAGACAATTCTGATTTTGGGTCTTGACTTCGCCCTACCTCATCAATAGAATCGAGCGTTTCCTGAACAAGGCCGTGCCCGCATCTCACTGCTTTTGTCCTTATTTATAAGGACAGGGGGAGATATGCGTGGACCGGCTTATTCTTCTTTCCTCATCATGCGATGAAAAAGAAGCTGACTGTTGTGTCTGTAGATTTATCGTGCAGGGCGTTTTGGGCAGGTACCCAAGTGGCCAAAGGGGGCAGACTGTAAATCTGTTGCCATCGGCTTCCAAGGTTCGAATCCTTGCCTGCCCACCATCATCTGGCTTGTGGGGCGTAGGGGTTTGGGGCTTGATTGAGGACGGTTGTGAAGTGTGCGGCAAAGTTTGAGAGTGTGGGGAGAAGACGGGCGGGCGTAGCTCAGTGGTAGAGTTCCAGCCTTCCAAGCTGGCTGTCGTGGGTTCAAATCCCATCGCCCGCTCCAAACCGAGCTTGCTCGAACCGGAGCGAATACGATGGGCGCGACGGGAACAGGCGTGAAGTGATGGCCCACGTAGCTCAGTTGGTAGAGCACGTCCTTGGTAAGGACGAGGTCACGCGTTCGATCCGCGTCGTGGGCTCCAAGTAGAGCTTGCTCGATCAGCGCGCTCATTATTAAGTTAGCGCGACGGGAATAGTGCTTCAGGGGATTTTTAGAAAGGGAGTTAGGTATGGCGAAGGCGAAATATGAGCGGCGGAAGCCGCATGTGAATATTGGGACGATTGGGCACGTGGACCATGGCAAGACGACGTTGACCGCGGCTTTGACCAAGGTCTGTGCGGATAAGGGCATGGCC
>JANOMG010000450.1:0-3833 GCA_031420175.1 Nitrospira sp.
TCTTTACCGATGTAAAGTACGGCGATACCGCGACGACTGCAACCGCTGCAACCAAAGAAGGAAAAGCCTGCGTCACATCGATCCTCGGATGGGTTTCGACTGGGGATGCGAGCATCGCGGCGGCAAAAGCGGCCGGCGGGATCACCACGGTGGCTTCGGTTGATCACACGGCCCACCAGATCCTCGGCATCGTCGGCGACTGGTGCACGATCGTCAAGGGTAGCTAATTCTCGAACGTCCGCAATCGAAGGGGCCTTTGGGGCGGCAGTCCCAGAGGCCCCTTTATTTTGGTCGGCATTGCTGGCCCAATGCGGTGAGGGGCAGACTCGAGATCTGGCCATTCCCCTTGGTGCTCCCGGCTTTCCTCCCGCTGTCGCTTGCCCTCATGATGGTATTCATGCAAGTCGGCCTGGCTTCGGCTGCTGAGACCGCCGACGTAGATATTGGCCTGTACTCATTGGGTGCATTTCCATCAGGTCACGGCCTCTTTGCCCAAGGGGGCAATCCCTCGGACACCAGGATCACCAATGGGGTTGGAGCCGGCATCAAGGTCGCGGTGTTCCCGCACTATTTGGACAACATTGTCGGGATCGAACTGGAATCTTTCGGTCATGGGAGTGAGATCACATTTTCTTCGTCGGCGCACGCGGGGTCCCCTGCCAGTACAAACCTCTGGGTCTTTAATTCGATGGTGAATCTGATTCTTCGCTACCCCGGGAAGGCGCTTGTTCCTTACATCGGTGTCGGGGGCGGTCTTTCGGACGGAGTGCTCACCCATGCCAACATTCCGGGTCGGTCGGACCAAGATTTTGAAGGCTCCTGGACGTTCGGCTATCAATTTTTTGGCGGGCTGCAAGGCAACGTGACCGAAAAGGTATTTCTGTTCAGCGAATACAAATACTTCTCGGCCAACTATCACTGGAAGCAGCTCGCGCTGGATTTTCGTTCTCAGTACGCCCTGTTTGGCATCGGGCTGCGCTTCTAAGCCGTCGTTCTCTGAAGTAAGACACGATGGGCATCCTCGATCAATTTTTCGTCTATCACCCGAGCCCTGGCAAGCTCGCGACTGGGCGCGGGTGAGTGGGTTGCCGCTAGAGGATGTGTGGTTGCAGGCTGCCGGATGGCGCAACCATCGCGCGTTTGAAGAAGCGAGTATCCGCGCAGCCTACCATGACCTGCTGGAGCCGGAGCCGGGGTTCACGCCTGATGCGCAAATAGAAGTCATGTCAGTCGCATCGCGGCACTACCATCACCAATCGCAGGCTCGCATCGAGAGGTTTAGCCCGATCAATATTCTTTCGCTGGCCCCGATGGATTCCCTCTCGCAGCTGCCTTCCTGGAAGGTCAACGTAGGGATGCAGACGATCCGGCACAATGGGTGCGACCTGTGCAGCAACGGGCTGGCCAATGTGGGTCTCGGTGCTTCGGCAGAAACGGCGCTGTTCAAGCGCGAAGTCTATTTCGCGTTTGCCGCGGCCGAAGCCAACTACAGCAGAGCCTACGAAGAGCGGCATCGGATTGGAGGCGGCGGCACCGTCGGCATGCTGGCGGACATGACGGATCGCTGGAATCTTATGCTCTCCGGTTCCTATTTGCGGTATGCGCTCGGGGATCAATCAGACGACATTCGCTGGTTTACCGGTTCGCGCTATACCCTCTCGCAGAACTGGTCCCTCCGGCTCGAATATAATCACCGCGACCGGGATAACGACGTCGTCTTTTCCGTCCAAGCATTCTTCTGAGACGACAGTTCGCCTTCCCCTTGCCCGCGCGCAAGAGTCCTGCTACAAGTGTGGCCGTATGAGTTTCGGGAGGCGTCATGAATCAGTCCCTTGAGCCAAACGGCCAACGCTCCGCAAGTACCTCCAGCCGGCCGATTGCGCCACATCCGCCGTTGCGTCAGTACTATGACGCCATAGAGGCCCGGCAAGGGTTCCTCAACGAGCTCTTTAATCGTACGGCCTACCAATATCGCAATGTCGATAAGGCCACCGGCTTCGGTTCCGGGCTCTGGTATCGGCGAAAGGCGCTTCGAGAAGCCGGCCTCAAGACCGGGATGCACGTCCTCGATGTTGCCTGCGGGCCTGGATTAGTCACGCAAGGTGCTCTCGATGTGGTGGGGCCCTCTGGCTTGGTGATCGGGCTCGATCCGAGTGTCGGTATGTTGCGAGAGGCGCAGAAAAGCTCCTGTCGTACTCTGGTTCGTGGCGTGGGCGAGAGCCTACCCTTTCCGGATAACCATTTCGATTTTCTGAGTATGGGCTATGCCCTGCGGCACGTTCCGGATCTCAAGGCCGCGTTTGCGGAATACTACCGGGTGCTCAAGCCGGGTGGGATTGTGCTGCTGCTCGAAATTTCCCGTCCCAAGTCTGCCGCACTCCTGGCGCTTTCGCGGTTTTACATCAAGACGGTATTGGGGGCGGTGTTTTCGGCTACGACGGGCAATCGCGATATGCAGACCTTAATGGCCTACTGGTGGGATACGACGGAGCACTGTGTGCCGCCGGAGGATATTCTTGGTGCACTCACGGGAATGGGGTTTCGCGACTGTACATTGAAGGAATTTGGAAACGGACTGCTGCGCGACTACCGCGCGGTGAAACCGTAGGAAGGTCGAGGCTGTGTCGGAATCTGCTCCGCTCGAACAGGATGTGGCCAAGCTGATCGTCCAGACGCTCAAACTCAAGGTCGATCCGGCCACGATACAGCCTGAGGCGACCCTGTTCGGCGATGGGCTTGGTCTCGATTCGATCGATGCCCTGGAACTCTCGCTGGCCATTTCCCAGACATACGGCTATCAACTCAAGTCGAGTGATCCGGAGATCACCGCGATCTTTTCCTCCCTGCGGGCGTTGGCCAACGCGATTGTGAAGAACCGCACGAAGTGACCGCAGGTGGGGCCATGCACGATACCCCCTTGATCGGCCCCTATAGCCCGGACGATGTGCTGGCCCGGGAGCCGGATGGTTCACGCACGGCGCGGCAGTTTTTATCCGACGTCGCTCGACTCGCTGAATCCTTGCCCGATCGGCTCACGGTCATCAATCTCGCAACGAGCCGCTACGAGTTTCTGGTGGGATTTGCCGCGGCCATTCTCCGGCGGCAGGTGACGTTGCTGCCTCAAAGCCGGGCGGTCCAGACCCTTCGCCGCATCGCTGGGGATTATCCCGAGAGTTACGCCCTGACCGATCGGGACGATAGGATCGAGGGGATCGAGTCTGTCGCGACCCAACCTCTAAAAGGCCTGGCTCCCTGGCCGGGCGAGATTCCCCTGGTCCCCTTGAATCAAGTCGTGGCGATCGCGTTCACTTCGGGGAGCACAGGCCAGCCGATGCCCAACAAGAAAACGTGGGGGGCGTTGACGGCCGTGGCTCACGCAACCGGATCCAGGCTCGGTATCACAGGCGGCGATCGCGCCTCTGTGGTGGCCACCGTTCCGCATCAACATATGTTTGGACTCGAAGCTTCGGTCATGTTGCCCATCATGCATGGATTGGTCATGCATGCCGGGCGACCGCTCTTTCCAGCCGACATCCTGAGCGCCTTGGCCGACGTGGCGGGGCGAAGGATTCTCGTGACCACGCCCTTGCATCTTCGCGCTTGCATGACCGAAGGCGTGAGAATGCCGCCGGTCGGGCTGATCCTCTCCGCTACCGCTCCCCTTTCTCAGGGCTTGGCTCAAGAAGCTGAACGGCACTTTCACACGGAAGTGCACGAAATTTTCGGATTTGCCGAAGCCGGCAGTGTCGCGGAGCGACGGACGACTGCGGGCAATTCCTGGCGGCTCTTAGATGGAGTGCGGCTTCAATCCAGCGAGAGGGGGTGGACGGTAG
>JANOMG010000451.1:0-5882 GCA_031420175.1 Nitrospira sp.
TGAACGCCAGATGAAGGGCGAACTGGAAGAGGCCGTGACGCTCTACAAGAAATCGATTGAGACGCATCCCACGGCCGAAGCCTATACCTTCCTCGGATGTACCTACAGCTTCATGGGACGGCTCGATGATGCGATTGAGGAAAGTCACCACGCGATCGCGCAAGACCCCGACTTTGGTAACCCCTATAATGACATCGGGGCCTATCTGATCGAAAAAGGCGAACTGAACGAAGCGATTGCCTGGTTCCAGAAAGCCCTGCAGGCCAGACGCTATGAAAGCCCGGCCTTCCCTCATCTCAACCTGGGTCGCGTCTACGAACGTAAGGGCCAATGGACAGAGGCAATCGACTCATATAAAAAAGCCCTAGTCCTCAATCCCAATTATTCCTTGGCCAAGAAAGCGTTGGGACGATTGATCAGTTCATTGAACTGAGAAGGGTTCTCTGGTTTATCTTGTTTGTTTGGGTAGTCTTACGCGCCATGCCTTTCTAGTTCGAGCCTTGTAGTTGAACCGTACCGCTCCCCTCTTGAACCAACGAAACTAGAGAAACCACACACACCGAATGAACCAAACAAACGCAACAGACCAGAAAACCGTGCTTGTGGGAGTGACGGATATTTTCTTCTATACCAAAGTCCGCGACGCATTGATGTCGAAGGGCTACAAGATCGAACGAGCTCGCACACAGCAGGACATCGCAGAAAAGGCTTCGGCCACGATTCCAGCTGCGTTCATTTTGAACATGAATGACGAGACCCTGAACGCCTTTCAAGCCTTGGAAACACTGAAGGCCGACGCCGGATTGAAGACCATTCCCATCCTCGCCTTTGCCAATCACGAAGAAGTCGACACGTTTAACCGCGCCAGAGCGCTGGGCGTGACCAAGATTGTCTCGCGCAATGAGTTCTCCGCTCGATTGAAAGACCTGGTCGAGGAAGTCGCAGGGAGTCACGCATGAAACACTCACGCCTCCACGATTTCCACTCAAAGCTTGGCGCCACCTTTGAAGACGTCACCGGCTGGGACATGCCTGCTCATTATGGCGAATGGGTTGCCGAGTATCAGGCGGTGCGCCAGGCAGTCGGGCTCTCCGACCTCTCGCACCGGGGCAAGATCCGCGTCACCGGAGACGATCGCGTGAAATGGCTGCAGGGCCTCATCAGCAATGACATTCTCCCGCTCCAGCCAGGCCAGGGTTGCTATTCGAGCTTTCTCACACACAAGGGCAAGATGCTCGGGTACTTTCGAGTCTATACCCTGTCCGACAGCCTGTGGGTGGAAGATGTCGGCGAGGTCGGCGACGCCACTTTCCAAGCGCTCAAAAAATTTCTGCTCTACGGCATCAAAGCGAAGATGGAGAACTGTGCAGAATCCTGGGGACTCTTGCTTGTCAGCGGGCCTAAGGCCTGCGCCACCGTCAGCGCCGCCTTCGGCGTTGAGATGAGCGACCTTAAGCCAGTCAGCGCCGTCGCAGCCCAGATCGGCGGCCAGGCCTCGTTCGTCCTGCGTACCGAAGAAACCGGAGAGGATGACTTGGAGATATTACTGCCTGCTGAAGCCCTCAGTATAGCCTGGGAGCGACTCATGGAGGCAGGCTCGACATACGGCATCAAGGCCGTTGGCGCTCATGCTCGTGAGGCTCTCCGCATCGAAGCAGGCCTGCCAAAGGCCGGCCCGGACCTCAATGAAGAGATCGTCCCACCGGAAGCGAACCTGGAAGGCAAAGCCTTCAGCTTGAATAAGGGCTGCTATCCTGGACAGGAAGTCGTGGCAAGAATGGATACCTACGGCAACGTACGGCGGCACTTAGTCGGGCTCGTCATGAAGGGCTCAATTATCCCTCCGAACGGCGCCAAGCTCTTCATCGGAGACCGGGAAATCGGCTGGGTCAGCAGTGCGACGCACTCACCACAGCTCAAGACCCCGATCGCTCTGGCATTCCCACTCCGTGACTTTTCAGCCCCCGGCACCGCCCTCACCGTTGAAATCGATGGCACGCGTCACGACGCGACGGTTCGAGCGCTCCCCTTCTACCGTCGCGCATAATCCCGCAGGATAGACGCGCGAGACAAGCGAGAAAGGCGCGACGTGCAAGCCAATCAATTCTGAGTGGTTCATCGAGCCCCACACGTCACGCCCTTCTCGCCCGTCCCGCCAATCTCGCTCGGCTATCCTGCGGGTCGCTACTTCTCCGGGTTCCTGACTGACGACACCGCGCTGGCGAAAGCCAGCAAGCTCGTCCGTTCCTCATCTCCAAGCGCCAGCAAGAGGTGGGCCTCCTCGGCATGCATCAGCCGAAGGCTCAGGAACGGTTCTTCCTTACGCTTTTCCTTGTTGTCCCACATCGCATCGATGACCTGAACCTTGTCCAGCTGCCCGACCGAGACCACATCGTAGCGAAAGTACGAATCCCCGATGACCATGTCGAATACGACATTGCCGACAGTGAGGAGCAGCAGATTAAAACGCCCCTGATCTTCGTAGCCCTCCGGCAAAAACTTGTTGATGTGGCAGCGCGTGATTTTGCGATCACCCAAGGCAGCGCGGATTTTTTCTTTGAGTGCCGGGTAATCGATCTGCATGGGCTTATCATCAAGCCCCGTCGCCGCCGCTGCGGCATTTTGAACCTTCTCGAAAATTTCATCCGCTGACATCAATCCCGCCATCTGTGTAATCCTTTCATCCGAACCCTGTTAATTCGCGGTACGCCGGGCCTTCACGGCTCTGGCTACGCCGACCAAGCCAAGGCCGGCCCACGCAAACTCTAAGAAAATGAATCCCACCCGCTGATCCGCAATCGCGACAATCCCTAAGAGCAACGACCCGACGATGTTCAACGCGAGGTATCCCGCGTCCAGTTCACGCCACACCCCGCCCTGAATCAGGCCATAGGCCGACAGCACCATTAAAGCGCCCAGCACGGAAATTAGCTGTAGGAGCACCAATCACCTCGTCGAACCTCAAACAAGCACGCAATAGAACGTGTACCGTAACTGGCCGTCTGTCCGGATTTCAAGAGGATTTTCGTAGAAGACAGCGGTTACTTGGCCGCCAGATGGTGGGAGAACCGCGTGGTCCCGGTCTCGTCGAGGATCGTCACGTCGAAGGAGGACTGGGTGACTCGAATAAGACCGAAATTCATGTACCCGCCTTCATTGATCAATATGGTTGGGCGTAACCCTGCATTGGGCGGCGTCTGTCGACCAGGCGCGGCGGACAACGGACCAGCCACAAACTCATGAAAGTCCGGAGTCCCGTCCCCGTTCGGGTCGTACGCATTCGCTTGCACATAATGGACATCGCCGGCCAGGAAGACCACGTTCTTCACCTTCCGGCTGAGAATGCGGTCCACAATCACCTGCCGCTCCCGTTCAAACCCTGGACCGCCAGGCCCTCCGGCCCAGCCATCGTACCCAGGGACGGCTGCGCCTCCTCCCTTCGGAATGGACAGCGGCACACTGGTCACAATCACTTTCCACGTCGCGGTTGACTCAGTGAGTCCATTCAGCAGCCACTGAAGCTGCTTCTCTCCCAGCATCGTCTTCGCCGGACCATCCGGGTCAATGTTGCGACTCCGATACTGCCGCGTATCCAGGATAAACAGTTCGAGATCCGCCCCGACAGGCACCGTTCGATAGAGGCGATGGGGATCGTCAGGCGCCACAGGGATCGGCCAATACTCGCGCAAGGCCTGACGCCCCGGCGGCATCTGGCTATCGAAGGGCCCGGCAAAGTCGTTCCGTACTTCATGATCGTCCCAGATGACAGAGACCGGGACGTTGGCGAGAAACCGCCGTAGCGCATCTGCACCCCGTTGGTCGCGATGCCGGGCACGGTACTCGGCCAGGTTCGTCGCCCGAAAGTTGGCGCCCGGCTCGTTCGGAGGAGAGGGGCAGAGGTCGTCGCCATACATCGTATCGCCGAGAAACAGAAAGAAATCGAGCGGCTGCGCACGCATCACATCGAAGATCGGATATCCGGCAGCCCCACGCCGGCAGCGTCCCTGGCCACCCAGATCGCCGCTCCAGGCAAAGGTCACAGGCGCATGACTCTTCGCATCGGGGAGCGTCGTGAATTCCCCTCGCGTCGCCACTCGTGCTTCAGTCGGTGTGCCTTCGCGCCCCTTCGTGCCGACAAACACGTAATATCGGTATCGGGTAGCCGGCATCAATCCTCCAATGGGAATCGCCAGGGTGAAATCAGTCTCCGGGCCGGTCGTGAACAGAGGCGAGCGCGCCACAGGAGCCACGGCCGTCGCCATCTTCGACGCAAGATCCCAGGCCGCCACCGGCGCCCACTCGGATTGCACCGTCATCGGCCCATCGGTCCGCAGCCAGAGCAGGGCCGACCGGCTCGTCACATCCCCCACCGCAATCCCCTGAGGCAGGAGATTCGTCTCAGCCGCCTCGATAAAGGGACTCCCAGGGGGAAGCCCCTCACGTGATGCCGACACACAGCTGGAAAGAGAAATGAGCGAAACCAAGAATATGGCGAGGATATTCAGCGAGCCAATCATAGCAATGGACTTACCGGAACGGGGGTTGAGGCGTCAAGCTGAGCCTGGTTGATAATCAATCCATCCGTCCTGCATACTATGCTCTCTCACTGACCAGAGAAGACCTATTTCAGCACAGCAGAACCTCGATAGCCTGCGCGGCTGGAGCAAGAAAAGAACGAGCCCCGCAGGATGCTCAAAAAGGCCGTCCAGCAAGGCCGCAGCGAGTGAACAACTTAGCTTAGAACGCGGAACGCTGAAGTGACAATCGTTTCTTTGTTCATGGTTCATCGCTCACCGTTCAGCGTTTCCCAGCTGGCGGTCTTTTTCAGCATCCTGCTGAACCGGAGGATGGAATGCACGACCTGACCTGTCTCATCAAAGGCTGCCAAACGAGAGTCTACGCCCCAGCCGGCACGCACAGCATCTGCCGGGAGCACTTCCTCGCCTATCTCACCTGGCGTCGCCGCAAAGGCCCGCAGATGTTCATGAAGTATGCAGGGATGACGATGGAAGAACGAGACCCCCTCGTCGCCGAATGGGCCAACACCATCCGCGTCGAAGAAACCCCCACCGCTTCAGCACCAAAATCCTAACGTTCCACGCCGCCACACAAGACAACGGCTCCTGCCACCGTATTCCTCACCGTATTCCCGCGTCCGAATGCGTCCTGCGACCACTTCCTAGTCCTATGTTGCTCCTTGTTCATCAGAGCTCGCACACTTAAAAGTAAGATTGACTGTTACGGGCCCAGCAGCTTCTCCCACAATTATCATCTTCTTACCTTGCTGCAGACAGTGATCCTTTGCTTCTTTATAAGCAACGCGTCGACTGTCTGCTGCTCCTCCACCAAGGGGCACAGGGGCCGTTTGTACAGATATGAAATAAGTGTTGGAATCTCGCTCTAGAACACCTGAACTTGTCTGTCCTGCGCAGTTTGCCAGTGTTCCGCCAAGCAAAGAAATACTCATGTAGAGAACAATCCCCTTCATTTGTTCACGACCACACCACTTTCCGAAAAACATCGTCTCATCTCCTTTCGAGCGAAAAAGTGCGCCGCCTTAGCCCACAACGGCTGACACATGATGATGCCTGCCCCAAACGGTTCCAGACACCTTTAATTTTCTCAAAGGCCCGCAGATGTTCATGAAGTATGCAGGGATGACGATGGAAGAACGAGACCCCCTCGTCGCCGAATGGGCCAACACCATCCGCGTCGAAGAAACCCCCACCGCTTCAGCACCAAAATCCTAAGGCCCCATGCCAGCACATAAGAAAGCAGTTCCTGCCACTTTATTCCTCACCGTATTCCCGCGTCCGAATGCGTCCTGCGACCACTTCCTAGTCCTATTTTGCTCCTTGTTCATCAGAGCTCGCACACTTAAA
>JANOMG010000452.1:0-4392 GCA_031420175.1 Nitrospira sp.
CTCACGACTGATCACAGCGGTCTGATCGGTGCTATGAGAATCCACGACGATCAACTCATCACCCCAGCCCGCTACAGACTCAAGGCAGGCCCGCATATTGGGTTCGTCGTTATAAGCGATGACGTAGACCGACAGCTTAGACATGGAGCACTTTCAATGGAGAAGGATCTCCGGCCGCTTGAAGCACCTGCTCCGCAACCCTGTCCACCGTGAGACGGTCGAGACAGTCCCAATAGGGACAGGCTTCATAGATACATTTTTCGCAAGTCGGCACATCGGGGCGCAACACCACTCCCTTACCGAGCGGCTGCCAGCGAGTCGGAAGATTATTCCGCCGCGGATCGAACAGACTGACGTTTGGCACGCCGAGCGCTGCGGCCATATGGGCTGGCCCTGTGGCTCCGGACACCACCGCGTGACCAGCCGCAATCACGGCCATCAACTCACGCACCGATAACTGTCCCATGAGATTGAGGACCGAGGCGGGAAGCGGCACCGCACTGGCTGATTGCTGATTGAACATCTCTGCTTCCGCCTGGCTTCCGGTCAGCACGACCCCCACGCCCTTCCGATGCAACTCATGCGCGAGTGCATGATAGTGCTCCACGCGCCAGCGCCTGGCGGCAAACCCGCCTGGATGGAGCACGACCCTGGGTGTCGACATGCCGCGCAACCGCTCTTGTCCTCTGGCTCGTTCTGCATCAGTCAGCACGAGACTCGGTGGAGACACAATACCAGGCTGCAATCCAAGCCCCGCGAGCATGCCGACGTTGTAGGCGGTTTCATGTTTAGAAAAATCTTTCCGATGTTCATAGACCCGACGATTCGCCAACGGACTATACCAGCGATAGCCTGTCGCCACGCGAATCGGGACCCGCGCCAGGAAGGCCGCCCACATCAACCGCTTGAAGGGCTTGAGAAAGACCACGGCGTCGACGGCCCGGCGAAAGATCGACACCAGTTCGCCCAGAGATTCCCGGCCTGTGATCGTCCAGATCTCGTCGAGATCAGGGTGGTGTGCCAAAACCGGAGCGGCATATTCGCTGGATAGGAAAGCGATCCGCGCCTCCGGCAGGAGCCGGCGTACTGCGGAGGCGACCGGCAAACACAGAATTTCATCGCCGATCCCGTCAGGCCGAACTAAGAGGACATTCATCGGGGCACCATCTTTAACCCTCATTATTCACGAAGACTTCTACTGCAACCGCCGATACGCCGCTGCGACAAGCCTGACGGCGGGCGGGCTCGCCGCTCAGTCGGTCAACATACTGTTTCAAGTATGCCTCGCTCCTTCACGGCTCCGCGCGCCCGTCTCGCCTGACGTCTCGGCGGTTTCGTCACGAACTCTCGTGAATAATGCGGGTTTGGGACCGCTGCGCTCGAGCCGCAGCCAGGACCTGTTCTGGCGACACCGCCCGCAAACATTCCAACGGCAGACTATTGTGACAGGTCCGGCTGAAACAGGGTCTGCAGGACACAGGCGCTGTCAACACAGCATGCCCCGCGCCATAGGGACCGGTCCGGACTTCACTCGTCGGCCCGAAGAGGGCCACCACCGGCGTACCGACCGCCGCCGCGATATGCATGGGACCTGAATCGTTCGTAATCAGCAGCGACGCCTTGCTCAGAAGTGCCGGCAGCAAATCCACTGTGGTCGCTCCGGCCAGATCGATGGCAGGGGTCTGCATCTTTCCCCTCACCGCTGAAACATCCGCTCGTTCGTCAGGGCCGCCAATCATCACGACCGCTCCGCACCCTTCTTGCTGCAACTGATCGGCAACTTCGGCAAATGAGGCAGCCGGCCACCGTTTGGTCGGCCATCGGGCGGAGACATTCATCGCCACCCAGCTCATTCCAGACGTCACACCCGATCGGCTTAACAGGCGATCGACCTCATCATGATCGCTTTGCGGGATACGGAACCGGAACTCCGGCGTACCGGAGTCCACCGCCCCCAGGGCCTTGGCCACAAGCAGATAGCGATCGACTGCATGCATCTCTGTTTGTAAGACTGGTACACGCTTCGAATAGAACCAGGGACTTCCCTCTCGCCCATTGGCAAATCCCACAAGCAGAGCAGATCCTGTGAGCCTCCCAATGGCGGCGCTCCGAAAGAGCCCCTGCAGATCCACCACGAGATCAAACTGCTCGGCACGAAGAGGGGACACCTGAGAGAGCCACCCTTGTAGCGTGGATTCCACAGGCCAGACCCGATCCACCCCGTCGATCCGCTCGACGAGACCGGCCCATTGGCGCTTGACCAGCCAGGTCAAGCGAGCCTTGGGATACGCTCGACGAATGGCCGCACAGGTCGGCATCGCATGGACGATGTCGCCCAGCGAACTCGGCTTGATCAATAAAATGTGGCGATAGTCTGGCATCATGTATGCCGCGCGCTAGTTGCGCGCGAGACTGGCGAGAAACGCGAGATTCGAAAACTTCACAAGTCTTCCTCGCATCGCTTTTCCCGCTCGTCGTGCCCTTTCTCTCTCTTCACCGCGTCTTCCAGTATCCAATCCACGGCCTCAGCCATGGACGCCGCCACGGCATCCGGCATAGCCTCTGCTACTTGCAGCGCATCGAGCGCCTGGGCATCCACGAGATCGGTCGTCAGCAGAATCCCCTTGGCGCCCACCCGCTTCGCCAATTGGATGTCACGTGCGTGATCGCCGATTAAATAGGAGCGTCGAAGATCGAGCTGCAACTCCGACACGGCCCACTCCACCATTCCGACATTCGGTTTGCGACAGCGGCAGCCATCGTCAGGATGGTGCGGGCAGAAATAGATCGCGTCGAGCGCCACCTCTTCCTGCTCCAACAGACCCTCCAATCTGGCATGGATGGCTTCCAAATCCTTGAGGGTAAAGATCCCGCGACCGACACCGGATTGGTTCGTCACGACCACTAATTTCGCACCAGCCCGTTTCAACCGTGCCAGGGCTGGCCCGACCCCTGCCAACAACTTCAACTCAGCGGCAACTCTCAGATAACCAGGATCGTAGTTCAATGTTCCATCTCGATCCAGAAAGATGGTCACGCCGTCGAGCGGGGCAAGCCCCGCTGGAGACACGAGGCGAGAGGCACGAGGCGAGAGGTCGGTTCGTGAGTCCTCTAGCCCCTCACCCCTTGCCCCTGGCCCCCCTAGCTGTGTGACTGCCGCTTCATACACCTGATCAACCGTCACCCTGGTCATACACCGATGGTCAATGGGACATTCACGCAACAGACAGGGGGCGCAATCGACCGGCTGCCGCACAATGGCATGGGCGCCCCCAAAGGGCGACGTGGTGCGCCAATCGGTCGGCCCGAAGATCGCCACGACCGGCACCTGGAACGCGGAGGCAATATGCATGGGACCGGTATCGTTCGTGACGAGCACTTCACAGCGTTTCACCGCCGCCATCAATTCACGGATGGTCGTCGCCCCGGACAAGGCCAACGATTTCGACGACAGATTCGCAGCAATTTCCTGGCCTAACCGCTCTTCTCCCTTGGCGCCAAAAATGACCACGCTGACTTCTTGTCCACGAGACATACGAATCGTATGACAGAGTCGGTCCGTGACCTCGGCAAATCGTTCGGGCAACCAGCGCTTGGCCCCCCCATATGTCGAACCTGGATTGACCCCCACCACGACATCGGACGGGGCGACGCCGCCCTGAGCCAATCGGCCTGCCATGGCCTGTTCCTCCTCAGGAAAAACGACGAGTTCCGGTGCAGAAGGATCACCTGTGAGGCCCAGAGGCTTCAGCAGATCCCAATAATAACGGACTTGATGGACAAGCGTACGGCGATCCGGCGCCGCGACTGGATCGGTCAGCAGCAGGCTTCGTGCATCTGTCGCATATCCATAGCGCCGAGGCACACCAGCCAGAAATGCTAGGAGTGCCGCCTCAAACGCATTCTGAAACAAGATAGCCAAATCGAAATCCTGCCGTCTCAACTGCCCGGCCAGCGCCCACTTACCGGAGAGCCCCGCATGACGTCCGTTCGTGTCGTAGGTCAGCACACGCGTCAATGCCGGATGGCCGGCAAACAAATCGGCCACCCCCGGCTTGACCAACAGCGCGATTTGCGCGTCCGGGAACAGGCTCCGCAATCCGCGCAGAGCCGGCTCACACATCACCGCATCGCCAAGCCAATTGGGTCCCCGCACGAGAATTCTTTTGATCGCGTTTCTATCCACAGGCCTCCGTCGAATTGCTGTTCATCGCATGTATCAGGAGTTGCTTGAGTCGATCTTCCCCGACTGTCACGTCCGTGGTCAATCGGACAGCCCACCAGGTATCGGTGGGTTGGAGCAGCGCAGCCAGCTTGCAAGCATCTTTCTCCGTCGTCACAACCAAGTCCGTCTGAAGCTCAACCGCTCTGGCGCGCAACCGCTCGACATCC
>JANOMG010000453.1:0-4720 GCA_031420175.1 Nitrospira sp.
GGGGCCACTTCTGGTCCCCCACGCCGCTGCCCAGCCGCGGGATGACACCGTACGTCAGCCGGCACGGCTTCGGCTATAGCGTCTTCGAGCATACGGAGCGCGGCATCCGCTCAGAGCTCTGGGTCTACGTGGCCCTGGATGCACCGATCAAGTTCATGGTGCTCAAGGTACGGAACGAGTCAGGCCGGGCGCGCAAACTGTCCGCGACGGGCTATATGGAATGGGTGCTGGGAGATCTGCGGCCAAAATCGGCGATGCACGTCGTGACCGAACTGGACGCGAAGAGCGGCGCGATCTTCGCGAGAAATCCCTATCACCCGGAGTTCGCCGGGAAGATGGCTTTCTTTGACGTGGGCGAGACGACCCGGAGCATCAGTGGAGACCGGACTGAGTTTATCGGGCGCAACGGTTCGCTGCGCAATCCGGCGGCGATGACGTCGTCCGGGCTGTCTGGCAACGTGGGGGCCGGTCTCGATCCCTGCGCCGCGATCCACGTTCCTTTCGAACTGGCCGACGGACAAGAGCGTGAGATCATCTTTAGGTTTGGCGTCGGGCGAGACGCGGATGACGCGGAAAACCTGATCCATCGCTTCCGAGGATCTGCGGCCGCGCATGGCGCCCTCGAAGCGGTGTGGCAATACTGGACGCACGCGCTCGGTGCCGTGCAGGTGGAGACCCCGGACCCGTCACTGAACGTGCTGACCAACGGCTGGCTCATGTACCAAACGCTCGCATGCCGTCTATGGGCGCGGAGCGGATACTATCAATCGGGGGGCGCCTTCGGGTTCCGCGATCAACTTCAAGATTCCATGGCGCTCATCCACACCGAGCCGCACCTTGTGCGCGAGCATCTTCTGTTGTCCGCAGCCCGGCAGTTTCAGGAAGGCGATGTCCAGCATTGGTGGCATCCCCCCACAGGCCGAGGCGTGCGTACACGCTGTTCGGACGATTACCTCTGGCTGCCGTTGGCGGCATGCCGATACGTGCTGAGCACAGGGGATAGCGGGGTCTTGGATGAACCCATCCACTTCGTCGAAGGCCGCCCGGTCAATCAGGAGGAGGATTCGTATTACGACCTGCCTGGCCGATCTGAACAAACGGCCAGCTTGTACGAACACTGCGTGCAAGCCATTCTGAAAGGCCTCACACGCGGGGAGCACGGCCTCCCACTCATCGGATCCGGTGACTGGAACGATGGCATGGACATGGTCGGCAAACAGGGCAGAGGCGAGAGCATCTGGTTGGGATTTTTCCTGTACGACGTGCTCATGCAGTTCACGAAGGTTGCCCGCCTGCGCGGGGACCTGTCCTTCGCTCAACGTTGTCAAAGCGAGGCGGCGGATTTGCGCCAGCATCTCGAGCAGCATGGCTGGGATGGAGAATGGTATCGCCGTGCGTACTTTGACGATGGCTCGCCCCTTGGGTCGGCGAGTAACCCCGAATGCCAGATCGATTCGATTGCACAAAGCTGGTCGGTTCTCTCCGGAGGGGGCGATGCCGCGCGCGCGCGCATGGCCATGAATGCGGTGGATCGACGCCTCGTTCGCCGGGACTCTGCCCTGATCCAACTGTTGGATCCACCGTTCGACAAGTCACATTTGAATCCTGGCTATATCAAAGGGTACGTCCCGGGAGTGCGGGAGAACGGGGGACAGTATACACATGCGGCGATCTGGGCGGCGATGGCGTTTGCCGCATTGGGAGACAGACGGCGCGCGTGGGAACTGATGGCCATGATCAACCCGATCAACCATGCGAGATCTCCGGAGGGGACCGCGACCTACAAAGTAGAACCCTACGTGGTCGCAGCCGACGTCTATGCGGTCTCGCCACACACCGGCCGCGGAGGATGGACGTGGTACACGGGGTCGGCCGGCTGGATGTATCGGCTTATCGTAGAATCACTCCTCGGACTGAGGCTGGAAGTGGACAAGCTACACGTGGTTCCGTGTCTCCCTGCGGATTGGAAGGGGTTCACGATGCATTACCGATACCGGGAAACGCTCTACCATATCACCGTCTTGCAAGTGATGGCTGGGAACGGCGAGACGTGGGTGACGGTCGATGGCGTCAAGCAATCGGATCAGGCGATTGCTCTTGTGGACGATCGGCGGGACCATTCGGTGGAGGTAACCATACAGGCCGCGGGCGGTTAGGACGCACACCTCACTTCATTCAACTCCTCAGCGCTGAGACATTGTGATCAGACCATCATCGGTCTGTGAGCAGGATACTGGTCGTGCGGAAAGCCGATCCACTCCCATTCCTGAGAATCTGAGGGCCGTTCATTTTCGACGTCAGCTTTCGCGATTGAGCTCGCCGGCAACCACCGGTGAGACAGTCCAACATCCCCGTGAGATCCTCCATGCATTCCCAGACGATGAGCAATTCTGAACAGACCGTAGGTTGTGTCATGGGCATAATAGCCATCATTCGTGTGTTCCCTTTCGCATGAATGTATGGGCTCATGCTTCCTACTGATGGGGTACGTATGGTCAAGACAGTGGCGGACTTGCTAGTCGAACGTCTGATCGATTGGGGTGTCGATACCATTTTTAGTCTGCCTGGCGACGGTATCAACGGTATTTATGAAGCGCTGCGTATCCATCGAGACGCCATTACCCTTATCCAAGTCCGTCATGAAGAAACGGCTGCCTTCGCTGCCTGTGGCTATGCAAAATATGCGCACAAACTGGGGGTCTGTCTCGCGACGTCTGGACCAGGCGGACTGCATCTATTGAACGGTCTCTATGACGCGAAATTCGATGGTCAGCCCGTCCTGGCGATCACCGGCCACACATTTCATGACCTGATCGGTACGCACTATCAACAAGACGTGTCTCTCGACAAGGTCTTTATGGATGTCGCGGCGTATAACGAGCGGGTCATGGGACCGGCTCATGTGTACAATGTGGTTGACGAAGCCATGAAAACCGCCATCGCGAGACGGTCGGTGGCCCATATCACGATTCCCAAGGACATCCAAAAATGGACCACTGAGGGACCGCGCTCCTCTACGAACATTCCGAAGCACAGCGGGGATATCTCGAGCGATGCGCGGCCGCTGCCACCGAAGGCCCTAGTAGAACAGGCGGCAGAGATCGTTAATGCCGGATCAAAAGTGGCCATTCTGGCAGGGCAAGGCTGTCTCACTGCACGCAAGGAAATCTTACAATTCGCTGAAAGAGTGGGCGCCCCGATTGTGAAGCCCCTGTTGGGGAAAGCGGTGGTGCCCGATGATAGCCCGTATACCACCGGAGGAATTGGTTTACTTGGAACTGCACCGTCGCAAGAGGTCTTGGAAGAGTGCGATACCCTGATTATCGCCGGCAGCAGTTTCCCCTACCTCGAATTCTATCCGAAGCCCGGTCAGGCCAAGGCCATCCAGATCGACATTGATCCCGCAAGAATCGGCCTGCGCTATCCGGTGGAGGTCGGCCTTGTCGGTCAGTGCGGGGATGTCTTGCGAGCCTTGCTGCCACTCCTCCACAGGAAGACGGATCGCAGTTTCCTGGAGCAGGCGCAAACACGGATGACGAAATGGAATGCGCTGATGGAAGAGCGAGGGACCCGCATGGATCTCCCGTTGAAGCCCCAGGTGGTCGTCCGTCAGTTAAATCAGTTCCTGCATGACGACGCGATCATTTGCTGCGATACCGGCACCGTAACGACATGGGCTGCCCGTCATATCCTCATAAAGGGCGAGATGCAATTTTCCGCTTCCGGCACGCTGGCCTCAATGGGAAATGGTCTCCCCTATAGTATTGGTGCGGCGGTGGCCCATCCGGGGCGCCAAGTTGTCTGCATCACCGGAGACGGTGGACTCACCATGCTGATGGGCGAACTCGCCACGTTGGCGAAATACCAGCTGCCCGTGAAAGTCATTATCCTGAAAAACAATGTGTTGGGCATGATTAAGTGGGAGCAGATTGCGTTCGAGGGAAATCCCCAGTATGGCGTCCAGTTACACCCCATCGACTTTGAGGCAGTCGCCAAGGCCTGTGGGGTGGCTGGCTATACCGTCGACGATCCCACATTGGTTGAAGGCGTGTTGCGTGAAGCGTTCAACCATCCCGGCCCGGCGGTCGTTCAAGCGGTGGTCGATCCCAATGAGCCGCCACTCCCGGGCAAGATCACCACTGAACAAGCGTGGCAATTTGCGAAGGCGCTGTCACGCGGCCAAAAAGACGGTTGGGAGATCATCAAGACCGTCGTGGAAAACACGATTCGAGAAGTGGTGTAACCGAGTGGACCATGAGTGCCGGCTCATGACCGATATCATCTGCCCGTGGCGCGTTCGACATCCGTGAAGCGTATCTCACGAACATACGGCAACCGATTTTCATTGGAGTTCCGCTGTCCAGAAATGGTTGTTCCGCAGCCTACAATGGCCGATGGGATGGAAACCGAGCTCGCAGAAATCAGCAGCGCCCGTCACATTTCTGATTCTCTACACATGAGCAATATTGACCAGACGGCAACCTGTCCAGTGGCTTAGCCTTACATTGTATTCATCGTGTCCCACAAACGAGTGCATTACACACAAAGGAGACCAAATCATGAAGAAGATAGCTATGGTATTCATCGGGATGGGGTTGGTGAGCCTCCCATTCGCCACGTATTCTCATGCCGAAATGAAGGCGGACAATCCCCCTGCCACGAGCGGGATCGGGTCGCCGACGCCCCGGGGAGCGACCCAGGCGGGCGAGACGGATATGAC
>JANOMG010000454.1:0-3885 GCA_031420175.1 Nitrospira sp.
CGATATAGGCCAGAATGAACAATCCAACCGCAGTCGCATAATGCGCTTCTGTAAAAGTCAGCAAGTAATCGCGATTCTCTTTCAAGGAATTCAGCGAGAGAAACTGCCCGATATCGAAATAGAAGAACGCGCCGATCGCCAGCGCAATCACCACGGCAATCGCAGCCTTACTTCCACTGGATTGCTGCAATGGGTTTTTTGTGGGGACTTGGCTGGTCATAGCGGTTTCGTGGCATATGATGGGGACTCCTCCCGTCGCTGTCAATGTGGCCTGCTACAAAATCAGTCTGCGGCTTTCCCTCTTCCTTAGAAACCGAGTGGCCAAAGGAAAGGTATTCCGCGCACAGCGTGCCACTTGCGCAACGAGTAACCAAAGACGTTGGATCCGGACAAGAGAAGTCGGCTGAGGTGAGGCGAACGCTGTGGTTGAGGCTGAACCTTCTAATTACTGCCGCTGATGAGTGGAGAGGTCCCGTTCCATGTCGAGTCGTCCTAAGGCCCGTTCAACGGGATCGATCTTCCCATCCCGATTGCGATCCAGTTCTTGGAAATGGTCGTGGGTTAGATCAGGGGTTAGCGGATTCGGCACACCGGCTGTGCGGTAGTTGGGACGAGGATCGTAGCGTTGAGAATCTTCAAGCAGGCCGTGATACATGAGATCCGTGCTTGGCTGCACCGCGGCTTTAGGCCTCACCTTCTTGGGGACCTTCATATGTCGATGGCTCTTCGCACTCGGCAACTTAAACTCGGTTGGTGCCTGCTGGGCCTGCTTTTGAACAACGTCAGGTTGACGCTCAATAACAGCAGGAAGAGCCCCGCTTTTCTTAACATGTCGGCTCGCGGGCTTTTTACTTTGTTCCGGATTCGACGTTGGAGGTGTTGTCGCCACGAGAGCCGGTGCTGAATCCTTCGCTTTCTTCGTTGCAACGAACGCCTCTCCAACCGCAGCCCCCGCGAAAACCACTGAGCAGACATAAGACAGCATCAAGAGACTGCAGCGCGCGGTGTTCATACCCCTCCGACCGAAAAGCTTCTACAAGTGTAGCAGGTCACATGTGCACGTGAGAGCATGAAAATACACGATCTCTCAATGCGTTGGACGTTCACCGTCCTGCCCTTCGCATTGAAACACATGCGACTGGTGTCCAGGGGGACCGGTCGGCCGAACAACGGGTGACCACCAGGCAACTGTTCAGGCTACTAGTTTCGACTCCGATCGGAATGGCTCCTTCTCCACGTATGGGAGAAATTGTTTAAACCGAAGGATCGGCTCCTCGAACAACAGCCAGGACCCACTTGCGACGATCAGGAGAGCCGCTAACCAAAGAAACGTGTGCACATAAAAACCGAGGTGGAATGGCTGCAACCCAGCGGTGACGAAACCCGCGATAAGAACATGCCACAAATAGAGTCCGTAACAGCGCCTCCCCAGGAACGTGAGGACCGGTGATTTCAGAAGGGCGCCGAAAAATCCATCTGCGTTGAGGCTAGCCCCGAGGAGAATAGCAAAGCTCACGGCTAACCATGAGTACCCGAAGACGCTGAAGAACCAAGGCCTTGCCTCAGGAAGAGAAGGACTAAACGGAACAAGAAAGGTGATGAGCATCAGGACCGACGCGAAGGGTGCGAGTCTTTTGCACAGACGGGCGGCTTCTGCCTGCCACTTGGGATTGCCGAATATAACCGCCACCACCGCGCCAGCAGCGAGTACATCAAGTCGGCAGAGGGTAAAGACGTACGTTGCAGGGTAATCAGCAACCGAGAGCATGATGGCCCGTACCACAGGCGCCACAGCCATAATGCCGCCGCTCCACCACAGCAGCCGGTGGCTTCTGCATGCACGAACGAGCAAAGGCCAAACAAGGTAGAACTGCTCCTCAATTGCCAAACTCCACAGAATCATAATGGCCAGCGGTTGCCATCCATATAATGTGATGTGGATATTCCCAAGATAGAGGGCATACCATGCCCACCCCTCGAAGTGAGGCAACATCTTCAATGGATCGCCGAGCCATGTAAGGGCAAATAGGACCAGGAGATACAACATAGCGAGCGGAAGGATCCGTAGTCCCCGTCTTCCCCAAAAGACCCATGAGGAGTCACCCCCATCTCGCAAGCGAAGGAGAATCGTTGTGATGAGAAATCCACTCACGACGAAGAAAAGATCCACTCCAATCCAGCCACCAAGGCTCATTGTTCCGATAACGCCGAGCATCGCCCATGGGGACTGTTGAGCGGAAAACTCGAGAAGATCTCAAAAGAGGAACGGGGCGTGATACCAAAGCACCAAGCTGCTTATTGGATTGTCTGGCAATATTGCTCGAACTGTTGGGCAAAAACCAAGAATTGGTCTCCCCCCTGCTGACGATATTCTTCTTTCGGCACATGCTCCTGACGTTCCTTTCGGAGCCGTTCACAGGCCTTTTGCTCTGCCCGTTGGATCTGTGGCTGCAACCGAGCCTGCTCTTCCAGGGAACGACCAGCCAAGCTTTCTTGCATCCGCTTCAAGGAGAGATAGTGATCGTAGAGCTTCGGCTCCTCTGCCTGAGTCGTCGGCGGTGCAGTGTCCGCTGAGTACACGGCAGCAGGGCACAGCAAGAGCATCAGCAGGGCAAACATTTTCATGGGGCACCTCTTCATGCGAGACGAATCCCCTGGTGAGCCGGAATCGTGTCGATCAAGTTGAAGTTCGTTCGCACAGACGCAATCGCTTCGCCGCGCTGTTCGATCGATCCCTCGCCGATCGGTCCCAGCCAATTGTCGGCTCTCTCCAGATAAGACACTTTATAGGGGTCGATGCCCATGATCCGGCAACAAGTCGCATCGACCGCTGCAAGATTTCGGCCCATCACCAACACCCCGGCCTGCTTGGGATCACCCATGATCGGCCCATCGCCCTGCATTCCAACGATGCCATCGACAATGGCGAAGTGCGGTTTCAATGTCGCATTGATATCTAAAATCGAGTTCTCAATCCCGGCATGGTGCAGCACGTTTTTGGGCCAGCCGTAGTAAATGCCTGGCATCACCCCGAAGAGATTCTTCATCGAGAGCGTGGCTCCAGCCCAATGGTGCGTTTTCATCTTTGCAACCGATACGATCCAATCCACCTCCTGGAAAAGGGCAGGAAACGTGAGCGACCGCATCGAAGACTGACGACCGGCATTCGGCAACTCATACCCCGTAATGTAATTGAGATCGTGAAACCGGATGCGATCTTCCGTCAGCACATCCGCCAAGCCGGACTCTTCATAAACCGCCAGCGTGTCACGCCGGTGGCCAGGCCCCTCGGCGACCATCACGGTCGCCGCTCCTAGCCGAAGAAACGCCTCAATCGTCCCGCGCAGAACGAGCGGATGGGTGTTGATGTGAGGCGCGCCTGAAGCGGTCTCGACCAGGTTCGGCTTCAGAAGAATACGCTTGCCCTTCAATTCCTCAGGGGAGACACCCAACTCCCGAATCCCCCTCGAAATGGCGTCGGCGATATCCAGCTGGTAATGGGCCACTTTGGTGACGAACGTTTGAGCCTGTTGCGGAAGGCGGAAACAGCCTCTTGGAACAAGTAGCGAGCCAGCTCCAATCGCAAGACCAGCCGCCACGGTCAAGAGGACGCCGCGACGAGTGAGCCCTTCTGAGGCTATAGGATCTACGTGATCTGACACGGCGCTCCTTACTGAGTACGGACAGGGGACGACTGATGATACCTTGGCGATGAGAACAGGGCTATGTCGTTGTCCGTCTCTCCAGCCAATGCGCCCAAAAAGAGAAGACAGAGCGCCGAAGTATCGTAGTCTCCGTAACGAGACTGATTCACCAAGCACCGTTCGACCAACGCCATACCATTCGACGGCCACAAATCCCATGCTGCGAGCCCCAGCAAGCCCC
>JANOMG010000455.1:0-13942 GCA_031420175.1 Nitrospira sp.
CACGGTAAATTTGTTCTCAAATTCTGAGTGCCACGGTGGCGGAGTTTTTGGTCATCCGCAAGTAGTCGAAGACGAGACGAGTACGGAAGCAGAGCGTGCGCATCATCTCGGCGATGGATTGAGCGGATTTCTGGAATGACTTGAGTATCCCGACCGCGAAGCGGCGGAGGCGGGTGATGTTTTCCGGGCCGAAGCCGGTCCGGATGCGGCTGCGATCCTCATCGTAGTTCCAGTCGATGAGGTAATGCACGCTCTCGATGGCCCAGTGGCCGCGGTTGACGGCCAGCACCCGTTGCGGTGAGGCCTGTTGCGGGGTGCGACTCGTGATGCCCAAGGCAATCTCACGCGAGCGCTCGCCGGTGTTCTTCTTGATGGACTCACGCTCGATCAGAAAGACCTGCCCGACGTGGGGAAAGTCGAGGTACGCATTCAGCGCCGTGCTGCACCATATGCGCCGCGTCTCAATGCGGCCGTGATCGGCCGGGGCGACCTCGACGAAGTCGGCGGTTTCGCGTTGCTCAAACAGCAACGCAATATCGCGGTGCAGCGCGGGTTGGTTGTCCTTGACGGTGAAGTGATAATGGGCCTGTCGTGCGACGATATAGCGTGCCAGCGCCCGCTGGGTCAGCAGGGCATCGCCCGTGATGTCCTTGCCGGCGAGGTCACAACGCGCAAGCAAGGGGATCGCCATGCCGATTTCGTTGGTGTGCTTGAATGCATCCCGGCCCTCTACGGGTAAGGCGCCGACTTTTTTTGGGCGTGGCAGGTCTTTGAGTCATGTCCCACCACGCTCATGATGTGCGCCTGATGTCCGGTCTCGTCGAGGGCATTCTTCATGGTCTTGCCATCGATCGCCAATGCCTCGTCATGCACCCCCCAGGCCTGATTCCATGCCTGGAGCGCTCGATCCAAGGCCCCCGGGTCAATGCGGACCAGACAATCGCGGATGACAAACTCACTGGGGACGACAAAGTGTCCCTTCTCACGCCGACAGCCGAAGCGCATCCGGGCCTGCGGTCCCAAGGCATCGGCCCAATTGGAGATCGCCTTGTACCCGCGCATGCCGCACAGCGTCGCGCCCGCCGCGATGCCCAGCACCACCGGCAGGCGATGGCGGCGCCCTTGCGCACGGCGCGGATCGGCAATGGTCATGAAGCACCGCGGCAACGCACGCATCTGTTCGGCATTGAGCATGATCTTGGGGGCTCCCGTCAGTTGAAGGTGATCCCGATTGGGGTGGGTCAATTGCCGCTGAGGATGGCGGCAGAGCGGGCGCACAAAGACCCGCTTGGGGGCGTCGGCGTCCGCGCTGTAGCCTCCCCGGGTCCGTCGATAGCCTTGGGTCAGACCCAGTGCAATCCAGTTGGCGGCGCGATACACGCCGCCATGGAAGCGCCGAGGATCGACAAAGGTCTCCAGCAGCAGCAAGGGATGGCTGAAGCGGGCCTGCCAATCGGCCCCGATCCGGCGTTCGGTCAGCGAGAGCACGCGTGAGCCGATATTCGGCCGGTGCCAGTCGGGCAGGATCACGAAGCGACTGTTGTTGGCGATCAGCTTCAGTCGCCCATACTGCGAGCGAAAGTCCCAGCCGATCCAGCGATCACGTACGCCGCATTTCAGCGCCGCGGCCGAGAGACTCAGTTGCGCCACCCACTGGTCGCGCCACGTGGCGACATACCACACCGTTTCACCAATCTTCGGGAGTGCGCCAAGATAATGGTGGCGCGCCATCTGCTCTTGATAGCGAGTCTCCTCGCTCTGCTCCACAGGGCGTACTTGGAGCTCCGAGAGCGCATCGCTGGTATATTCCGCCGATTCCATCCCGTGGGTTATACGGGAAATGTTTGGCGATGTCCAGCTTGATAGGTTAACCCGTTGGTTTCCACAATGATTCTCAGGAGGGCAAATTCACCCTGAAGGAAGGCAGAGATATTGTTGACATGTTCTAGGCCTTTCGCTATGGTCCTACCGTTATCTCCGTGAGACTACGCAGAGTTATGAGGCAGTTGCCGTGAGAAAGTCACCCTGGATTCTGCTCATTTTCGTGCTCATCGGTGGACTCCTGGGCGGAGTACTGGGAGAAATCCTCCGGGTCATGGCTCCACAGGGCACTATTCAGGCGGTGTTCGCCACCAATTTTACCCCTGGCATCAGCCCCCCACTGACCATCGATCTGGTCCTCCTCAAGCTTACCATTGGCTTTATCCTGAAAATCAACCTCCTCAGCCTCCTCGGGATGTTTCTGGGCATCTATCTGTACAAGAACGTCTAGCCAAACGCTAGACCTCAGGCTTCAGCTCTAACTCCTTCAGCTTCAACGCTCGAATCTTGTTTCGGAGGGCCGCGGCCCGTTCAAAATCCAACGCCTTGGCAGCGGCTTTCATTGCCGTTTCCAGCCGTTTAATAATCTGCTCGGTAGACTCCTCCGTTCCATAGGTGGCCGGCGTCTCCGCAACCAAATCGAGCTGTACATAATCCAGATCCAGCTCAGCCATAGCATATTCGAGGGACAAGACATCCTTCTTGATACTCGTAGGCACAATGCCATGCTTGGCATTATACGCAGCTTGAATCGTGCGCCGGCGCCCGGTCTCATCGATCGCCATTTGCATAGAGGCTGTCACCACATCACCGTACAGGATCACGTGGCCACGAAGGTTCCTCGCTGCCCGCCCAGCCGTCTGGATCAATGCCCGATAGGATCGCAGATATCCCTCCTTATCTGCATCAAGGATCGCCACCAGGGTGACCTCGGGGAGATCCAATCCTTCGCGCAAAAGATTGATTCCCACCAGCACGTCGAAGACTCCGCGCCGCAAGTCCCGTAAGATCTCAGCCCGCTCCAACGTCTTAATGTCAGAGTGCAGATACCGTACCTTGATGCCTAGATCGTGATAGTACTCGCTCAAGTCCTCCGCCATGCGCTTGGTCAACGTGGTGATCAGCACTCGCCCGCCCTGCGCCACTTCAGCCCGCACTTCGCCAAGGAGATGATCGACTTGCCCTTTGGCCGGTCTCACCTCGATGACCGGGTCCATGAGACCGGTCGGGCGAATGATCTGTTCGACGATCTCTCCTGCCGCATGCCCCAACTCATAGGGGCCGGGGGTTGCGGAGACGCACACCACCTGCGTGAAACAGCGCTCGAATTCGGCGAACTTGAGTGGGCGATTGTCGACCGCCGACGGCAACCGGAATCCATATTCGACCAAGGTGCGTTTTCGTGAGTAGTCGCCCTCGTACATCCCACCCACTTGGGGAATCGTCGCATGGGACTCGTCCACGATGAGCAGAAAGTCTTTGGGAAAGTAGTCGATGAGCGTGGGAGGCTGCTCACCGGCCGCACGGCCACTGAGATGCCGCGAGTAGTTTTCAATGCCGTGGCAGTAGCCCATCGCCCGTATCATTTCAAGGTCGAACTTGGTGCGCTGCGCGATCCGCTGAGCCTCCTCGAGCTGATTCTGTTTTTTGAAATAGGCAACGCGTTCGTCCAGTTCTTCTTCGATGCCGGTAATCGCCCGCTCATACCGATCCGGCGCGATGAGATAATGCGTGTTCGGATAGATCGCGACTTTCGACAGCTTCCCGAGCGACTTCCCCGTGAGGGGGTCAATTTCATGAATAGCATCGACCACGTCACCGAATAACTCAATGCGGACAGACACCGCTTCATTTGAAGCTGGAAAAATCTCGATGACGTCCCCCCGGGCCCGGAAGGTGCCGCGATGGAAATCCGTATCGTTGCGGGCATACTGAATCTCGACCAGTTTTGCTAAAATCTTCTCCCGCCTGATCTCCATCCCCTCTTCGAGGAAGATCACCATCTCGTGATAGACCTCCGGCGACCCCAGGCCATAAATACAGGAGACCGACGAGACGATCAGCACGTCGTTCCGTTGAAGCAGCGCAGACGTCGCCGCATGACGCATCTGATCGATCGCATCGTTGACGGAGGCGTCCTTGGCAATATACGTGTTGCTTTGTGGGATATAGGCTTCCGGCTGGTAGTAATCGTAGTAGCTGACGAAATACTCCACCGCGTTGTGGGGAAAAAACTGTTTGAACTCTTGATAAAGCTGGCCGGCCAGCGTCTTGTTATGGACCAGGACCAAGGTGGGCTTCTGCACCTGCGCGACCACGTTGGCCATGGTAAAGGTCTTACCGGATCCAGTGACGCCGAGCAGCGTTTGATGCTTCCGGCCAACCGTAATCCCGGCCACCAACTTATCGATGGCCTGGCATTGATCTCCGCAGGGCTTGAATGGGGCTTCGAGTTGGAACGGCGGCATGGAGCGACCTTTCAGCCGTTATCTTACCATCGCATACAGCACCGTGCACAACGGCATGAACGCACAAGGGGCAGAGACAACCGCACGAGATGCCACCGGCCCCTTTTGGGGGTCGGTGGCATCGGATTCTCTAGTACCGTGAGTGCCTGGACGCACCGACGGGTGCGCCCTGCCTGTGAGCTGAACCACGATTCTCACCTTCGCGAGACCGTCGGCCAGTTGATTCCGCGCCTCGGCGGGGCCGCGCGCGAGGATCCTGATAGTCGCTGGCCGGCATCGGGGCGGGAGCCGGAAGCGGAGCAAACACAGGAAGCGCGAGTTTCTTCGTCTCGATCTTCAACTGTCTCACCATTCGAAGATACTCTCGTTCTTCGGATTGAGAGAGAATCAAGAAGGTCGACCCTTCCTTCTCTGCGCGACCTGTCCGCCCTGTCCGGTGGACATAGGAGTTTGGATTGGTTGGCAATTCATAGTGGATGACTTGCATGACATCCTGGATGTCGAGGCCTCTGGCCGCCACATCGGTCGCCACAAGCGAGCGGATGTTGCCGGCCCGAAAGGCGCCAAGCGTTCGTTCCCGCTGCGCTTGGCTATGATTGCCGGTCAACGAACCGACCGAAGCCGGCTCGCCACCTAAATGGGCGGCCAAACGTCGCACTTTATACTTTTGATCACAGAACACCATCGACCGCTCCCCACCCTTCATGGTCTGGAGCAAGGTATGGACGAGTTGTGTGCGTACCTGGTCTCCTGGCACGACATAGTAGGCATGCACGATCGTGGTCGGGCTGTTGATCCCAGGGTCGACAGAGATGCGTGCGGGATCGCGCTGCATGCTCTGCGCGAGCGTCTGAATGTCCCCTGAAAATGTCGCGGAGAACAGCAATGTCTGGCGCTCAACCGGCAAGAGACGAATGATCCGCTGAATGTCCCGCAGAAACCCGCGGTCCAACATCTGATCGGCTTCATCCATCACGAGAAACGTCACACCACCCAGCTTCAAGTGGCCGGAGCCGGCCAAGTCGAGCAACCGGCCAGGCGTCCCAACCACCACCAAAGGCGGTCGTTGCAAGGCACGGTATTGGCGCTCAATCGGCGTTCCACCGTACACCGACAAAGACGTCACGGACGCTGGAGCATATTTGCGTAATTCCATTTCAATCTGCAGCGCCAGCTCCCGCGTAGGCGCCAGCACCAAAAACTTCGGTCCCGAAGAATGGCTTGGGCCAGCAGACTTGACATACGGGCCAGGCGCTGGCTCAGAGGCACCCCGACGCATGACTTGTTCGATAATCGGCAACAAAAACGCGAGCGTTTTTCCGCTCCCGGTTTTGGCTTGCGCCATAATATCCCGACCTTCCAGCGCCACGGGAATGGCAGCCTGCTGCACCGGGGTCGGTGTCGTCAGGCCTGCCTGTAACAGGCGCTGGGCAAGGGAAGGCTGTAGATTCATATCAGCAAACGTAGACATAGAACTCCTTAGTACGGGGCAAACTTCCTGGGACTGCACGGTCCGGCCCGATCAGAGGGCCGAGAAACGCATCGAGATGATGGGCAATTCTAGGAAGGAAAAGCGGGGCTGCCTGATAGGCAGCCCCGACGTGTCAAACACTCGTGACGGATTAGTACCGGTCGCCGCCTCGGCCACCGCCACCACCACCGGTGCGCGGCTCCTGAGGACGCGCTTCGTTGACGGTCAACGTGCGACCACCCAACTCCGTGCCGTTCAGTGCGGCAACTGCCGCTTGCGCTTCCGAATCCGAGGACATTTCCACGAATCCGAACCCGCGGGACTGGCCAGTGAACTTATCTGTGATGATTCTGGATGAAGCGACCGCTCCATGAACAGCAAACAAATCGCTCAGCTGTTGTTCAGTTGTGGAATACGGCAAACCACCGACGTAAATCTTAGAACCCATTGGGCTCCTCCTTTGAGAATATGTGTTGTCTTGGACTTGAGATCAAAGTGAGGAAGGAATGGGCCGAAGACGCAAACACCATGGCGGCTCAAGGCTGGCTTCCGATCAAATTCCTACACAAAACCAAAACAACATCTGTCTTAGGCCTTGTCACTCTCTGCGGTATCACCACCAGGCCTTGCGCGATGACACACACGAGGCACTCTACTCCTCAGTCCCCTCAAATGCAAGTGATGACGCAAGCATGCGCAATGCCGCGCGCCGATCTAATAGGCAGCGGGGGAGGAAAGCGGACGCTGCGAAAACAGAGGAATGGCGTGCAAGCTGTCAAAGTCTAACGATGTTTGTCCGCGAACCAGGAGTCCGACTTGACCGATCGCCAGCGACTGATCTTCAACCGTTACGGCAAGCTGCCCGTCGAAAAACGCTTCGATAAAATCCTTGCTGATGATGGTATTCCGCTGAATTCGCAGCGAGTGCCAGGGAACCGCTTTGGGTGTGATCGCCGATTGTCCGAGCCTCGTCTCCTGTCCATCTACGATCCGACTGACGTCCAGCGTCTTCGTCGCGAGATTGACCACCACCGCGTAGAAATGCGTGGCATCCTTGACCCCAAATACTATCCCGCCCACTCCCGTCGCCGCGTCGAGCGGAAATCGCAGCCTGACCGACACATCTGGATATTCGTACTGAAGCCCATTGGCGACGATTAGTCGGTAGCAGGTCACAGCCTGACAGGATGAGCTCACGGCGAGGATGTTGGAGGCCGACGGGGCATCGGAGTCTGACTTGATCGCCCAGTCCGCAACCGGCCCCTCGCCAAACCCCAGCATCGAAAATCCGAGAAGAGTCTCGCCGGACTTCTGCTGATCGAAGGTCCAGCGATTAAACAAGCCCTCTCTGGCCTGACCTTTCAGGTTGACTTCTTTTTCCGTCTGGCTCTCTGCCTGAATGGCGTGGGACCGCTCGATAGAGACGCCCCACTCACTAGCCATCACAGCCACGGCAAGGAATACGGCAACGATACGGACAGGTTTGCGCGTCATCGAACTCCCATGTTCGCTCACCTCGACCCTCTCCATCTTCTTACTTCGATGACCGCTTCTTAATATCGAGAATATCCTGCTGGAACCGGTCGCGCGCCGCCGAGATGGCTTTTCTACGTTGCCACCGATCCCAGGTCCACCAGCGAAGCCGATCGCGAAACTTCACGATCGGCAGTTGAGTGCTTCCACCAGGCGCATGCTGAAACTCATAGCCCTGGTGCGACTCGCGATTGTCAAAAAATCGGCGGTAGAGATGATCGTATAGCCCTTTGCCTGAGTCGCCTACAGCCACGGCACCCTCCCTACAATAACAGGTCCAATTGCTGGCTCTCCGTCACCGGAGGCGAACAAGTCTGACGTTGACACACATACGCCGTCGGTTGCCCGCTCACACTCGTCTTCCCTGCAGCGAGCGGTAAGTCAGATGCTCCAGCACGAGAGGCTTCGACCACTAACACCGCACGATTCGGCAGATAACGTCGATGGACGGTTGAGAGCAACGATTCCGTTATCGCCTCGCCGCGAGTTCCGACCACAACAATTTCCTGTGGCGTCGTCAGGTACCAATCCAACGAGCAGAGCATGGCCGATGAACCATAGGCGTTGTGCGCCATGACACTCCGGAACACCTGAAACTGGCGCTCGGCCAGGTCATGATACCGCTGCTCTCTTGTGAAAGAGAAGAGCCGCAACAAAACCAAGGCGACAATGGCGTTACCAGATGGAACTGCGCTATCGGTGCCGGACTTCATGCGATGGAGAAGGGCTTCGTGATCGCGGCTCGTATAGAAACACCCACCAGCCGCCTCATCCCAATATCGCTCCAAGAAACTGTCTGTCACCTCGCGGGCTTGACCCAGATACCACCGGTGCGACGTCGCCTCAAACGCATCCAGCAATGCGGCGGCGAGACAGACGGCATCGTCCAGATAGCCGTTCAAGCGCCCCTTCCCTGCCGTGACCGTCCTATAGACTCGCCCGTTTTCAACCGCATAGTCCAGCAGGAATGTGAGCGCCCGCTCCGCTGCTGCTAGATAGGCGGGAGCCCCGAATGCATGATAGGCATCAAGATAGGCGGACACCATCATCGCATTCCAACTCGTGAGAATGTTGTCATCCCGCTGCGGCTTCACGCGTTGCTCACGTGCGGCAAGCAACTTCACCCTGGCAGGCCGCAACAACGCCTCCAACTCCTCCTGAGCCTCGGAGGTGAGCTGAACGTGACCGAGCCGATGCAACACGTTCTTGCCTTCGAAATTGCCGCTCTCTGTCACGCCATAGTGCCGGCAGAACTGCTCAGCCAATTCAGCGCCCAGCACCGCGGCAATCTCTCCCGGTTCCCAAACGAAGTAGGTTCCTTCATGCCCCTCACTGTCGGCATCCTGGGCAGCAAAGAACGCGCCGTCCGGATGCGTCAGCTCACGACGCACATACTCCAACGTCTCTTCGACGACTTCACGAAACCGATGTTCTTTGGTGAGACGCCATCCATCGAGGTAGATCCGCACCAACTGCGCGTTGTCGTAGAGCATCTTCTCGAAAAGGGGAATCAACCACTGGCCATCCACCGAGTAGCGGTGGAATCCGCCGCCAAGATGATCGTAGATCCCTCCGGCTGCCATCGTTCTCAGCTGTAGCAGCACTTGCTCTTGATGGGAGAGGTCTTTCGTCCGGGCCGTCTGGCGCAACAACAGGTTGAGCGGGGGGACCGTCGGAAATGTTTGTACCTCCCCGAATCCGCCGTGGACCGGGTCGAAAAACTGTCCTAAGTTTTTGGCTGCCTCATCGAGTAAACGGTCCGTCAACGGATCGGCCGACGGCTGCGGCGTGCCGACTCGCAGCAACCCGGCTTTCACCTTCTCCACATTCTTGCGGACATCGTCTCGATGATCTCGATAGGCGTCGAGGACACCGCGCATGACCTCGGGAAATCCAGGCAGGTTGTAGCGGGGCGCCGGCGGGAAATACGTGCCCCCATAAAACGGTTCTTGATCAGGCGTCAGAAACATCGTCAACGGCCACCCACCACCCCGCCCCAAAAATACTTGCGCGGACTTTTGATAGATATCGTCCAGATCCGGTCGCTCTTCGCGATCAACCTTCACGTTGATAAAGTGCTGGTTCATGAGCTCGGCAATCTGGACATTGTCGAAGCATTCATGGGCCATGACATGGCACCAGTGGCAGGCCGAATACCCGATGGACAAGAGAATCGGCTTGTCCTCTGCCTTCGCCCGCGACAAGGCTTCCTCGCCCCAGGGATACCAGTCCACCGGATTCGTCGCATGCTGCCGCAAATAGGGGCTGGCTTCGGTGATCAGCCGATTTGGGAAACGGTCTTCTCTCGCTAAGTCTGTCATCGATTTTCTATCCTTGTGGACAGGCATAGTACATGGCCGCAAAGCCGCTCTGCAACGGACCTGTCAGGCTATGGTATAGTCCCGCGGCACCTCGAAAGGCTCACCGCATGAACAGCTCAGCGCGCAGCTCCTCTCACTCCTGTCTTGCAATCACACTCCTGGGAATCATTCCCGTGCTGCTTCTCTTCGGCACGCCATGCTTCGCGCAATCTGAGGAACATCATCGTGCATGGCTTCGAGCGCTCGACAGCCTCTCCAGTGAACGTATGCTCGCCGACATCACAACCCTCAGTAGTCCTTCATTCAACGGCCGCCAAACAGGCACAGCGAACGATGCCAGCTCAGCGAAATGGATCATTGAGAGATTTCATGCTTCCGGTCTCTCGCCCGCGAGCGCTGGCGTCGGTCCATTCATTTCTAGCGGGCCGGACCTTGGAGCTCCCAGCGGATTGATGACCACAGTGGTCACGGCGTCGACCATTGCGCCGGACCCCTTCCTCCGTATTTCATCGGGCAGTGACTCGCTCATCCAGCAACTCGGGACAGACTATCTCCCCATCCTCGATTCACCCTCCGCTGAAATGCGCGGGCCGATCGTGTTTGTGGGCTATGGAATCGTCGACGCGACACAGGGCATCGACGACTACGCCGGAGTCGATACGACCAACGCCCTTGCCCTCTTTCTTCGCGGCACACCCACATACTACAAGGGAACCGTCAGCCACGCAGACAAGGTGAGATTTGCACGACAGAAAGGCGCAATCGGCTATCTCACGGCCACAGGACCGATGCTCAGCTCCTATGAGTCGCGCCGCGGCGTCACGGGAAAGCCCAGTGCCTTTTATGGTCTCTCTCCCCTGTCGGACGCTATCCCAGGAGCCTGGATCAGTACCGGTCTAGCCGAGCAGATCCTCGCCGCTTCCGATCAGACCCAACCAAATCGGCTGCAGGTCTTGCAAGAACGGTTGAATCGCTCCCCTGCCGTGCAATCGATCAGCACCGGTCGCTACGGCTCGCTCGATTGGCACACGCGCTCAGAAGAAGGCGTCCTCATGAACGTGCTCGCCCTCTTGCCTGGGAGCGATCCTCAGAAGACACATGAGGTCCTCGTGATCGGTGCGCATCGTGACCATTTCGGACGGCAAGCCGGCTTGCTCTTTCCCGGCGCCGACGATAACGCCTCCGGCACGGCCGTGATGGTGGAAGTCGCCCGCGCCATGGCCACAGCGGGAGCAAGAAGTACACGAACCGTCTTGTTCGTCTCGTTTAGCGGAGAAGAGCAGGGGCTCATCGGCTCTCGTCTCTATCTCCAACGGTCGGTCGTGCCCATCGGCTCGACCAGAGCCATGATCAACATCGACCATGCGGGAATTGGAAACGGAAGACTGACGGTAGGCGTAACAGGATTGGACAAGAGCCTCGCATTAGAGGCGGGACAGACGGCAGGGCTTACCGACAAACTGGACCTCTATGGGTTTTTCCCCGGCGGCGATCACGTGCCCTTCAAAGAGGCAGGAGTCCCAACCATCACAGTCGTCAGCGGCGGAGTTCACCCACACTTCCATCAGCCCACCGACAGCGCCGACACAATCAATCCGGAGATTCTGCACAACGTGGCTCGCTATGTCCTCGCCCTCACCTGGCAACTGGCAAATACTGAGTAGAATAGGCACGAGGCTAGGGGCGAGAGGTAAGACGATAGGGTGTGATCTGGCAGAGAGGGTTATCCCCGCACCTGAGATTACGGAATCTCGTCGAGAATAGTGGACTGAATCAAAGGCAGCGGCGCGGTTTGGCGGGGAGGACCGGGAAGGACGAGCGGTGAACCGCTCTGGTTGGCGCCTTGGATGAGTCCAATCGAAAGCTGCGGCCCGAGCGTCATCACGGCTCCGCTCCATGCCTGACCGGTCGTGGGATTTCGAAAGCTGAAGGATTGGAAATTGTTCCCGGGGTTGTACAGAAATCCCTGCGTGCCCTGATTGTCGAGATAGAGACTCCCTGGGCCGGGCAGCTTGAACAGCGGCGCAACCCCTCCATCGAATGAACGAACACTGGAGATGGATTGGCCCCACACTCGCGCGTCCAACGACGGGAGCGCGAACAGAACCAGCGCCAGCGCAGCAATCACCATAGGGAGCATCACAACCCGATGATTGAGTCCCACGACCCGATGGCCTCGACATTTCATTGCACTTAGGCCATGACAGGTTCGCATGGAATCATTATAGTATGGGCCAATATTCTTTGTCGATCAAAGGGGGCGTTATGGAGCACGGTACCAGGACAAATAGATGGTGGCGCACATGCGGCTATGCCGTCGGCATCGGCCTGTTCCTGTCACCTGGCCTCAGTTGGGGTCTGGAAATCGGCAAGACTCAGCCCGCGGAGCGACGGGAGACCATCTCCCTCGCCGACGCGGCGCTTCAAGCGCTGAAGCATAACCTGGACATCAACATCAGCCGCCAAACGAAGGAGAGCCGGCAGGCCGACATCACCGTCGAACAAGCCAAGTTCGACCCGACGCTGAGCGTGAACGGTCAATACAATCGAACCGTGAACCCGCTCAATCGGCCTGTGTTCGGCGGAACCGGCGGCGCATTGAACGACATTACGACGTTTGATCAGCGAAACCACTCCGTCACGCTCGATGCGACGACGAATTTGCTGACCGGCGGCAACGTCGACCTGAACTACAGTCCCGCTCGATCGAGTGTCAACCAAAACGTCGCCGCCGGCTTCCTGTTCAACCCCTCCTATACCGGCGGCCTCGCACTGACGCTCACGCAACCCTTGCTCCGTAACGCCGGCCTGGACATCACCAAGACCTTTATCCGCGTCGCGCAGAATAATGCCACCGTGGAAGAACATGTCTTTCGCGACCGCGTCCTCACCGTCCTGGCAACGGTAGAGCAAACCTATTGGGAAGTCGTCTTCGCCAATGAGAATCTGAAAGTGGCAGAGGCCGCCCTGAAAGCTGCGCAGGAGCTCCTGGCCAGCAACCGCGCGAAGGCGAAGGCCGGCATCATGTCGATTGTCGATGTCTTGCAAGCCGAAGCGGCCGTCGCGTCGCGGGTCGAGCAGGTCCTGGTCGCCGATAAAACGATTCGAGACCAGGAAGATCAGCTGCGCCGATTACTCAATCCGGCGGAAGAGGATTTGCGTCAAGACTTGCGCTTGACCCCGCTCGACCAACCGATTGTGACCCTCGAACCCATCAGCCTGCAAGAAGCCATCGACACGGCCATCGAACAGCGGCCGGAAATCGTCCAGGCGAAGAAGAATATGGACACGAGCGATCTCAACACCCAGTTTGCCAAAAATCAGATTCTCCCGACCCTCTCGTTCCAAGGAACGATGGGAATGGCGGGACTCGGGAAAGACTATACGGACTCTGTCAACCGGAACTTCAACGGCGATTACTATAATTATGGCGCGGGCCTCGTCTTAAGCTACCCACTCGGCAACCGCTCAGCCTGGAGCACCTACAACAAGCGGCAGCTGGAGGCGAAGAACGCCGAAGCGTCGCTTGTCAGTGTGCGGCAGCAAATCATCGTGGGAGTCCGCGAAGCGGTCCGACGTGTCCAGACGGATTTCAAGCGGATCGAAACCACCAGATCGGCCAGAATCATGGCGGAGAAACAGCTGCAGGCGGAGCAAGAGCGCCTGAAGGTAGGACTGAGCACGACTCGCTTTGTCCTCGACTTCCAGCGCGATCTCGCAACGGCCCAAGGGAACGAGTTACGCGCCACGGTCGACTACAACAAATCGCTCTCCAACCTCGCGCGGCACAAAGCCACCACACTCGACCGTTATAATCTGCAACTGAACTAACCTCCATGATGGATCCGGAGCCTGCTTCACACCCGACGCCGGCTCCGGATAAAGATTGGGGAGCAGCCCTCGTGCTGCTCCCCATCGCCGCAACGCTCGGCTTCTACGCCCTTCCCACCTCGCTCAGAGAACAGACGGTGGTTCTGTTTGCGCCACAGATCGTCGCCTATCTTGCCTTAAGCTTTTGGGCCGCATACAACCGCAACATCGTATCTCGGTTTGGGCTGGAGAGAGCGAACATCCTGGATGGCCTACGCTGGGGACTTCCGACGGGCCTGTTGCTCGGCTGCCTGAATACGTTCGTGATTCTTTCGGTCTGCCCGTATCTGGGTTATGACATCACCTTCCTCAAGACTACGCCGCATGGCCGGCTTCCCCTCATGGCTATGGTCCCCTGGTTCATTTGTGGCATCGCCTTCCTCATAGAACTGAATTTTCGCGGCTTTCTCCTCGGACGTCTCTCCGCGCTAGAATCGGGGCTATGGAGATCCGGATTC
>JANOMG010000456.1:0-6094 GCA_031420175.1 Nitrospira sp.
TAGGCATGGACGTCGAGCGGAATGAAGGCGGTTTTGTCCCCCGTGGACAGCGCGATTCCCTGCACATCCGCCTGCGCACCGGGCCCAGGGGAGAGCAGACATTGCAGGCCGAGGACACCGCCCTTCGGCAGTCCCTCCACAAATCGCTGTGCAGAGGGTTCATCCTGCACGAGCGCCGTCTCCACCTCCTCCTTCTCAGCCTGTGTGAACGATGGGTGAAAGGATTTAAGGAGTTGGGTGAACCCCAATTCACGCAATAAATCGGTGAGCTGGTCCTGATGTGGCGGCTTCATATGATAGGTCTCGGGCTCGAAGGGGATGGGGCTATCTAGCTGGATGGTCACCAGCCTACGGCTGAGGCGGGCGTTCTCGGCCTGATCGATCAACAAAGCCTTGATCCGTGGCGGCGTGACTTCCTCGACGCGGCGGAGGAGTTCTTCAATCGTGTTGAACTGGGCGATCAGCTTCATCGCCGTTTTCTCACCGATGCCCTTCACGCCGGGAATATTATCCGCGGCATCGCCCATGAGCCCCATGATCTCCACGACACGCGCCGGCTCGACGCCAAACCGTTCGCGGCACTCCGCTTCGCCCAGCCATTTATCTTTCACCGGATCGTAGATGCGCACGTGGGGTGTCAGGAGTTGGAACATGTCCTTGTCGCCGGTGACGATGACGACGTCAAAGCCGGCCTGTTCGGCCTGGTGCGCGAGTGTACCGATCAAATCGTCCGCCTCATGCCCGGACTGCCGGACGGCGGGAATGTTGAGGGCACCCACCACGCGATGGATGTAGGGAATCTGGGCACTCATCCCGTCCGGCATCGGCGGCCGCTGTGCCTTGTAGTCCTTGAATTCCGCATGGCGCAACGTCGGACCTTTTTCGTCGAACGCCACGACGAGGCCATCCGGCTTCTTCTCGCGCATAATCTTCAGCAACATCGTCGTGAAGCCGAGGATGGCGTTGGTCTGGAGGCCTTGGGAATTATTCATCGCCGGCAGGGCGAAGAATGCACGATAGATATAGGCGCTCCCATCGATCAGGTAGAGCGTCTTGCGGCTGGACTCGGTGCTCGGCATGGTGTTGGGAATCGGCGTTAGGGATCGGGAGCCAGTGTCAGCGGTGATTTACCAAACTTGTGGCGCATGGCATTGATGATGCCCAGCAGGGTCGGCTGGCCCACCATTTTAGCCTCCAACTCGCGCTTTCTGGGAAAATCCATGAGCGATACCCCGATCAGCATCGTCAGCAGACCCTGCCCTGGCAAAAAAATCATAGCAAAGCCCGCTAAGACAAACACCACACCCACGACGTTCTTCACGACCAACCCCAACAGACGCAGCAGGGGATGATGGTCTTTCATCCAATGGCGGGGAGTGCGCGTGTCAAAATAATCAGCCGGCAAACGGACCAGAATCAGCGGGATGGCAATCAACGAGCCGACAAATCCGATGACCGAGGCCACGGTGAGACCGATGAGCACATCGACCGGAATCCATTGCTGAACTGTTGCGAGTACGCCATCCATGGGACGCGCATCCTAACATGCGACCTGGGGCCACTCAAGCCAGCAGCCAAGTGACATCGACGGTTTACGGCGCCTTTGGCAACGGGCTATAATCTGCGGACCATGCCATCTCGTTTGTCCCTCACACGTCGGATCAGCACCTTGCTCGGGATCGCAGTCCTTGGCTTGGGGCTCCTGACGATTCCTTCCTTCCTCTACGCATCGGACGATCTTCATATCGAGATTACAAAAAAAGGGCTGGGCAAGGAGGTCGTCATCACGCAGGGGACCCGCGAGTGGTTCATGCTAATCGAGGTGACCCCGGAAAATTCCGTGGTCCTACGGCAGGAAAAAGAGCAGGATCGGTATCTCGTGGACGAAAGTGAAACGCATGACCGCCCCATGACCCTGGGCGAAGTCGATGCGGCCATCACCGATTACATAAACAGCGTCAAAGCACGCGCCCCAAAGAAATAGCGACCACCGATGCCACCCCAACCCAAGTTCGTCATCTTCGCCCATCACGCCACCTACGATACCCTGCACCAGGTCGCGACCCTGGGCCTCACGGCCGCGGCGATGGGAAAGGACGTGATCGTGATTCTCTTGTTCTGGACGATCAAGAAACTGGCCGAAGGCAAGATCGACGTGATCGACTTTCCGCCGGAATATGCTTCATCGGCAGACGAGATCACTCGTTTATTGAAAGAGAAGAAGGTCCCGAAGATTTCGGAAATGTTTCAAGATGCAAAACACGTCGGGAAGTTTCGTCTGATCGCCTGCAGCGCCGGCCTGGAATATATGGGCGTGGACAGTGCCGCCGTCACAAAGAATGTCGATGAAGTCATGGGACTCCCTGCCATTATTGCGCTCACCTCGGACGCGGAAACAACGCTCTTCATTTAGCAGGATGCTAGCGCGAGACTCGCACGAAAAGCGAGACAGGCGCGACGTGGACAGATTGAATTCCCACCTCGTCTCGCCCGTCCTGCCAGTCTCGCACGTCTCGCGTGCGCTCGCTCAGCGCGAGCGCGTTACCCCGACCCGATCGCAATATTCCGTGAGGTTGCACTTGCTGCAGAACGGCGAGACCGGCTGGCAGAGGTGCTGGCCGTAAGGAACGAGCAGATCGTTAAACGTAATCCAATGCTGCTTGGGAAGCTTGTTGCGTAGCGCGTCTTCGGTCTCCTCCGGCGTCTTCGTCTTCACGTAACCCCAGCGATTGCTGATCCGATGGACATGGATATCCACACAGATGCCTAGTTTGCCAAACCCGACCGTCACCACCAAATTCGCCGTTTTCCTGCCGACTCCTGACAGCGTGACCAGCTCCTTGATGGAATCGGGAACGGTGCCTCCATAGACGTCCAACAGCCGACGACAAATCGCATGAATGGATTTGGCTTTCGTTCGGTAGAAACAGACGGGATAGATGGCCTGTTCAATTGTCTGAAGCGGAATGGTCAGCATCGTGGCAGGCTGATGCGCAAGCGCATAGAGTCTGGCGCTGGCTTCACCGGTCGTCTTATCTTTGGTTCGGAGGCTGAGCAGACAGGAAATGAGGATGCGGAAGGGATCCCGATTCGACTCGCGAGCCACGACGCCGAGGACCGGCTCCTCCCACTGCCGAATCTCGCGCTTCACAATGCGAAGCGCAACAGTGATGTGATCCTGGCGCATGGACAAGGAAGAAATACGGAGGCCTTGGGAAGAATACCATCAACCGAACGGGCGAGCCCGCGGTACGATGCTTATTCTGGCTTACGCTTCGCCAACCATTTTTGACGCCGACGCTGTGCCTCGCGCTCTTTGGCTTTCTTCCTGACGCTCGGCTTCTCGTAAAACCGCCGACGCTTCAGTTCCCGGAAGAGGCCTTCCCCCGCGAGCTTCTTTTTGGCAACTTTGAGGGCTTTTTCGACGTTATTATTGAAGACTTTGATTTCCATTCTTCCCGTCTGTCTACTTTCCCAGGCGATGCCTGTACAGGTTTTTTTCTCGTGTCAGTACGACCCTGACCAAGGGGCGCACTGTAGCATAGCCCCTTGAGTTCCTCAAGACGGATTGTCATCTGCTCGATACGGCGGAGAAGAGACTTCTTAAGCCGTTGATTGAGTTGAATTTTTATATTTTCTCCGACGGTGTGCCGTCCCGCATCAGCCGCGGCAATCGCCAGCATTAACCCAACGGTCATGTCAGACCGAACCCGAGGCTTTACTCCTGCCGAGCAGGCATGGAGAAGGACTCCGGCCTCCGTCGCCTGTTCGGCGATTTCGAGCGGGATCTCCGTCGCCAGGTGGAGTGCAGAGGACAACACGGCAGGACGGGTCTTGTCTGACTTCGTGAGTGTCGTGGCCTGAAGAAATCGCTGATAGGCCTCGCCGTCTGCCTGCATCAATTCGCAAAGCCGCCGGCTAATTTCACTCAACCGATGCTCGACTGCTCGCTGCTTGCTCAGTCGAGCCCCCATGACTCCCAGCGAAGCTGCAAGCGCGCCGACGAAGGCCACAACCGTGCCGCCGGCTGGAAGCGGAGTTGCCGCAGCCACAGCCTCCAGAAAATCCGCGAGCGATTGCGCCTGCAGATCAACCGGTTCCTGTGTGCGTGACGAGGCATGATCGGCCTGCTTACCTGACAACCGAGCCTCCAACCTTGTCTCCAATACCTGCGTTGCATTGAACTGTTCGAGCGACAGGCTCTGCACGGCAACCTGAACCAAGGCCGCTTGAGGCACCAGTCCGATCACTTCGCTCCCCGCAACCGCCACGCCTTGCGCGGACGCACGGGTGCGGACCGCTTCGAACGCAACATGGATCGGAGTGATGATGTAATCGGTGAGATTCATGGCGACCTGAACCATTCGACGACTGGCCAACTCCACCCCGATGGCTTTGAGATGGGGCAGCCCTCCGTTCGATTGGCGAATGTCCTTCGCGATGGATCGAGCCAGCGCCAGGTCCGTCGAGCGGAGATTCACATTGAACGCGATCAAAGGAGGTCGCGCGCCAATCACGATGGCACCGGCCGTCTCATGGAGGTGGGGGGGACCGAAATCCGGTGTCCAGTCAGGATCGGAGGCTATGCGGAAAGCCAGGCCTTGCAGCCCGCCTCGACGGACCGATTCGAGCGGGGCATGATCGCGGTGTAGGGCCGCTTGCTCATACAGGAATACCGGAATCTCCAGCTCTGTTCCGACCCGTTGCCCCACGCGCTTCGCCAGATGGATACAATCCTCCATCGTCGCGCCTCGCACCGGCACGAAGGGCATGACATCCGTAGCCCCCACACGAGGATGCACGCCCTCGTGCGTTCGAAGATCGATGAGATCGGTCGCCACGCGAACGGTGCGAAAAGCCGCTTCAGCCACGGCATCCGGCTCACCGGCAAAACTCAGGACGGAACGATGGTGGTCCCGATCCATCGTGTGATCCAACAGCCAAACCCCTGGCACGGATTCCACGGCGCTTACCAGCGCACGCACCGTCGCCTGGTTTCGCCCCTCACTGAAGTTGGGCACACATTCGACGATCCGATCCACGTCCGACTCCATTTCACGCATCAAAACAACGAAGCCGGAGGCGTGATCATCTCATCATTCCTCCGGCCTCCCACTCTCCACTGAGTCTATGCGGTTACTTCGTCTTTTTCACAAACGCTTTATAAATCATTCCCGACTTCGTCTGTTCCTCTTCGAGCCCGACCATCTGATGGCCGGTCGTGTCGCACCAGGCCGGCATGTCTTTTTTAATGCCTTCGTCGTCTGACACGACTTCAAGGACCTGGCCCAACGTCAGTTCCTTGATCTTCTTCAAGGTCATAATAATCGGCATTGGGCAAAAGTACCCGAGCGTATCGAGCTTCACATCGGCTTGAATCATTTCTTTACTCCACAAAAAAGGCACGCGGCGCAGGCGACTTGGTCACTACACGTCTCGCTTTTCACGCCCTTTGCGCTTGTCTCGCTCATTTAAATGAACAAATTCACACTGCCCTGCTTGGCTTCCGCAAGGTAGGTCGTCACCCCTGCGAACTGATCGATGCCCTCGATGAGCGTGTCTTTGGTAATCCCCATCAGCCCCATGGTGGTCGTGCAGGCAATGAAGTGCACACCGAGATCCAGCGCCGTCTCCATCAGTTCCGGCACACCAGGCATCCGGTTCTGCCTCATGACCTTTTTCATCATCTTCGTCCCCAGGCCCCAGAAATGGAACCGCGAGAGCGGCAGGTTATCCGCACCTCCGGTATTCAGAAGGCCGAACATTCGACGAAGCCAATCCTTCGCAGAGCTGGCGGCACCTTTCCGGCGAATGGTATTGAGGCCCCAGAACGTGAAAAAGACGGTAACCCGCATTCCCATAGCAGCAGCCCCAGTGGCAATAATGAACGCCGCCATCGCCTTGTCCATGTCGCCGCTCAATAGCACGATCGTCACTCTATCGGGCTTAGAGGCCCGCAACTCTGCCAAGGCCACAGCCGGGTCCATCTGCGCAATTGTCATGACGCCCTCTTTTCTATCTGAACCGTATGAAACTGGCTGTTTCAACGCGATTTTAACTATAGTCTCTGCTTCTTTTTCCTGTCAAGGAAGGG
>JANOMG010000457.1:0-4337 GCA_031420175.1 Nitrospira sp.
GCATCGTAACAAATGGCAACGTCGGGCAGGCTCCTGGGACATTGGGATTACGAATCGGGTCGTGATGGAATGAGGAGTACCCCATGAAGATTGAAGAAGCCAGACAGCGAATCGAATCGGCGATGACGCAGTACGGGGCACAGGCCGGGATGGCGATCGATCTTGTGATCAACGAAGTGCGCTCCGATCTCGGCGCTGCCACGGCCAATGAATTGATCGACGAGTTCGACCTCGAGCTGCAATACAACATCGCGCCGTTAGAGCCGGGACTCTCCGGCAACTGAGTTAGGTGCATACGACTTCACGCATCTCATTCTGGGTGCTCAACAAGCTTTTTCAACAAAGCCGCAGGCGAGTCGAAACCGGAGGCATACCCTTCCTCACCCACCTGCCCCCGAGCTGCAAGACAGCTCGTTTCCCGAATGGGTACGTTGAGGATTTCGATGAACCGCGAACGACGTTGAGGAGCTTTTTCAGCACTCTACTATGCCGCTAATTTGGTGTGCGATCTCCGGACACGGCTATGGTCACGCGGCACAAGTGGTGCCCGTACTCAATGCACTGGGCACCCTCGTACCCGGAATGATCGCCATCCTCCGCACGACAGTCCCAGCCTCATTTTTCCGCGACCGCCTGACGATTCCCTGGGACCTTCAACCGGTCCAGCAAGATATCGGCTGTGTCCAAGACGGCCCTCTCACGATCGACATCAATGCGACCTGGGAGGCTTACCAGCACTTCCACGATACCTGGGACGCACGCTTGTCCAACGAAATCACCGCCATGCACATAGCCTCACCCGCGCTAATTATTGGCGACACACCCTACCTCGCCATCGAGGCCGGTTCTCGCGCACAGATACCGACCGTCGCCTTGGCGAGCTTTACCTGGGACCTCGTGCTCAACGAGTACTGTCACACATCAGACTCTTCACACCGACAGTTGATTCAGCATATCCGTGAATCCTATGCGAAAGCCGACATGGCCCTTCGCATCACCCCTGCGCCCAGAATCGATGCCTTCCGGAACATCAGCGATATTGGCCCGATAGCCAGCCCCGCCTCCCCTGAACGAGACCGACTGGCCTCGGCCCTCGTACTGAGGCCCGACGAACGCACCGTCTTAGTCGGATTCGGTGGTATTCCGCTCACGTCCCTCCCGCTTGAACGAATGGAACAGCTGCGCCACTATCGCTTCCTCTTCGACGGCCCAGTCCCACCGGGATATTCCCGTATTCACTCCACTGAGACGCTTCCATTCTCCTTTAAGACCCTGCTTGCCTCTGTAGACGTCATCATGACCAAACCCGGTTATGGCACCATCGTTGAGGCCGTTACGCTTCAGCAGCCAGTCGTGTACGTCCGACGATACAATTTTGCCGATGAACCGCCGCTGGTCGACTATCTCCATCGCTACGGACGCGGGATCGAACTATCAATCGACGACTTCACGCAAGGCCAGTGGGAGCCAGCGCTCAGAAAGGTCATTGATCTCCCGATGCCCGCAGCACCCCCGCCCCCGACAACAGGGGCAGCGGACGCGGCTATAATTCTGGCAAAGTTACTGTAGGAAACCTTGCCCCTGCCTCTCACTCGCGCACGGTGATCCTCAGGCGTAACCGTGCGTCTTGACACTCCCTCGACCTGAGGCTATCGTAGAGCCATTACTCTCCGTATCATGGACACGGCTCATGCATTTCCATATCGCTGACGATGTAGTGTTTCGCGACTTGGCGGGAGAATCCGTGCTGCTGAATCTCAGCACGGGCACCTATTTCGGGCTCGATGCAGTGGGCACTCGCCTGTGGCATCTTATAGCCGAACATGGTTCAACCGAATTGGTCATTGAAACCCTCCTCGCCGAATACGACGTGGACGCCCTCAGGCTCCAGAAAGACGTGGACGCCCTGATCGATCAACTCCTAGCCAAGGGGTTACTGACGACCGATGCTGAGCAAACTCCAACGGCTCGCTAATCTCACGCTCGTCGAACACGCACTGCTCCTGCAACTTACCGCACTGTCTCTTGGGCTCAGAGTCGTTCTCACCACCATGGCTCTCCCGCGCCTCACCTCCCTCCTGTCGCGCACCGCCTCATCTCCTCTGCTCGGCCAGGTTCCCTTGTTCCATACTCGCTGCACGGTGGATCGATTATTGGCCCTGGTCGACCTGGCGACGGCCGTGAGTCACAGAGATGGTCGCTGCCTCCCACGCTCACTTCTCCTCTTCTGGCTGTTATGCGCGCGACAAGAATCTGTAGAGCTCTGTCTCGGCGTCAGCAAGAATATGGCCACCCTGGAAGGACATGCATGGGTCGAACAAGGTGGCATCGTTTTGGGTGACCGGCTCTCCTTCACAAACCGCTATGCGCTCTTCCTTCGGTTATCAGCATGAGTGGACTGGCGGGGATCTATCACCTCGACGGAAGACCGGCTGACCCCGCCCTTCTGCAGCGCATGATCCATCGGCTTGCCCACCGCGGACCTGACGCTTCGGATTACTGGATTGAAGGGTCCGTGGGCATAGGCCATGTGATGCTCCACACGACTCCGGAATCGCTCTATGAACGGCAACCGTGGTCGGATGAAACGGGAACCCTTTGCCTGGCGTTGGATGGACGGATAGACAATCGAGAAGACCTCGTCCTCTCCCTGGATTCCGCAGGCTTCCACCTTCGCACCAATACGGATGCAGAGTTGATGCTCCGCGCCTATCAGCGTTGGGGAGAGCATTGTCCCGAACACGTCATCGGCGACTTTGCGCTGGTGGTCTGGGACGGCCCACGTCAGCAGCTCTTCTGCGCACGCGACATTCTGGGGCTTAAGCCTTTCTATTACTGTCTTCAGGGATCAACCTTCTGTTGGGCATCCGAAATTCCTCCACTCTTCGAACACGATGCGACCCCCCGCCGTCCCAATGAAGCAATGGTCGCCGAATTCCTGACCGGAACTGTCGTCACCAATGCCGAGACCCTTTACGAAGGGATCTCCCGGCTTGAGCCAGCTCACATTCTGGTCGTTCGCCCAGGCAAGAGCGAGACACGCCGCTATTGGACAATTGATCCAGGCCGCCGGATTGAATATTCGAATGATGACGACTACGCCCAGCATTTCTACGAGCTCTTCAACAGGGCTGTGCAATGCAGGCTGCGCAGTCACAGGCCCATCGGCCTGGAGTTGAGTGGCGGCCTCGACTCCTCATCCGTAGTGAGTTTACTGCAAGCCTTCTCGCGAACGAATCCGCAAGACCGAGACCGCTTTCTCACCTTCTCCCTCATTTTTCCAGGACTGCCGTGCGATGAAAGCGCATTCATCGACGACGTAACCACACAGGGCTCCTTCCCTTCACACCGCATCCACCCACAGGTGCCAGCCCTGGCCAGCTTTCTTGACGATGTACTCCGCTTCCAGGACCTTCCAGACCACCCGAATGGCGCCATGAGCAACTCGCTTCGGGCATTGGCTCAGCAGCAGGGTTGCCGCGTTCTCCTGACAGGATCTGGGGGAGACGACTGGCTGACCGGCAGCTTTTTTCATTATGCTGACCTGCTCCGCACGCTGAAGCTAGGAACGCTGCTCCGACGGCTCCATGCAGATCGCCCGTTGTACTGTGACCGCTCCTCGCGTGACCTCTTCTCTGCGCCGCTTGTGCAATTCGGCCTCCTCCCGCTCAGTCCTCAATCCTGCCGGAATCTTGGAAAATGGCTCCTCGGACGCACCAACATTCCCGACTGGATATCCCCCGAGTTTTGGCACCGGACGCACATGCAGGAACGCATTCGCCAGGCCTCCTTCGCACCTGCCTTTTCCAGTTATGCCCAGCAAGACCTATTCCGGTCGACCGTGCACGGCTTCGGCATTCACGGGACCGAAATGGACGAACGCGCTTCATCGTCCTTTGCGTTGGAGAAACGCCATCCATTTAACGACCGACGCATCATTGAATTCGCTCTCGCCTTGCCGGAAGAGCAACGGTGGCGGGATAACCCAAAGTTCATTCTGCGCAAAGCCCTGGGCGAGCGACTCCCGACATCGGTGCGCGAAAGAGTCCACAAGGCCGACTTCTCCTGCATGTTTGCCCAAGCACTCCTCGCTGAATCGAGCGCGGCCATCTTCCAGTCGCTGTCCGTTGCCTCCATGGGATGGGTCGATGGCGGCCAAATCTGGACCGCCTATCAAACGATGGCTAACTGCTATAACCGTGGGGAAGAGGCCTATAGGTTTGACGTCGCTTGTCTGAGGATGATTTTTGGAGTCGAGCTGTGGTTCCGCACGCTCTTCTCGGAACATCCCGTGCATCCCGATCTGCCAACCCGCCGGGAGGTCGCACCCTCATATT
>JANOMG010000458.1:0-24406 GCA_031420175.1 Nitrospira sp.
TTCAGCATCCGTGGAGAAAATTAGATGCCCCCTGATGAACGGTTAGGACAGATCGCCATTGAAGACGAGATGCGCTCGTCGTACCTGAGTTACGCGATGAGCGTCATCGTGGGCCGGGCGCTCCCCGACGTGCGTGACGGCCTCAAGCCGGTCCATCGCCGCATTCTCCATGGCATGAACGAAATGGGCCTGGCGTCGAACCGGGCCTATCGTAAGTCTGCCAAGATCGTCGGCGAAATCATGGGGAACTACCATCCCCACGGGGACAGTGCGATCTACGATACGCTCGTTCGGATGGCGCAACCCTTCAACATGCGCTATATGCTCGTGGACGGGCAGGGCAACTTTGGATCGGTCGACGGCGATCCGCCGGCGGCCATGCGGTATACCGAAGCCCGGCTGACCAAGGTCGCCGAGGACATGCTTGCCGATATCGACAAGGATACGGTCGATTTCGGGCCGAACTACGACGAGTCGCTGGTTGAACCGCTGGTTCTCCCTTCGAAAATCCCGAACCTGCTCGTCAACGGTGCCGGCGGCATTGCGGTGGGCTATTCCACCAACATTCCGACCCACAATGTCGGTGAAGTGATCGAAGCGCTGCTTCTGTTCTTGGAGAATCCTGAGATCACGATTCCCCAGTTAATGAAAAAGATTCCTGGTCCAGACTTCCCGACGGCCGGGTTTATCTACGGCACGGCCGGCATCAAGTCCGCGTACGAAAGTGGCCGGGGTCTGCTGACGCTGCGCGCAAAAGTGAAGGTCGAGACGGATGAACGCACGGATCGTGAACGGCTGATCGTCACGGAGCTGCCCTATCAGGTCAATAAATCCAAGTTGATCGAAAAGATCGCCGAGTTGATCCGCGACGAACGGATCAAGGGGATTTCCGATCTTCGCGACGAGTCCGATCGGGACGGCATTCGTGTTGTCATCGAACTCAAGCGCGGTGAGATCCCGCTCATCACGTTGAACAATCTGTATAAGCTGACGCAACTCCAGACGACCTTCGGGGTCATCATGCTCGCGTTGGTGAACAAACGGCCGGAGGTGTTGAACCTCAAGCAGATCCTGCACCATTTCATCGAGCATCGGCGCGAAGTCGTCGTCCGCCGGACGGCCTTCGAGCTACGCAAGGCAGAAGAGCGAGCCCATGTCCTTGAGGGCCTCAAGATCGCACTCGATAATCTGGATGCGGTGATCGCCCTGATCCGACGGGCACAATCGCCTGATGAAGCCCGCGTGGGCCTGATGCGGGAATTTGCGCTGAGCGAAATTCAATCGAACGCGATTTTGGAGATGCGACTCCAGCGCCTCACGCAATTGGAGCGCAACAAACTCATTGAGGAATATAAAGAAGTCTTGAAGCAGATCGAGCGTCTCAAGTCGATCTTGAGCAGCGAAGCGCTGGTGCGGACGATCATCAAGGAAGAGCTGATCGAAGTGCGCGAAGCCTATAAGGACGAGCGTCGCACACAGATTGTGAAAGAAGAAGCAGAGATCACCCTGGAAGACATGATTGCGAACGAAGAGGTGGTTGTCACGATCTCGCATGCCGGCTATATCAAGCGCAATCCGGTCACCCTGTATCGAGCGCAGCGGCGCGGCGGCAAGGGCAAAATCGGGATGGGGGTCAAGGAAGAGGATTTTGTCGTGACCCTGTTCACCGCCTCCACGCACGAGTCGCTCCTGTTCTTCACGGATGCCGGGAAGGTCTATTGGCTGAAAGTCCATGAGATTCCGGATGCAGGGCGGGCTGCCAAGGGCAAAGCGCTCGTGAATCTCTTAGCGCTGACCGGCGATGAGAAGGTCACGGCGACCGTGCCGGTCAAGGAGTTCCGCGACGACCGGTTCGTCGTCATGGCGACCAAGCAGGGCATCATCAAGAAGACGGAACTGTCGGCCTACGGCAATCCCCGCCTGGGTGGCATTATCGCGCTGTCCTTGGATAAGGGAGATCGGCTCATCAGCGTGCATGTCACCGACGGCCAGCGGGAAATCTTGTTGGGCACGAAGAAAGGCATTACAATTCGCTTCAAGGAAGACGATGTCCGTCCGATGGGACGTACGGCGCACGGGGTGCGCGGCATTGCGCTCGAGGAAGGCAACGAAGTCATCGGCATGGAAACCATTACGCCGGACTCCACCACCCAAATCCTCACGGTCACGGAGGGTGGCTACGGGAAGCGCACGCCGGTGAACGAGTATCGCATTCAGGGACGCGGGGGGAAGGGCATCATCAGCGTGAAGACCAATGAGCGCAACGGACTTGCCGTCGGGTTCCTGCAAGTCAGAGACGGCGATGAGATTATGCTGATGGCCGCTCACGGCAAGGTGCTTCGGTGCAAGGTGGATGAGTTCCGCGAGATCGGCCGCAATACTCAGGGCGTTCGGATTCTCGATCTCGATGGCGAGGGCGATCGGGTCGTGGCCGTTGCGCGGTTGGCGGAAGCGGTCGAAGTGCTCCCTGAAGAGGGAGGCACGTAAGGGGTCGCGCGGCGTTATCCTTCTTGCCATGCACGAACAGGATGCTTCTTCAACGCCCCCTTCCGGATCTCAGCCGAAGAAGCCGCTGGATACGGTCGTCAAGATGGCTATTGGCGTATTCGTCGGGTCCTTCGTCCTGATCTGGAGCGGGATGTATCTCAGCCGTCCCGATCGATCGATCCCTCCCTATAGCATCGGATCTCAAGAAGAGACAGCCGTCGCGATTCATGTTCCCTCCTGGACGAGCGATCAGGAAATCGAAACGCTGATCGAACGCTTCCGCAAAGTCGGTCGCGAATCAAGAAACTTTGGGTCGCTCAAAGTCAGGCCGACGACGCCCGACGATCCGACCAACCGCTACCGCCGCCTCACCATCTATATTTTTTCCCTTGATGACTGGGCGGATCCGATGATGCTGCACAAGTATCTGACCGGCGAAGATCGAGATGTGCGCGAAGGGTTTCGAAAAGCCTTGCGGGGGCTGTATCAGATTACGGAGTCGGACGAAGAAGGGCGGATCGGTCCGCTGCTGGCTGGTCCTGAAACGGCAGCGACGCAGGTCTATGCCCACCAGCTCTTCAAGGGACCGCTCAGCGTGCCTTTGGACCATGCGGTTGAGCCAGCGACTGCGCCATGAGCTGCGCCAGGTGATTGCGGAGATCCGGGTCTTGGATCGTGGTCACATGCGCCGAGATTTCTGCGAGCAGCGCGTCACTCGGTGGGAAGGCAGGCGCTTGAAGAACCTCTGGTAACGCGGCTGCACGGTCGACTTTCGGTAGCGTCCCTACCCGCAATACAATGTCCGTAATGAGGTCCGAGCCAGCTACCCTGTTGAGCTTTTCGATGAGCGTCGGTTTCAGGAATGTGAGTTGGTGGAGCCAGACACTGTTGTGGACTAAGAGGTAGAGTTTCTTGTACCGAATCTGATCGGGCCAGGTATTCGAGGCCATGGGCTCCCCGACGATGGAGACCCAATCCCGCCGCATGCGGCTTTCGAGCAGCTTGGATTCGAGCCCCAGACGGCGAGCCAGTCCCTCGAGGACGTTGGACACTGAATCGATGGAGCCAAGTCCACGCATGACGTCATTATATCAAAATCGGATGAGGCAATCAGTAGCCAGCTCCCGGTCATACTCGGGCGGTCTTTTCCTGGTATTCTAGAGCGAATGTTGATCGCTCACCTTCTGACAATGAAAGTCTAATGCCTGATGGGGAAAGAGAGAGAGAGCTTCGAACGGCCGGTGGTCACGAATCGCAAGGCGTACCACGACTACTTCATTGAAGAGAAGTTCGAGGCGGGTATGATGCTCCAGGGCACGGAGGTCAAGTCTCTCCGTGAGGGGCGCGTGAACCTGCAAGATAGTTATGCCAGCGTGAGGGAGGGGCAGATCTTTCTCCACCATTGCCACATCAGCCCGTATAGCCACGGTAACCTCTCGAATCATGAGCCGCTCCGTACCAGGAAACTCCTTCTGCATCGTAAGGAGATCAATAAACTCCTCGTCAAGACGCAACAACAGGGGCTCACGATCATCCCGCTCCGCATTTATTTCTCTAATCGGGGCCTGGCCAAAGTCGAACTTGGGTTGGCCAAAGGCAAGAAACAGCATGACCGCCGGGAATCCGACAAGACGCGTGAAGCCAGCCGAGAAGTGGAACGAGCGATGAAAGGGTCGCGGCGCGACTGATCCGCACCCGCCCTTCTCCCCCATCTCGCTCGAACCGATTGATCCCACTCACAATTGTATTCACGAACTCACGAGGTGGATTTTCCTTGTTGACATCGTACTAACTAGGACTATTATAATCGAAGTGGCGTGAGGTGCGGCGTAGGTCGTAAGGCGATGGGACGGAGTGGTGAAACAAATAAGGGAGGAGCGCGATGCGGCAATTATTTTACACGGACAATAGCTGGACCGGGCTTGTTCTGCGTCTGACGCTCGGGCTGGTGATGTTCCCGCATGGAGCCCAGAAGTTGCTGGGGTGGTATGGCGGGTTCGGATTCTCCGGGACCATGGGATTCTTCACGGAGACCATGCACTTGCCTTGGATCGTCGCTCTCTTGGTAATCGTCGGAGAGTCCCTCGGCAGTCTGGCGCTGTTGCTCGGGCTGCTGACGCGCTTCGCTGCGGCGAGTTTCATCGTGATCATGCTAGGCGCCATTACGACCTCGCATCTCCCGAACGGATTCTTTATGAACTGGTTCGGGAAACAGGCCGGCGAAGGATATGAGTATCATCTGTTAGTGATCGGCATCGCCGTGGCGTTGCTCGTCACAGGCGCGGGCCGGTGGTCAGCGGATCGTATCATCACTGAGAAGTTATAACGGTTGCCGGGTAAAGGAGGCTCCATCATGTTCGTTGTTGTCGGTGCCACAGGGAATACGGGGTCAGCGGTCGCCGAGACATTGCTGAATCGGAAGCAGCCGGTGAGAATTGTTGTGCGCTCGGCTGACAAGGCTGCGTCTTGGAAAGCGAAGGGGGCGGAGGTTGCGGTCGCCTCGCTGGAGGATGTGCCAGCGATGACGAAAGCCTTAGCAGGCGCGTCGGGTCTCTATCTGCTGTCCACCAAACTATGGGGCAACGGCCTGGCTCTCCGAACAACGGCAACGTATGGATCAGGCTGCGGAAGCCGTGAAGGCCAGCGGAATTCCGCACGTCGTCTTCTTGTCGTCAATCGGCGCCCACATTGCGAAAGACACAGGGCCCATCCAGGCCGCTCGTTATGGCGAGCAGGCGCTCGGGGCTGTGGCCAAGCATCTGACCATCTTGCGTCCCTGCTATTTCATGGACAACTGGGCACCGGGTGCTGGCATGGCCAAGGGGCAGGGTATCCTGCCGACATTCATTGCGCCGACGGCGAAGGTGCCGATGATTTCGACTCAAGACATCGGTCGTGTGGGCGCGGAGCAGTTGATGGCCGGAGGAAAGGGCAAGCAGGTCATCGAACTGGCGGGGCCGGAAGAGTACAGTCCCAATGATGTGGCCGTTGCGCTTGGGCAGATTCTTGAAAAATCAGTCTCCGCTCAGCATGCGCCCCTGAGCGCAGTCGTGCCGACGTTCACATCGTTCGGTTTTTCTGATGAAGCCGCGAAACTATTTGAGGAGATGTATACCTCATTCTCCACAGGGGCGATCGGGTACGAACGGCCCGCATCGCTTGTCCGCGGCACGGTGACCATCGCTGCCGCCTTGAGGAGTATGGTGTAACTGGAAGGGGGAGACCATGGCAACGGATACAATAGTCGCAAAAGGAATAGTGGGTCTGTTTCAGCCCGGCTCGACTCATATGGTCGGTGACGGATTTCCCGTGCGAAATCTCTTTCCCAGTAATGAGCTCGATCGTGAGGTCAGCCCCTTTCTCATGCTGGACTATGCCGGGCCGCAGTACTTTTCGCCGACCGACCGACCGCGCGGCGTGGGGGAGCATCCGCATCGCGGGTTTGAAACCGTCACCATCGTCTATGAAGGGATGGTGGCGCATCGCGACTCTGCCGGACATGCCGGCGTGATCGGCCCGGGCGATGTGCAATGGATGACAGCCGCGTCTGGCATCGTCCATGAGGAAATTCACGAGAAGGGGTTTGCGAAGAAGGGCGGTACGCTCCACGCGATTCAATTGTGGGTGAACCTCCCGGCGACGTCGAAAATGTCTCCTCCCGGTTATCAAACGATTCTCAACGTGGATATTCCGGTCGTCGTGCTCGGCGATGGCGCCGGTCGATTGCGGGTCATTGCCGGATCGTTCCAGGGACAGAACGGCCCGGCGCGGACCTTCACGCCGGTTGAACTCTACGATCTCGCATTGACGGCCGGACAGAGCACGACATTGACGTTTCCTGAAGGGCACAATGCCTCGTTCTTTGTGTTGCAGGGTCGTGCCTCCGTCAACGGATCACAAGCGGCTGGGGAAGCTGAACTGATTGTGTGCAACCGACATGGCTCGCAGGTCACGATTGACGCGCAAGAGGACAGTCGTCTCTTGGTGATGAGCGGAGCACCGATTGAGGAACCGATTGCCCGCTATGGGCCGTTTGTCATGAACAGCAAGGCGGAGCTGGTTCAAGCCGTGAACGATTACCAAGCGGGCAAGATGGGGCATCTGTCATGAACGACCGGATTCTCACGATCGACATCTATTCCGATGTCGTCTGTCCCTGGTGCTACGTGGGGAAACGTCGATTGGAACGGGCGCTGAGCGAATCGAACGATCTGGTGAAGCCGGAGATTACATGGCGGCCGTTTCAACTGAATCCGACGATGCCGAACGAAGGCCTCGAACGCACAGCCTATCTCGAAGCAAAGTTCGGTAGCTTGGATGCGTTTCGGCAAATGGAAGAACATGTCCTCGCGGCCGGAGCCGAGGAAGGAATTCAGTTTGCGTTCGAAAACATTGCGCGGACGTCCAATACCTTCTTGGCCCATCGGCTGATTTGGTATGCGGGACAACAGGGGTGCCAAAACGCCATGGTCGACTCGCTCTTTCAAGGGTATTTCGAAGAGGGTGCGGATATCGGGTCGCTCTCCGTCCTTGCACAGTTGGCTGAACGTGCCGGGCTCAAGGCCGAGCCATTTCTCAGAGGTCAGGATGGAACGGCAGAGGTGAAGGCTGAAGAATCGGCGGGGCATCGGCTCGGTATTCGTAGCGTCCCCTATTTCCTGCTGAACGGGACCTATGCGCTGTCCGGCGCGCAGCCTCCCGACCGATTTGTGGCGGCCTTCACGAAGGTCGAAGTGGATCAGCTGACAAGAAAGTCAGGTGCATAATGGCAGTCCAAGTCTACGGGTGTAACCATATCGTGATCGAAGTGACGGACGCCAAGAAGGCCGTGAAGTTCTATGCCGATGTCTTTGGCTTGACGATGCTCAGTGGGGGCGAGGGCGCAGCTTGGTGCAAGCTGGGTGCGCATCAATTCATGGCGATTTTTGAAGTGGAGAAACTGCAACCGGACCGTGTGAAACATTTCGGTCTGATGGTCCGGGATGCCAAGCAGATCAAAGAAGTCCGGCGCAAGTTGATGAGTAAATACAAGCTGAAGATGCAGCCAGGTTTTCGGTGCGACTTCCGCGATCCTTGGGGAAACCGTATTCAGGTCGGCGATCTCAGCGATGAATCGTTGGTCTGGCTCCTCCCCTACCAGGAAGTGCAGAAGGCCGGGATTACATTCACGGGGAAACCTCACAAGGAGAAACGATCATGAGCACAGCGAATCTACAACAGCGGCTGAACGATCTGCTTGGCTACATCCGTCAAGGCAAGATCATTGAGGCGATGACTGAGTTTTATGGTCAGGACGTGAAGATGCAGGAGAACGCCAACCCGCCGACCATAGGCCAGACGGCAAATATCGAGCGGGAAAAGCAGTTCATGAGCGGCGTCAAGGAGTGGAAAGGATTCAATGTGACGGCTCAGGCTGTGGGCGATGACGCGACCTTCTACGAATGCAACATGGACTTCATTGCGACCAGCGGACAGCCGGTACACATGGAACAAGTTGTTGTCGCGAAGTGGAAGAACGGCAAGATCGTCCACGAACGGTACTACTATGATAGCGGTGCGAGCAAGTAAGGCACCGAGGCCTCATCACCGAGGGAGCCTGTTATGCCGGACGCACAATGGACAGACATGGGAAGCGTCGAAGAGCTGAAGAAGAAGCCTTTGCAAGAAGTCTCTTTCGGGAAGACGACCATCGCGCTGACGTACAAAGAGGGCTCGTTTGCCGCGATTTCAGGGTCTGTAATCATGTCGGTGGTCCGTTGGGGGAAGGCACGCTCGACGGCGACTATGTGGTCTGTCCCTGGCACTACTGGAAGTTTCATCACAGGACAAGACAAGGTGAACCGGGGTACGAACAAGATCAGGTTCCGGCCTATGCGACCAAAGTGCAGAGCGGCCGGCTCTATATCGATCTGTCGTCCGCACACAGCGGAAGAAGCAGTTGCACAAGACCCATCCGCTCGCACGCCCGGTGGTCGGCAGGCAGGCCCGATCCGCGTCGTGGGGATCTCGACGACGGCAATGACCATGGAGCATCCACGGTACAGCACGTCCGACGCGATGCTGGACGTGGCGCTGAGTCATGCTCGGAGCGCGCTGAAGCTGGAGACGCAATGCATTAAGCTCCGCGAGTTGAACTTTCGATCGTGCGAAGGGTTTTATTCCAAATCGGCTCAGGCCTGTACCTGGCCTTGTTCGATAACCCAGATGGATCCGGCGGATCAGCTCGATCGCGTGTACGAAGCGATCGTGCATTGGGCCGATGTCATTCTCATTTCAACCCCGATCCGCTGGGGCAACGCGAGCAGCCTGTATTTCAAGATGGTCGAACGGATGAACTGCATCCAGAATCAGGAGACCATCGCCAACAAACACTTGCTCAAGAACAAGGTGGCGGCATTTATCATTATGGGCGGTCAAGATAACGTGCAAGGGGTGGCCGGACAACTCATGACCTTTTTCGCCGAAGTTGGCTGCCAGTTTCCGCAGTTTCCGTTTATCGCGCATTCGAGGGGCTGGAGCGCCGAGGACATGGAACGGAACGTCAAAGAAGTACAGAACAGCCAGGAACTTCGAAAAGGGGCGCAAGAACTCGTGGCACGCGCTGCGGACATGGCGAAGCTCATGGTCGGCGGTCAGCTTCCTGAACATCCGCTCGCCCGTGGCGGGAGGAAGGCGCATCAGCTCGATAGTGAGCCGACCAGGTAAGTCATCAACAAGGCAGAGTGTATTGTACGAATCGTGTTTCATATCTGTGGGGTACAGGAATGAGAGCTCACTATCTCGGCCACGTGGTGTTCTATGTGAAGGATCTTGAGCGATCGCTTGTCTTCTATCGGGATCTGTTGGGCTTCAAGGAGGTTGGACGGATTTTCAACGGTGCGGCGGCAGCGCTGACTTCCGGACGGACTCATCACGAGCTGCTGTTGATTCAGGTCGGTGCTGCGCCTGGTCCGCTCGAAGGCCGCCGGCGCGGGCTTTATCATATCGGTATCAAAGTCGGCGACAGTCTCGATGAGTTGCGCGCGGCGAAGAAAGAGCTTGAGCAGGCCGGGATCACGATCGACGGCATGAGCGATCACACGGTGAGCCAAAGCCTCTATCTGCGCGATCCGGACGGGAATGAAATTGAGTTGTATGTAGACGCAGATGAATCGGTATGGAAGAACGATCCGGCGGCTGTGGTGTCCCCGATCAAGCCCCTTGTCCTCTGATCGTCTTGTTGTGATCGCGGGGTAGAGAATGACCCTGGCAAAGAGGTAGACTCGACTCCTCTTCGGGTAGGCTTCATAGAAAGGTCGTCGTGACGTTCTTACAGACGCCGCTTCATATTATCCTGACCCTCTCGGTGCTTTCGTTAGCATTGGGGACTGGCTGTAAACAAGATGCGGGATCCGCCCCGGCTCCTCAGGTCTCGCAAGTCGAGGTGATGACGGTGGTTCGTCAGACGATCCCGGATGAACCGGAATTCATCGGGCAGGCCGAGGCCTCGCGCCCGGTGGAGATCCGTTCGCAAGTGACCGGCCTGTTGAAGGCCGTGCTCTATCAGGAAGGGCGTGACGTCAAGAAGGGCGACCGCCTCTATCAAATCGATCCCGTTCCCTTCCAAGCCGCCGTGGCGATCGCGAAAGCCAAAATTGCCGAGGCGGAAGCGCGGCTGGTGCAGGCGAGACAGGATCTGGCACGCGTCAAACCGCTTCTGGCGGAGCAGGCGGTCAGTCAGAAAGATGTCGACGATGCCGTGGCTGGCGACCTCACCGCCAAAGCGCTGCTGCAAGGGGCGAAGGCGGAGTTAACCAAGTCGCAGTTCGACCTCGACAATACACTCATCACTGCGCCCATTACCGGATTGATCGAGCGGAGCCGCTACTACGAAGGGCGCCTGGTCTCGGCGCAAACGGATTTGTTGACGGTCGTCCATCGCGTCGACCCTATGTACGTAGTGGTGAGTGTGCCGGAGACGTTTATCCTCAAGCGACGGCGGGACATTGAGTCGAAGAAAATTACCCATCCGGGAGTCTACCAGTTACGAGGCCAGCTGACGCTCATGGATGGCTCGGCCTATGCGCATGAAGGGGTGCTCGATCTCCTGGAGCCAGGCTTGCGAACGGAGACTGGATCACGTCAAACGAGAATCACATTTCCCAATCCCCAGCGGAGTCTTCTACCGGGTCAATTTGTGAAGGTGCGGTTTACCGGCGATACGAAGACGGACGCAATCCTCATTCCCCAGCGCGCCGTGTTACAGGGTCCGCAGGGTCCTTTCGTCTATGTGGTGAATCAAGACGAGAAGATCGCCATTCGTGACGTGGCCGCGTCCGACTGGAAAGGGGACCAGTGGCTCATCGACACCGGCCTCACTCAGGGCGATCGCGTGGTGGTGAATGGGCTGATGAAGATCGGTCCTGGCGCCCCGGTGAAGGCGATTCCCTGGGGAGGGACGAATCCACCGGCCACGGATGTCACTCCTTCCACAGCTCAATAAGGATAGATAGGTTGTGACGTCGCACGTCTTTATCGACAGGCCGATTCTTGCGTCGGTGGTCTCCATCGTCATTGTGGTGATGGGCCTGCTCGCGCTGCAGTTCCTGCCGGTCGCCCAGTTTCCGGAGATTACCCCGCCGGTCGTGCAGATCGATGCGGATTACCCCGGTGCCAGTGCGGAAGTCGCCGCTGAATCGGTCGCCAGGCCGATCGAGGTGACTCTCCCTGGCATCGACAACCTCCTCTATTTCGATTCCACCAGCAGCAACGACGGGCACGTCACCATCAAGCTGACGTTCGAGATCGGCACCGATCCGGACATCGCTCAGGTCCAAACCCAGAACCGTGAAAAGCTCGCAGAACCGCAACTGCCGACGGAAGTCATCCGGCAGGGTGTGTCCGTCAAGAAGGTGTCTCCGGACCTTGTCGCAGTCATAGTCCTGAAGTCCACCGATCCCCGCCATGACGCGGTCTTCCTTTCGAACTATGCAACGCTTCGGCTGGTCGATGATCTGAAACGCGTCAAGGGCGTCGGGGACGCGCTGGTGTTCGGACAGCAGAATTACAGCATGCGGATCATTCTCAATCCCCTGCACATGGCGAAGTTGGGCCTCATGCCGACCGACATCGCGGCTATCATTCGAGAGCAGAATCGCGATTATCCCGCCGGGACCATCGGGCGGGAGCCGGCACCGAAGGGCACCGAGCTAACGATTCCGATCATCACGAAGGGCCGACTGACCGATGTGAAGGATTTCGAGGAACTGATCGTGCGTGCATTGCCGGATGGTTCCACGGTTCGGCTGAAGGACGTTGCACGTATTGAACTGGGTGCCCAGTCCTATGCTCTTGAGGGGCGCTGGAACAGCAAGCCCACGACATTTATTTTGACGTTTCTTTCTCCCGGGGCGAACGCGCTGGACACGATCCGTCGCGCACGCGCGCAGATGGATGAGCTGGCCAAGAACTTCCCCCCCGGTGTGTCTTACGACATTCCCTACGACACCACGAGGTTCATCGAAGTTTCGATCAAAGAAGTGGTGAAAACGTTAGCGGAAGCCATGGTCCTGGTCGTGCTCGTGGTGTATCTGTTTCTCCAAAGCTGGCGTGCCACGATCATTCCGACAGTCGCTGTGCCGGTCTCGCTGATCGGCACCTTCGTCGGCCTGTACGCGTTGGGATTCTCGATCAATACGATCACCCTGTTCGGAATGGTGCTCGCCATCGGGATCGTCGTCGACGATGCGATCGTGGTTGTGGAAAACGTGGAACGTCACATGCGTGAAGATCGTCTATCGGCGAAAGACGCGGCTAAGCGGGCGATGAGCGAAGTGACGTCGCCGATTATCGCCATCGTGTTGGTGCTGGTCTCTGTCTTCGTCCCCGTCGGTTTTGTCGGCGGGATCACGGGAGCGCTCTATAAGCAATTTGCCGCGACGATTGCGATCTCGGTCACCGTGTCCGGCTTTGTCGCGCTGACCCTGAGCCCGGCCCTCTGTGCGATGGTCCTCCTGCCGCAGCATGAAGCGAGAGGCGGGTTTTGGGCCTTCTTCGACCGGACGTTCGGGCGAACGCAACGGGGTTATATGGGTGTGGTCGGCGCCTTCATGGTGCGGCCGGTTGTTGTGATGCTGCTGTTCGGGGTACTCCTCGCAGTCTCGACTGGTCTCTTCAAGACGCTGCCGAAAAGCTTCCTTCCGGAAGAGGACCAGGGGTATTTCATCGTCGTCGCGCAACTGCCAGACGGCGCGTCGAAGCAGCGGACCGATGCGGTACTCGAACGGGTTGAGCGGTTCTTTCAGGCCAATCCAGCCGTCCATTCAACCGATGCGCTCTCCGGTCAAAACTTCGTCTTTGGCACCAGAGGGCCGAACTCGGCGACGATGTTCGTGCCTCTGACACTCTGGGATGAGCGTACGGAGCCGCAGAATCATGCGAAGGCGCTGGTCGGGGCGGCCTATGGTGAATTTGCGAAGATCCCCGAAGCGCTGCTCCTGGCGTTTAATGCGCCGGCGATTCGTGGCGTCGGGGCGGTCGGCGGATTCTCCGCACAGTTGCAAGATCCCAGCAGCGGAGACTTTAAGAAATTTGCGGCGGTCGCGCAGCAGTTCGTCGAACGGGTGCAGAAGGAGCCGGCCATCGGCCGGGTGGGGACGAATTTCCGTGTGTCATCGCCGAGGCTCTACGTGCATGTGAATCGGGAGCGGGCGAAGGCGCTGGGAATCCAGATTTCGGACATCTTCGATACGTTGCAAGCCTACTTCGGGAACTTCTACATCAATGACTTTGTCAAATTCGGCCGCGTCTATCACGTGCAGACAGAGGCGGAGGCGGAGTATCGGGCTACCCCTCAGGATATTTCGAAGATCTATGTGCGGGCTCAGGGTGCCCAGGGCTTCCACATGATCCCCCTCGATACGGTGGTCACGACGGAATATCAGAGCGGACCGGATCCGGTAAATCACTTCAATGGATATAATACGGCTTTGGTGCTGGGTGCTGCGGCGCCGGGCTACAGTTCCGGTCAGGCACTCGAAGCGCTCGATCGCGTGGGCAAAGAGGTGCTCGTGCCGCAAGGCTACGCAATCGACTACAGCAACATTTCCTTCCAGGAGCGGCGCGTGGGGGGACAGTCAAATCAGGTGTTCTTGGTCGGGCTCTTGATGGTGTTTTTGGTGTTGGCGGCCCAGTTCGAAAGTTGGGTCGTTCCCTTTGCTGTGATCCTGGCCGTGCCCTTCGCAATTTTCGGCGCGTTGTCGGCCGTGTGGATGCGCGGCTTCGAAAACGATGTGTATTTCCAGATTGGACTGGTGACCTTGATCGGCCTGTCGGCCAAAAATGCGATTCTCATCGTCGAGTTTGCCAATACCCGCTATGAAGCGGGACGCCCGCTGATCGAGGCTGCGCTGGAGGCGGCCCGGTTGCGGTTCCGGCCGATCATCATGACCTCCATGGCTTTTATCTTTGGGATGGTCCCGTTGGTCGTGGCCACCGGCGCCGGGGCCTCAAGCCGTCAGTCGATCGGAACTGGTGTGATGGGCGGAATGCTCGCGGCCACGTTCCTGGCGATCTTCTTTGTCCCGCTTTTTTATGTGGTCATTCGCCGGCTGACCCAACGTCGTGTATTGGCAAAACCAGTCGCGGAGGAACTACCGATGCCACCGTCTCCGGAGGATCAGGCCCCAGATGCGTAAGCCAGTTATCATCGGCCTCTCCTGTTTTCTCATGTCCTGCGCGATGGGACCGGACTACGAACGCCCCAAGACGGATATGGCTGAGAGCTTTCGGATGGCCGAAGCACCGCCGGACGCCCCGTCGATCGCGAATTTGCCCTGGTGGGAACTCCTGCGCGACGAGCCGTTGCAACAGCTGATGCGTATCGCGCTGGAAGAAAATAAGGATCTCCAGCGCGCTGTCGCAGTGGTCGATGAATTCCAAGCCCGTGCGCTAATTGCCCGATCGGACTATCTTCCTGGAATGTCCGTTTCCGGGAATGCCCCGGCCTTGGGACGGAAGACGATCTTCCTCTTTCCTGGTTTTGCCAATCCCTTCAACTATTATCTCCAGGGCACACTCACCTGGGAGCTTGACCTTTGGGGTCGTGTGAGGCGCTCGAACGAAGCGGCTCGTGCCGATCTGCTGTCGAAGGAAGAGAATCGGCGGGCGGTGGTGTTGCAGCTCGTGAGCGGCGTCGCGGAGAGCTACTTCAACCTGCTCCAGTTCGATATGCAGATGGATATCGCCAAGCGGACGCTGCAATCCTGGGAAGAATCGGTTCGCATTGCGCAGGCCCGGCTGAAACAAGGTATGACATCGCGCCTCGACACGGATCAGTTTGAAGCGGAGCGGGCCAACGCCGCTGCCCGCATGGCGGAGCTCGAACGGCAAATGGTGCAGGCTGAGAACCAATTGAGCGTCTTACTGGGGCGCAAACCTTTTTCCATTCCGAGGGGCCGCGCCCTCACGGATCAGGTGATGCCGCCTGCCGTGCCGGCCGGCCTGCCTTCGGAACTATTGCAGCGGCGGCCGGACTTGCTGCAGGCTGAACAACAGCTCGCTGCCGCGACGGCCCGTATCGGCGTGGCCAAGGCCGAGCGCTTTCCCAAGATTTCACTCACGGGGTTGCTCGGTGTTGCCAGTCCGCAGCTATCCCAGCTCTTTACCGATCCCGCCTCCTTTGGCGTCGCCGGGGTTGGGTTAGCTGCTCCGCTCTTGAATGGACAGGTCCTGGGGTTTCAGCAGGAAGCGGCGGAGGCGCAAGCCAGGCAGGCTGTAGCGCAGTATGAACAGACGGTCTTGACTGCGTTCCGTGAGGTCGAGGATTCGCTCGTGGCTGTGCGGACGGTGCGAGTACAAACCGACGCGCAGCAACAACAAGTGACGGCCCTGCAGTCAGCGCTCAAGTTGGCGGAACTCCGCTACAAGGGTGGGTTGGCGAACTATCTAGACGTGCTCGTGGCGCGGCGGAATCTCTTTGAGGCGGAACTATCCCTGACCGGCACGCGCCGTCTGCATCTGGTCTCGGTGGTGCAACTCTACAAGGCTCTTGGCGGCGGATGGTCTCCCGAGATGGCCCGATCTACAGGCGTAAGCAAAGGATAATACGGTTATGGATAAACCGGCAGAGACCCAGTATCCCATCCACGACCTGTTGCGTCAGCGGTGGAGTCCACGTGCCTTTGATAATCGGGCGGTCGAGCCGGAGAAGCTCCGCAGTCTGTTTGAAGCGGCTCGCTGGGCGCCGTCATCGAACAACGGACAGCCTTGGCGATTTATCGTCGCGAATAAGGACTCTGAGACGGATTGGAACCGGCTCCTGGCTTGTCTGGTGGAAGGTAATCGTACCTGGGCCTCTCGCGCGCCGGTCCTGATCCTGTCTGTGGCGAGCTTGAACTTTGAGGAGGACGCCAAGCCGAATCGGCATGCCTTTCACGATACCGGCATGGCGGTCGAGAATCTCGTGCTCCAAGCGGGCGCGCTTGGACTTGCGGCGCATCAGATGGCGGGCTTCGACGTGGAGCAGGCGCGCGCCGACCTCAAGATCCCGTCGGGTTACGAGCCGGTTGCGATGATCGCAGTGGGCTATCCAGGCGACCCTGATTCTCTTCCCGCCCGGCTACGCGAACGAGAACTGCAGCCTCGAAGCCGTCAACCCATTTCAGAGTGGACGTTTTCTGGACAGTGGGGAATCCCCCTGCAGGAACAGGTTCATGAAGAGGTCACGAAGATGGTGTCGTTGAGTAGAGAAGTGGATCGGCCTCAAGGCGGCGGAAAAGGATAGAGACGCCATGGACAAATCGGCGGACACGCAGTACCCGATCCATGACTTGTTGCGTCAGCGGTGGAGTCCACGCGCCTTTGACGATCGACCGATCGAGCCGGAGAAGCTGCGGAGCCTCTTTGAGGCGGCACGGTGGGCGCCTTCATTGGATAACGGGCAGCCCTGGCGATTTCTGGTCGCCACGAAAGAGAATACGACCGAGTACGAGCGGTTGTTCAACTGCCTGGTTGAAGGTAATCAGAAGTCGTCGTTCCGCGCGCCCGCGCTGATGTTATCCGTGGCACAACTTCAGTTCGAAGATGGCTCGCCGAATCGCCATGCGCTCCATGGCACGGGCATGGCGACAGAAAATCTCGTGGTCCAGGCTACGGCGCTCGGGCTTGTCGCCCATCAGATGGCGGGCTTTCGAATCGATCAGGCGCGAGAAGACTGTCAGATCCCGGAGGGGTATGAACCGGTGGCCATGATCGCGGTCGGTTATCCTGGCGATCCCGCCTTGCAGTCGGACCGCCTGCGTGCGCGAGAAGTTCAACCAACAATCCGCAAGCCCCTGACAGAATTGGTATACTCGGCAACTTGGGAGCAACCGTCCCCCCTTTTCCGATAGGGGGTAAATCGCGTCGCACTCCAAGGGTAGAGTCGATCACGCATAACTATTATATAAATGATTAGGCAGGGGGCCGGTTTCGCAGGCCCGCTCCACGAAACGGGCCTCGCCGCTGGTCGGGTGGTTGATGGCGAGGCAGAATATGGGTGTCAGTCATCGCAACAGTCAGGCAGAAGAAAGGCAAAGGCAATATCATGGCGTCACTTAGTGGAAAAGTCGCGATTGTCACCGGGTCGTCCAGGGGAATCGGGCGGGCGATCGCGGAGCGCTTGGCCGAAGAGGGAGCGATTGTGGTGGTGAATTACGGAACCAGTGCGGAGAAGGCGCGGCAGGTCGTGTCGGGCGTTCAGGCCAAGGGTGGGAAAGCCGTCGCGGTGCAATCCGACATGAGCCAGGTAGCGGAGGCGCGCCGGCTCGTCAGCGAGACGGTGAAGCAGTTCGGGCGGCTGGATATTCTCGTGAATAATGCCGGGAAGTTTATGCCCAAGCCCCTCATGGACACGACCGAAGCCGATTTCGACCAGGTTATCGCCTTGAACGCCAAGGGTCCCTACTTTGCGATGCAGGAAGCGGCCAAGATACTGAAAGAGGGCGGTCGTATCGTGAACATTTCTACCGAGGGAACCCATTTGAGTTTTTCCGGTGCGACGGCTTATCTTGGCAGCAAAGGCGCGCTGGAACAGTATACGAAGGGACTGGCGCAGGAACTTGCTTCACGTGGGATTACGGTGAATACCGTGTCGCCAGGGTTTACCGAGACAGGCATGATGACAGAGCCGTTTCGCCAGGTCGGTATCCAGATGTCGCCATTGAAGCGGCTGGGTACACCCAAAGACATCGCCGATGTGGTGGCGTTCGTCGTCAGCGAGGAGGCCCGTTGGTTGACGGGCCAGAATATTCATGCCGGCGGCGGCATCGTGATGTAGGAGGAACTGATGGGACGGCAGAATATTTCAACCGGTGGTCCTTGGGAAGCGAAGATCGGCTATTCACGGGCGGTGCGCGTCGGTGCCTCGATCTCCGTCTCCGGCTCGACGGCCATGACGCCCTCAGGCCTGGTCGGCAAGGGGGATCCCTATGCTCAAACGATTCAGACATTCAAAACGATAGAAGCCGCGCTCCAGCAGGCCGGTGCCTCGCTTGCCGACGTGGTGCGGACGCGCATCTACATGGCGGACATCGACCAATGGCAGGAGGTGGGCCGTGCGCACGGTGAAGTGTTCGGGACCATTCGCCCTGCCACGACGATGGTGGAGGTGAAGCGTTTGATCGATCCGGACATGCTGGTTGAAATTGAAGCTGACGCCATCATCAGTCAGGGGTAGAGCCTGTGCGACGAGTGGATGGGATCACATGACGGGGCACAGCCCAGAGACGAAGTTTCTGGTCAAGGTGGATCCGGTCATGCGCCGGTTGATCCGGGAGGTGGGGCCCTTCACGTTAACGCCCCAAATGCGCCGGTCGCCGTTTGAGTCCTTGGCACGAGCGATTGCGTACCAACAACTGCATGAGAAAGCGGCGAACAGTATTCTGCGCCGGTTCGTCGCCCTGTTTCCGGCTCGGCGTTTTCCTCAACCAGCCGATCTACTCGCGATGAACGAGCAGGCGATTCGGGGCGCTGGATTTTCACAGGCCAAGGTGGCGGCGCTTCGCGACTTGGCTGCGAAGACGCTCGATGGCACCGTGCCGCCCGGTCGAGCTATCAAGAGGCTTGAGGACGATGCGATTGTCGAACGTCTCGTGGCGGTGCGCGGCATTGGACGTTGGACGGTCGAAATGCTGCTGATCTTTCAGCTGGGCCGTCCCGATGTCCTTCCGGTCGACGACTTCGGTGTGCGTAACGGGTTCCGCATCGCCTACGGTCGGCGCGCGATGCCGACGCCCAACGAGGTGTTACGATACGGGGAGCGCTGGAGACCCTATCGCACGGCGGCGGCTTGGTATCTCTGGCGTGCGGCCGATCGCGCGAAAGAAACGAAGAGGGCGTAGGAGTCACCGTATAGAGGTTGTGGTATGGCCGATCAGAAGAAACGACTCGATTCCAATGTCGCTGGGAATTTCTATGTCGATGCGACCTGCATTAATTGCGATACCTGCCGCCAGTTAGCACCAGCGAGCTTCGAGGAAGTCGGCGACTTCTCCGCGGTGACTCAACAGCCGACCGATCATGGACCTCTGCATCAGGCCTATCAGGCACTCCTCGCCTGCCCCGTCGGCTCGATCGGTACTGAGCACAGCGACAAATCTTTGGCGCAGGACGCGATGGCCAGCTTTCCGATCCATCTGGAGGGCGGTGTCTCCTACTGTGGCTTCAACTCAGAGAAATCGTTCGGTGCGAATAGTTTTTTCATCGAACATCCGGACGGCAACTGGCTCATCGATTCGCCACGGTATATCAAGCATCTCGTCGAGGCCTTCGAACGAAAGGGCGGCATCGCCCGCATCTTTCTCACGCATAAAGACGATGTGGCCGATGCAGAGAAATACGCCGCACATTTCGGCGCGAAACGGATGATTCATCGGGCGGACATCGAAGCGGCTCCGGATGCGGAATGGATTATTGAAGGAGTTGACAGCTTGGAAGTCATGCCTGACTTTCTGATTATTCCTGTGCCGGGCCATACGGCAGGCAGCATTGCCCTTCTCTACAAGAACCGGTTCCTCTTCACGGGGGATCATCTCTGGTGGGATTCCGCGCAGAAGATGCTCGGTGCTCCGAGCCGGCTGGTCTGGAGGAAGCACGTGCTGGTGGATTCAATCAGGAAACTTCTCGACTACCCCTTCGAATGGGTCCTGGCCGGGCATGGGGATCGGACGCAGTTACCGGCTGATGAGATGCGCGCGAAGTTGCAGGCGTTGGTCGAGCGTCGCCAGTCCACCAGGGTGGTGTCATAGCAATGTTCACGCGGCTGGTCCAGTGGGTCGATCGCAATATTCTTTCCCTCGGTCGTGACATGCGGCTCTCGTACCTGCCGCCGCTCATGGTCTACATGGCCTACGGCATCTCCGGTCTCACCGGCATCGTCGGCACGTTTTTCGTGAAAGACTACTTGGACCTTTCCGCTTCGTTCCTTGCCGCGCTGGGTTTCTGGGCCGGCATTCCCTGGGCGTTGAAAATGCCCATTGGACATACGGTCGATCTGTTATGGCGCTGGAAAGGCTGGCTCGTGGGCCTTGGAGCCGGGCTGTTGGCCGCCAGTCTGGCCATCATGGCAGCGTTGATTGGTGCCCGCGAGGCGATGACCGCTATCCTGTCAGCCGAGGTCTGGTTTGTGATGAGCGCGCTCCTCGCTCCTATCGGATATGTACTCCAGGATGCGGTGGCGGACGCGATGACGGTCGAAGCCGTTCCTCGTGTGGATGAGCGAGGGCAGCCGTTCGATGAGCCGACGAGGAAGCTCATGCATACCACGATGCAGACGCTTGGCCGCGTGGCCATTGTCGGCGGCGGGATCCTGGTGGCGATGATCAACGTCTATGTCTTCACAGGGACGGAAGGGCTCCCACAGGCAGAGATCGTACGGCTGTATAAGCAGGTCTACCTCATGGCGCTTGCCATCCCCTTTGTCTCAGTCCTTGGGCTGGGGGTAGCCTGGTGGCTGCAGCGGCAACATCGGCAACAGCTTGTTCAGCAGGGCTTCTCGCGTGAGCAGGCCCGGCAGATGGTCGATGCACGGGAATCGTCCGGCGAACCGACGAAGCCGAATTGGTACATTCTTGGCGGAAGCTTCGCGTTTGTCCTCTTCACCCTGACGGTCGGTTTCGGTGGCTTCTCCTATAGCGAAGAGATTGTCTTTGCCGGCTCGATGGCCATTGTCCTGTTTTTGATGTCCCGACTGGTTCGGGAGCTGGAGCCTGACAAGCGATTCACTCTGGTCGGGACAGCCGTGGTGGTCTTTATCTTCCGCGCCATTCCAGGAACGGGGCCGGGGACGACCTGGTGGATGATCGATCAGCTCAAATTCGATCAACAGTTTCTCTCCATCCTCTCGCTGATCGGCAGCACACTCACGCTGGCGGGCATGTTCGTCTTTCGCCGTTTCATGGCCGAGCGGTCGATCGCCTATGTGGTAGGGTTTCTCACGGTGATCGGTACAGTGCTGACCCTCCCGGTGGTGAGCATGTTCTACGGTTTGCACGAATGGACGGCGAGTATGACCGGAGGTGTGGTCGATGCCCGATTCATTGCGCTGATCGATACCGCATTGGAATCGCCCCTCGGTCAGATTTCCATGATTCCGATGCTCGCCTGGATTGCGAACAGTGCCCCCGCGAACCTGAAAGCCACGTTCTTTGCCGTGATGGCGTCGTTCACCAATTTGGCTTTGTCGTTGAGCCAGTTGGGAACCAAATATATGAATGACATCTATGTGGTCACGCGGGAGGTTCACGATCAGGCCTCCGGTGCCATTCACACTCCCGCCGACTACAGCCAGCTTGGTTCGCTCCTCATCGTGCAGTTGTTGTTAGGTCTGGCTCTCCCCTTTGCTGCAATCTTGTTTGCGAAGGTGACGCGCTTCAAGAGTGCGTGACAGGAGCGAGGTTGATGCATGGATAGTGTGCAGTTCCTGGTCGATCACGGAGCCTCAGTCCTCTTTTGGGTCGTGTTTATCGAGCAGATAGGCCTGCCGATTCCCGCCATCCCATTGTTGATTGCCGCTGGCGCACTTGTGGGGGCCGGCAAGATGAGCGTCGTGACCGCGCTGCTGATTCCTGTTGCCGCGTCGCTGCCCCCCGACCTCGCCTGGTATTACTTGGGTCGGTTGAAGGGCGGGAAGGTGTTGGGCTTCTTGTGCCGGATGTCCCTGGAGCCGGACTCCTGCGTGAGGGATACGGAGAATCTCTTTCATCGGCATGGATGGCGTGCCCTGCTCTTCGCGAAGTTCATTCCGGGATTCAGCACGGTGGCACCCCCGTTGGCTGGCATTGTGGGCATGGGGCCCGCAAGGTTTCTCTTGTACGATACAGCCGGGGCGCTGATCTGGGCAGGACTCTGTGCCGGAGTGGGCGCGCTCTTCAGCAATCAACTCGAGCAGGTTGCGTTGCTCATTGACCAGACCGGCGGCTGGTTTCTCATGATCATCGGGGCTGGCCTGGTCGGATTTATCGCCTACAAGTTTCTTCACCGGCAGAAGTTTCTGCGAGACCTCATGATGGCGAAGATCACCGTGGATGAATTGAAGCAGCGTATGGATGCCGGCGATCTCATCACGATTGTCGACGTGCGGCATCCGATGGCCCTGGAACTGGATCCCGAGACGATCCCCGGATCCTTGAACTTTCGGATGGAGGAGATCGAACATCGCCATCACGAGATTCCGCGTGATCGGGACATTATTCTCTACTGTTCCTGCCCGAACGAAGTCTCCAGTGCCCGCACGGCTTTTCTGCTGAAGAAAAAAGGCGTCCATCGCGTCCGTCCGCTCGAAGGGGGTCTCGATGCCTGGCGGGAAAGAAAATTTCCGATCGAGCGGCGGATGAAAAACGAAATGGTCTCTTCCAGCTGAATTGCCACTAGTCTGAAGTAACGTGAGCTACTGCGAACTGTAACGCTAACGGCTTCGCGAATGACTCAATGATTCGTATTTGGCTTTCGAGAAGTGAGTCAGTTGTCTTGACTTCAACGAAGCGTAGACCAGAATCGCATATGAGAGTTAAATCTGGCCAGCCAGCACGATAGTCATAGGGCCGTTCGAGGAACACGCTCGCGATGCTGGTAAGCCTGGATGGCCCGAGGGCGCGCCACAGTGCGAGTAAGACAGGGAATGTAACTCGGGGGTAGAACTCTCGAATGAAGGAATCTTGAATGATTTTGGTGGCAGCTGCTTCAATATTTGAGGTTTGTGATGATTCAATTGCGTGAAGAATCTCGGAACGATGGTCAGCCAGAATGACGCATTGTGCCTCAAAAAAACGACGGATTGCATCGTCCGGGTCAGCAAATATATTATAACGGACCAAGACGGGAAGGCTTGCGGCTTTCATTAACAGGTTGAGAGTACCTCCCTCGCACCATGATCCAGAACAACCCCGTTGCGTGTAATGCTCAAGCGCAATTTCCTCGGGACGTTTCTCGGAGCCGTCCGAACCTACCCACAACTCGGAATTCTTGATCGGTCTTACAAGGATGCGCTCAATTTCCAGCTCGTATCGCTCGCACTGCTTTTCAAGCCTAGTGGCAGATTTGTGCATCGCTTAAGTGCCACATGGCATTCCTACTGCTTAACTGGTAGAAGGTTTATCCTGATCTAGGCACTCGTATTCCCATTGCCGCGAGGTAATTCGATGGTGCGAGTAGCATTCTTGGCATTGAAACTCAAGCCCAATCTTGAGTTTCCGGTTCTCGATTCTGATTGGTCTCCCGCATGAAAAGCACTCAAATATGCTCGATTTGAGGAGGAATTTCGGATCACCCGCATCATTAAATCCAACACAAAACTCAGATTGGCAATTCGGGTTCAGGCAGACGGCCTCTTTCCTCCTCCTGACTCCCTCAATATTGGCGAACGAGAGCACGTCATACACAGAGCACGTGAAATAGAGAACGTTGTCGATTGAACAATCGATTGAGCTGTCAACCACGGGCTTTAGGTGATTGATGATCTCTTGAAGCTCTGGCTGTAAAGGACTCGATGAGTTTGTCCGCATATCGTTGCGGGAGCCAGGAACGTGGAGATAGCTTCCAAGCTTGTTGTATGTCTCACGTAACCAAGAAAGGCGCAGTGTACGGTGCGTACCGAGAGTAACCCATTCGTCTGTCGGAAGGCCCTCTTCGTTCTCGCGGCAGATCCTAATCTGGAAATCGCGATCAGCCAGCGGCTCGAACTCCAGCAGAGCACGGATTGCTTGCGGTGGCTGCCAAGTCTTCAGGACGCTTTCAGGGAGGCGTTTTGCATAAGTTCGAAGCTTGTCGTATGCAACGGCCTCAAGACAGAATCTCAGCTCGAGACACACATAGCGTAAAACGCTGTCATTGCTGTCCTTCAATAACTGTTCAGCTCGGGCCAAGCAGGCCCGTTTGTCGAAGGAATGAGGCGGCATGGGTCCTAGGGGGCTAACTTGAACAAAGACCCGAAACGAGAGTTTGACCGTACCCAGGGGCCTATACGAATGTCAACTCATTCTGATTTCATGAGAAGAAGGCGTAACTTTGGAGATCGCTTACCCTGGCATCCTCTTGACCTATGCGGTATCATGAGTACCTATACAAGAGTGAATGGCTGATGGCGTATAGCCAGTGGCCGAGGCAGAGATCTTGAGGATGTTCAAAAAGGTCTTCTGGCAAGGCCGCAGTGAGCGAAGGGGCGAGTCGTACTGTTTCTGTACGTCGAGCCTCGGAGCGAAGCGAGAACGCAGCCAGAAGCTTTTTTCAACATCCGACCGAAAGGGGGCGACCGGAATCGACGGGGATACTAAAGTCAGCGGTGCATGTCGAGCTCTCGGGGTCTCGTAAATCCTCCGGGAAAATGTAACTGCCAATCAAGAACTGGCACTCGCAGCTTAAATAACTGCGACGTTCCTCCACCTGAGGCCCGCGGGGGTGGTCGGAG
>JANOMG010000459.1:0-14475 GCA_031420175.1 Nitrospira sp.
TACACAAACTGCTGGCTGTTAGTGAAAGCTCCCAGCGTGTCGAATCCAGGCGAAAAACCATTATCAATATTGATCTTCCCTTGTAAGAGACGAAAATTGAAATCGAGCCGTCCCTCATGAGGAAGCGCGACACCGAGCCGCGCCGAGGTTTGCCAGTTATGAAAACCGTCTCGTTCCGATGCACCTCGTCGATAGTTCACGGCTGAGAACCCGGTATAGTCCCAGCGTGAAAGCGCCACACTGTAATCTACCGCCCCCGTCTTACCTGATACCTGTCCGCCTTCTCGAATGGACGAGAAGGATCCATACTCGAAGAAGGAGCTGGCCGAGGGAGCGCCGGTGCCCCGCTTGGTGGTAATATTGATCACACCAGCCATCGCGTCCGCTCCCCACAACATGCTTTGAGCGCCACGAAGAATTTCAATTCGTTCGATATTGTCGGTCGTCAGATTCGCGAAGTCGAAGTTGCCGAGTGTCGCGCTATTCATGATCGCGCCATCGATCAATACCAGGACCTGATCGGAGTTGCTGCCTCGGATGCGGACGCTCGTGCTCGTACCTGGCCCACCGTTCGAGAACACCGTGAGCCCCTGGCTGAGACGGAGGGCATCCGCAACCGTCTTGACTTGCCGACGCGTGAGATCTTCTTCAGTGATGACCTCGACCGCACTGGTCAGGTGAGTGACAGGGATGGGAGTTTTTGTCGCACTGACCACGACTTCTCGCGTCTCAATGATGTCCATTTGGTCGGCGGACCCCACTTCGACCTCGGAAGCAGCATGAACAGGATGGCCCAATGCAAACAGGGAAAGGAAACACCACCACACACGGCAGGAACGAAGGAACCACGTCATAACCATCTCCCTTGTGCTCGAAGGGTTGAGTCGAATCAACTGCGGGATGGGTCTCCTGACTTGCGGATTGTCGCGTCTCTGCGCCTTCCCATGCACCTAAGTACACAGTGGCACGATGCAGAGCTACTCCCCGCTTACAGTGGCGGCACCGTGATGGATTTGCACCATCTTCCCCGTCACCCGCGTCGCTTCTCCAAAACGCCCTTTCCTGAAAAATTGACCGTCCCCCTTGTACTGCACAGCCGGGCCGGGGACAGGCCCCTGGCTGTCTCCTAGTTTCGAACCGTGCTCATCGGCATTGTCACTCGCGGCCTGCCAGTCTGAGGATGCGCATCGACGACCACGTCACATCCATAGACCATCCGAAGCACGTCCGGACGAATCGTCTCTTCCGGCGAGCCGATGCGGCAGAGCCGGCCTTCCTTGAGCATCAACACCCGGTCGCAATACTGACTCGCGACGTTCAGGTCATGCGACACCAAGACGACCGTCAATCGTCGCTCCGCCCTGAGCCTGGCGACGAGCGAACAAATATCAATCTGGTGATTGATGTCGAGAAAGGCCGTCGGTTCGTCAAGGAGCAGGATCTTCGGCTCTTGCGCCAGCGCTCTAGCAATCATGACACGTTGCCGTTCTCCGCCGGATAAATCGGACACCAGTCGATCGGCTAGTGACAGCACATCAGTATCTGCCATGGCCTGGTGCGCATGGGTGAAATCATTCGCGGTCTCATCTCCGATTCCCATGCTCCACCAACGCGCAGTCCGATGTGGGAAACGCCCCATCAGCACGGTCTCGGCCACAGTAAATGGAAAAACCTGTGCATATTCCTGCGGCACGACCGCTACCACACGTGCGATATCAGTCTGACTCCGTTTCCTGAGCGAGAGACCGCCCAGCCGAACATCGCCTTTGCCTGCCGGCAAAAGGCCGGAAAGAACCTTCAATAACGACGACTTCCCGGACCCGTTCGGTCCCACAATGCCAAGAATTTCTCCGGCATCGACATGGAAGGAAAGATCGTCGAGGGTCCACATTCTCCCTCGCCCTTCCGTCGTACGGTATCGAAACGACAGTCCCACGGCTTCAATGGCAGGGCTCTCCACAGGCAACCAGGACCCTGTTGTTCCGATTAAGCCGGGTGTCATCTCACAGCATCCGATCTTTTCGCCACAGGAGAAGATAAAGGAAAAATGGGCCACCGGCGAGCGCCGTCACGATACCCACCGGTATTTCTGCGGGGGCCATGATTGTCCGGGCGATCGTATCGGCCACGGTGAGAAACATGCCCCCGACTAACGCCGACGCGGGAAGCAACAGTCGATGGTCGGATCCGATAAGCAGCCGCACGGCGTGCGGGACGACCATACCTACGAAGCCAATCATGCCGCTCACCGACACAATTGCACCGGTCAGGAGTGCCGTCAGGAAAAAGAGCTGTTTCTTCACCCCCTCGGTCTCCACGCCCAGTGAACGAGCCGTTTCCTCCCCCAATGTGAGCACATTGAGCGACTGTGCCTTCTGCATGAGGATGGCAAGGACAAGCACGACGTACATCAAAAAGATGCCTAATGCCGGATAACCAGGCGCAGTGAGCGATCCCATCAGCCACGCCATGAGCCCCGCTGAGCGATTCGGCTCCATAATTGAAGTGATAAACATGATAAAGGCCGTCAGAATGGCGTTCAGAATCACGCCGGCCAGCAACAAACTATGAATCGGCAGCCGGCCTTTCGACTGCGCCAACCGATAGATCAACAGGAGTGCCAACAGTCCTCCGGCAAATCCAAAGATCGGAAGTATCGGCAACAGCATGAAGGTGGAGCCGATTCCAAAAAGAATGGCCACCGAGACGCTCAGAGCGGCTCCGCTCGATACGCCCAACACATAGGGATCGGCTAAGGGATTTCTCAGCAAGGCTTGAAGCGTCACACCAACCGCAGCCAGACTGGCCCCCACGAGAAAACCCATGAGCACTCGTGGGAAACGAATTTGAACCATGATGATCTCGGATGTCCCCAGGCCTGGAGATCCTGCCTCGTCCCCACGCAACATGCGCACGATCGCCGTCGCCACCGTTCCCATGCCGACCGACGTGGCGCCGAATTGCAGGCAGAGCACCAACACTGCCACGCTCGCCATCAGCAGTCCACCGATCACCATCACCCATCGATGGGCGGTCAGCACCGCACCAGCTTGCGCCCATGATGACACCACATCCGCCATACGCTGTGCTCGCTACCGTTCGGTTCGAGTGCCCGACGTACTGTCCGGGTGTAAAATCTTCGCAAGCGACTCAAGCCCCTGGGCGATGCGAGGACCAGGCCGGTTCAGCCAATCGGCGGAAATCTGGTGAAGCCGTCCACGCTTGACCGCCGTCATCGTCGACCACTGACGCCAGGCCTGCTGCTCGCTCTCAGAGATGCCTTCCGCCTTGCCCACAGGAAAGACCAACACTTCCGGGTCCTCCTGGAGCACAGACTCCATGCTAAGCCGCGGATACGGAGTGACACTCTTTGCGGCTACGTTGACCCCTCCGGCCATTCCAATCAGCTGATCGATGAAACTTCCTGGCCCGACGGTGATGAGGGGTTGGCTGTTCAACACGTAGAGCATCCGCACTGGAGCCATCCCCTGAATGCGTTGTTGGATCGCGGCCACCTGTTGCCGAAGCTGCATCGCGACCGCATCGGCTTTCGCCGGGCGGCCCACAATGCGTCCGAGTGTTTGGATGTGGACGAAGATCCCTTCAACATTCTTGTCAGCCAAGATAAACACGGGAATCTTCAGCTGCTCAAGCTTGACGATGACATCGGGTTTGAGGAAATCGTGAGGCGCCACCACCAAATCAGGCTGGAGGGCCACCAACGATTCCAAGTTCGGATTGGAGTAGCCCACTTTCGGCTTCTTGAGAGCCTCAGGCGGATAGTCACAAAAGTCTGTGACGCCGACGAGCTGCTCCCCCGCCTCCATGGCAAACAGCATTTCCGTGATGCTGGGCGCCAGCGAGACAATCCTCGCGGGAGGTTTGGCAAAATACATGCGTCGACCCGCATCATCGACGTAGGCGCGTGCCGAGATGTTCGCCATGAACGGCATGCCGGTGAGAATACCTTGCTGTCGACGTGCCATGCCCGACTTCCCATCATCTGCATTCGCGAAGGCGGCCATCGCCAGGACGAGTATCCCCATACTCGTCAACAGTCCAGTCCACCATCGACCATGCCATGCAGAGGTGCGCAAATAAAAAATCCCCAAGGCCTGACAGACCCTGAGGATTGCTCCCGCAACTCATCCTCGCCAATTCCCCAGCCCACGAGGGAACGTCGGTCAACTATCCTGGGAGGTCTTCTGGCTTATGGTTCACCCTACTCCCCGTACCTTCCCATCCGCCGAAGCGAACAGTGGCATTCACGGGTTTCGTCCCCATTTACAGCGGCGGGACCGCGAGGGACTTGCACCCTCTTCCCTGACCCAGGAGTCACAATGTGGACGGCACTCTAGGAGACCAGCAAGAAGGTTGTCAAGTTCATTAATGTCCGTTGAAGCCTCCCCTGCCCATGTTCTGACATGGTAGCGCTCATACCCATCGGCAAATAGAGCGAAAGACCGAGGTTTTCCCGACCATCTCCCGGCATAGCCCTTGCTCACCTCTGTCCTGCATGACGATCCCAGAGGACATAGCGGCTCAGGCGAATGACCGGCCCAACATGCAACTTCTACTTACGTATCTATGAAACACCTGATCATTAGCGTTCTCATCCTCTGGGCCTTCTTCCAAATTTCAGGCCTGATCTGGTCCTCAAAAGGGCAACCGCCCAGCCCCGCATTCACTCGCCTCCTGGAACCACCGCAACAGCGTCTCGTCGATCCCTATGAGAATGGCTATTTCTATTTACTCGGTTTCGCCTCAGCTCCGACGCTCGATCCCGCCAAGACGGGACATGAAATATGGAATGAAACCAACGTCGCTCCAGGCAGCAGCGAATTCAACTACGACAAGCCTGGACGTGCGGAACTGCAGATTCAACTCCCTGTCGAGCAGATCCTTCCTTCCTGGAACGCCGAGAGCCCGATGGGTGAGTTCCGGAATATGCAGGCATGGTTTCACCTGATGACCGGTCGCGACCGAACCTTTTTGGCACGATACGCGCGATGGCTCTCGATGCCGTTCGAAGACATGGGATTCGCGCACGGTGGCACGCCTCGCTTTGCCGAAATATTTCTCGCCCATCGCCTCTATATCGCCGACGGATTTTCCCGCGAGACAGTCCTGGGCATGCACCGGATGACGCAAGACCTTCGTATGTGGCGACATGTACTTCGAGATGCCACCACCATCGCCACCAAAGTCATGGCGCAACTCGTCATCGCCGACGATCTCCACCTACTCTCGACATTATTGTCGCAAGCAACCGTTGACACAACCGTACTGGCGATGACTCCCAACATCGCTCCCCCACTTACGGCAACTGAGTCGTCGCTCCGCTGGCCGCTGCAACACCAATTTACACTTGGCGTCCATGCCGATCGCACAAGTAAATCCGTCACGAAACGGCCATCCGAATCTCTCCTGACACCCCAACAGTGGCTGGCAGGCGCCGCCCGTCTTCCTGAACAGGCTTTTGATCGGATCGCACATCCACATAGTCACTCGTTGGTCGGAATCCCGTTACAGACGCGAGAGACCTGGGAAATGTACGCGACGCACTACGATGCAATCATCCATGCGACAGAAGCTGGACAGACGACCTTACCCACACTCCACGAGCTTTCCGGGACCGCGCGTAAAGGCATCACGGAGAGACTCGTCAGTCCAACCCCCTTCGAACCGGACTGGAGTCCCTTCCACTATCAACTGAAGGAGACTGATGCCAGGCTGCGGCTCGCCTCATTACAGGTAGTCTTGCGGCGCCCGAGCGCACAGACCACCGTGCCGAATCGACTCGCTGCAATCGGCTCGTCCTACTACGATCCCTTTAGTGGATTACCAATGTTGTGGAGCCCGACGCAACAGAAGATCTATAGCGTGGGGAAAGACCGCTACGACGATGGGGGCGATGCCGGATTCGATATCAGCGTTCCCGCCATTGTCGCCCTCGTGCCCGTGCCTAAAGATTCGCAGGCAACTACTCCAACCCGCCGAACTAACCGCCGCTAACTCGGCCCCGTAGCAGAACACGACTCCGCAGAATGCTCAAAAAGACCGTCCGGCAAGGCCGCAGCCGATGAAAGCACCGGAGGCGTAGCCTCTGGGCTACGTTGAGGATGCTTTCAAGGCGAGAACGCTGCTGGCGGACTTTTCAGCATTCTGCTAGCCCCGATAGCGCAGCTTAAGCACCAGTATCGCCCCCGTCAAAACCAACGTAACGGCATTGGTCAGAATGATCGGCCAGGACTGGAGGACCAGTCCATAGAGAAACCAGAGGCAGACTCCTGACGAAAAGATGGCCAGCATTCCCAGTGATACATCACCCGCGGACTTCGTGGTCCACGTCTTCTGCAGCTGGGGCCAGAACGCACAAGTCGTCAACGTCCCTGCCGCAAACCCCAATAGATCGATTCCCGTCATCGTCAATCACCCTTCCGCTGGCCTGAGGCTCCGATGCGACGCCAGCCTACCCCAGCAAACCTGCTTGTCAAGACCAAGCCCTCTGTGTTAGATTTCAAACTTCGCAATCTTGTATCGATTCGACTAGATGAAGGAGTGCACCGTGGCATTTACATGCGATCTCTGTAGCAAGCGTCGCCAATCCGGCAATAATATCAGTCACGCCAATAACAAGACCAAGCGGACCTTCAAGCCCAACCTCCAGCCAGTCCGGGCACTGATCGACGGTCAGCCAAAGCGCCTTCGTGTCTGCACTCGCTGCATACGCAGCGGCAAAGTCATCAAAGCCGTTTAGCAGGCGCTGAACAAGACCGCCAGCCTGTCTTGTCCATGTGCGTTGCTCGGTCTGTCTAGTTTGTCTGGTTGAATGAAACTAACCAGATAGATCAGACAGATCTGGCTTGTCCAAGACGTACGGACCATCGAGCCTCTCGCGTGCCAAGATCGTATCCCCGCAGCCTGCTACGGGGCCGACCACATAACGCGGCCATTCTGATCAGACAGCTTCACGGCAAACCGATCATCTGGAGAGAGGGCCAGCGTCCGACTCCCGTCGCGACTCATCAGCACCAGACCCACTTCGCCATTTTTATCGAGTCCCAATCCGGCTCGTGCCTTCCCAGTCGAGTCCAGCAGGAGAAACTCTTCTGCATTCACCCCATTCGTCTTCTGCGCTTTCACGGGTGAAGGAGCCATCCACCAGCCGCTGAAGGCTCCGCCGATGATACTCCCGATGAACGTCACGGCGACCAGGATTCCAAAATATCCTCGACTCACAGTGCCTCCTGTTCTTGTACCGCGCACAGGGCTATCGCCCATGCTGCTGCCTGACTTCGATTTCCCGCAGGGATTGCGTATAGGGCCCACACATCTCTTTGGCCTTGGAAGGCTCATCTTGATACTTTGTCAAACACAGTCGATAGGCCTTCAGTAGTTCCGCTCGCGCATCCTGCAAATCCGCCGTCGATTTGAGTACCCGATATTCTTCATAGTAATGACAGCCTGTGACGGTGAAGATGCACCAGACTGCCAAGCCAAGCATGATCGTCTGTTTCATCAGCCCACCTCTGTGTAAATACAACAAAGGACTTGGAAGCGCATGCCTCTCAAGTCCTCCATCTCTTACGTGTGGCGCTTCACGCCTCACGACGCTTGTCTTATTTTGGAGCGGGCGAGGGGATTTGAACCCCTGACAACTTGCTTGGGAAGCAAGGACTCTACCACTGAGCTACGCCCGCTCGCTGATTCGAATCCTACCTGGGGCTCTAGGCCAAGTCAAGAAACTCCTCGCACTACCCCTGCAATTCAACCAGTGCAAACTTTCGCCGACCAACCTTCAGTCGATACGTTTTCCCTGTCACGATCGACAATACGGCATTGGCATCGCTCTGCTTCTGTTCATCGACCTCTAAACCACCCTGAATGATCAGCCGCCGGGCCTCGCTCTTGCTGGGAACCAAACCTGTCTTGGCTACCAGATCGACAAGGCTGATCGTCTGCCCATCACGTAGGTCCGCCTTCGTTAAGGTCAACCGGACATCCGGCTCCGCGGGAAACTCTCGCTCAGAAAATTTCTGCTGAAAGACCACCCTCGCCTGCTGACCAGCTTCCGCCCCGTGATACCGGGCGACGATCAACGCCGCGAGCGCTTGCTTCGCCTCCATCGGATGAGCGGCCTTCACCCCAGCCAAGTCTTCCGTGGTGAGGAGCTCGTAGTACCGGAGCATCAACACATCGCTGACCGACATGAGCTTGCCGAACATGTCGTTCGGTGTATCTTCCAATGCAATGTAGTTCCCCTGGCTCTTGCTCATCTTCTTCACGCCGTCCGTCCCCTCGAGCAACGGCATCGTGATCACCACTTGTGGCTCCTGACTATAATCACGCTGCAACTCACGCCCCATCAGCAGATTAAACTTTTGATCGGTGCCGCCCAGTTCGATATCGGACTTGAGCGCCACAGAATCGTAGCCCTGCACGAGGGGATACATGAACTCATGGATACTGATCGGTTTCTGCTCGTGATAGCGCTTGTGGAAATCATCCCGCTCGAGCATCCGCGCGACACTGCTATGCGCGCTCAAATGGATCAACCCTTCCGCAGTCATCGTGCTCATCCACCGGCTGTTGAACTCCACCAGGGTCTTCGCAGGGTCGAGAATTTTAAAGATCTGCCGCTCGTAGGTCTTGGCATTCTCTAATACTTTTTCTTTCGACAGCGCGACCCGCGTCTCCGATTGGCCGGTCGGATCGCCGATCATCCCGGTGAAGTCGCCGATCAAGAAGATGACTTGGTGCCCCAGCTCCTGAAAGTGCTTGAGCTTGTGGATCAAGACCGTATGGCCCAAATGCAGGTCCGGCGCGGTCGGATCGAAGCCGGCTTTCACGCGCAGCGGCCGGTTCTCTTTCAAGGAACGCGTCAGCTTCGATTCAAGTTCGGCCCGTTGAATGACCTCCACCACTCCGCGGAGGATCAGATCGAGTTGACGGGAGAGTTCACTCATGTCGCTTTCTTCCCTCTAACTAGAGATGTGGCCTCGGGCGTCACCGTGACCAATGGACGAATCCGCTCAAACTTCTTCTTCCCGATCCCTTTGACCTCTCGCAACTCATCGAGAGAGTGAAAGGCTCCCACCGACTGCCGATACGTCAGGATCCGCTCAGCCAACTTGGGACCGATCCCCGGCAGCGCGTCAAAATCCTGCTCCGTCGCCTGGTTCACATCGAGGAGTCCTGTGCGAGATCGTTTCGGAGCAGCCGTGGGCGGCTGATCAGGCAACAACGCGACAGGAGATGGACTCACCGCCGCTGCGGGTCCACGGCCTGAAGCCTTCGCGGACTGCGACCCCTCAAACGGTTTGCCTGCAAGATCGTGATCACGATCGAATGACGCCGGCAGGCTCCACCCGATCCAAAAGACGACGCCCACGGTCACCGCGAACATCCCAAGCTTGAGGAGGAGCGATTGCCACATGATTACGTCCGCTTTCGCGCTTGGTGAATCGCCTTCCCTTCGACATCTTCTGCCGCTTCCATCAAGCCTTCGGCCAGCGTGGGATGGGCATGGATCATCTCGGCCATTTGCGACACCGTGGCACCGACTTGCATCGCCAAGGCCGCTTCATGCACCAGATCGGCTGCGTGGGCTCCGACGATATGTACGCCCACAATCTTGCCGCTCGGTGACTCGGCAATGATCTTGAACAGGCCCGTCGTATCCCCCGTTGCCTGCGCCTTTCCCAATCCGGCATAGCGAAATCGACCTACCTTCAGCGTGATGTCTGGATTCTGTCCGGCAGCCTGGGCTCGCTCGCGGGCCTGCTGCTCCGTCACACCTACGCGACCGATTTCTGGAAGAGTAAAAATTCCTGCGGGAATGACGTCGTAGCAGACCGTCGCCTCATGCCCCATAATATTTTCGACCGCGACCTTACCCTGGGCCGAGGCCACATGCGCCAACATCACTTTTCCGACCACGTCGCCGATGGCATAGATCCCAGGCACCGTCGTTTCCATCCGGTCGTTCACAAGGATCTCCCCTCGCCGTCCCGTCTGCACCCCTACCGGTTCCAATCCTATGCCTTTGCTATTGAACCCTCGCCCCACGGACACCAGCAACTTCTCAGCCGCGACCTGCGTGAGGTCTTTCAGGTGGGCCGTGACAGTCGTCGGTGACCGCTCCAGTTTCTCGACAGTGGTCCCGGTCAAGACCGTCACACCCCGCTTCTTCAACTCCCGCTCCATCGTCGACGAGATGTCCTCATCCTCCAGGGGGAGCACGCGCGCCATCAACTCAACCATCGTGACTGCCGTCCCGAGGCCACTATACAGTGCCGCGAACTCGCAGCCTTCGACACCAGCCCCAACAATCAGCAGACTGGCAGGGATGCGATCGAGATCCAAGAGGTGTTGGCTCGTGAGCAATTGCTGTCCGTCGATTGGAAACTGCGGCAGATTCGGCCAGGACGATCCGGTGGCCACGACGATGGCATCGGCCTGAATATCCCGCACGGTGCCATCGGCTGCGGTGACCATGACCGTTTGCCGATCCCGCAGCGAGCCAGTCCCCTGCACCTGCTCGATATTCCAGGCCTTGAAGAGCGTGGCAATGCCCTTCACGAGCGTCGCCACCACCTTATTCTTTCGGGCGACCATCTTAGCAAGATCGTACGAGACCGGCCCTTGAACGAGCAGCCCCATGTCTTCTGATTTTTTGACCTTGTCGCCGAGCTCAACGACCGACAGGAGGGCCTTGCTGGGAATGCAGCCCCAATTCAAGCAGACGCCACCGAGGGCGTGGGACTCGATGACGGTCACGCGGGCGCCCAGCTGGGCTGCGCGAATCGCCGCGACATACCCGCCAGGCCCGGCGCCGACAATGACGATGTGCTTAGACATGGAAACGAATCAATGCTTTTGCGTGGAGAGAAAGGCCTCGTACTGTGCTGCCGTCATCAGCTTCTCGACTTCGCCCGCATTGGAGAGATCGATCAGCACCATCCAACCCTTCCCATAGGGATCGGAGTTCACCACTTCCGGGTGGTCTTTCAAGTCGGCATTGATTTTGGCAATGGTGCCGCTCACAGGCGTGTAGATCGTGGAGGTCGTCTTGGTCGATTCCACCTCGCCAATCTGCTGCCCCGCCTTGACGACGGCGCCGGGCTTCGGCATATCGATAAAGACAATATCGCCCAACGCATCCTGGGCAAAATGACTGATGCCGACCGTGGCTTGCGTGCCGCTCACACGCACCCATTCATGCTCTTGATGGTACCGGAGGTCTTTCGGAATCATGCGCGCTCCTTCTAAAGCAAAAGAAGGCCGAAGTTCGGTAAGGCAGAAGCCAGAAATGCTCTCATCGCGCCTCAACTTCAGCCTTGATCTCGACCTGTATTTTTTGGGGATCGTAGTGGTCCGGCGCCTCTTTTGTCAAGGAATCGCCGGCTCGTTCATCAGCAGCAGATGGGGCCCAGTATGCCCAACTGTTGCCGCAATGGAGGCTTGCACGGCTGCGACCAACGAGGCTGGGTCCGAAGCGCCCAGGGCGATGCCCAGCCAGAGTTGCCGTTCATCTCCAGACGTCAGCGCCAATCGTTGTCGCACCCGCTCCATCCCGGCCCCTTGCTCATTCGATCGCTCAGCCAGAATCGGCTTCGGCTGAACGATGACATGTAACCCTCGTTGCCTGGCCTCGAGCACATCTTCTCCATAGTCCGTCAACGCCTCCGCGGGCGAGAGGACCGCATGCTCATGCAGGGCCACCGCCATCACAAACCCCGGTCTCGTCTGACGCAACTGCCGGGTGAGTTGTGCAAGAAACCCCAGATAGGTCCTCGTCTTCCACCCGGCCCATCGCCAGGCGTCCGGCGAGACCGGCTGATCGCGGCTATCGAGAGAAGGTCCAAACATTCTTTCGAACAGCCGTCGCGACGACGGGCTCCATTCTTCGGCGAACCCCCTAGCCCTCCTCGCCCCCATCACCAGCCCATCGATGTCGGTGCGCAACAAATCCTGCGCCACTTCACCGACGGCACGCTGATAATCAGGATGAAGGACATCGACAAAACCGGCCTGCGGCACCGCCTGACCCGCGCCGTTGGTCAGAACGGTACCCCACTCAGGATTCACCGCCATCCATCCAGGCTCATGCAGATTGAGCGACGCCAGGACCGCCATCCCCTTCGCATGGGCGGCCGGCACGATCACCTTGAACAGGTCTATGACAACCGGAGCATTGCTGGTCTGAAAATAGACCCCCCTCGGTCCTGACTGCCCTGCCTCCCGAGGAAGCGCTCCCGCCTCGACAATCAACGCTGTCACGCCTGCGTCGGCAAGTTGCGCGATCCATGGACCGACATCACCAACTGCGAGCCAGTCCGCATTCGTCACCCACAGCGCAACCTGCCGCCGTTCCAACAGAGACGTGGAGCCGAGACTCCGGCGAAAGGTGTCCAAGCGATTGAGGGCATGAAACGCATAGGTGCCGGCGAGCGGCGCGGACGGCGGCGCCTCCCCGACCACGGTGCGATAGGCAAACAGCGCGGCAGGGAGGTCGCCCCGCTGCTCATAGGAGCGTGCGAGCCACCATCGCGCTTCACTTAACCTGGGAGAATTGGGATTGGAGTCGACGAATCGTTGGAAGAGCACAACGGCCAGCGGGTAACGCTCTTGCACATAGGCCCGATAGGCAGACTCAATGAGCTTTGTCTGAGCGTCCAGTGCCGGATCGACGCCGGACGCGGCAGACAGCGATGAAGGAGGAAACTGGTGCGCCAGACCGGCGCACCCAGGAGAAACCAAGCACAGCACACAATACATCCATCTGACAAGGTCGGGCCAACGATGAACGGAAAATCGCATAGCCGTTCACGCCTGCCAACAGGCGCCCCTATCCAACGAGATCGATCTCTGGGAAGAAATAGGACATCTCGAACTTGGCCGTCTCAGGCGAATCGGATCCATGCACGGCATTGAACTCAATATTCGCACCATGTGCCTTGCGAATCGTGCCAGCCTCGGCCTTGGCCGGATCGGTCGCACCCATCAAGTCACGGTTCTTCTTGATCGCGTTGTCGCCCTGCAGGACCAGCACCACGACCGGACCGGACGACATGAACGTGCAGAGGCTATCGAAAAATGGGCGGGCCTTATGCACGGCATAAAACCCCTCAGCCGTTGACTTTGAAAACTGCATCATACGGATGGCCACTGGCGTCAGACCGGCCTTTTCATAGCTGGCAATAATGTCGCCAATCGCGTGCTTCTTGACGGCATCGGGCTTGACAATCGCTAATGTTCGTTCACTCATGGGATCTACGGTTCCTCCAGACAGTTAAAGAATCAAATGAAGACTGACCAGCGCATTATAAGTGGCGGATAATGGGCTTGCAAGGGTCGGAGAAGCAGTGAGGGACCAGCCTCGGACAAGCGCCGCTCCACATCGTAGAGATGTGACGAACGATGTCCATTGCAAGAACGTCTTATTCGCAGGTCCGCCCTGCATCACCTTCCTAGATTGGGCTGGCACCACACGCAGCCCGATTGACATCATCGCTAGAACCGCTACACTGGGCACATGCTCCACCAAGAACTCATGGCTCGCCCTCGACAAATCGCGCAAGAGGTCGCCCATCTGGCCAGACTCGTCCTGGGCGCTGACATTGAGGTCATCTGGTTTGGGTCCTGGCCGAAAGGCACCGCCAAGCCCCACGCCGACGTGGACATCGCCATTGCCGGTGCCGAGGCGTTCCCACCTGAGCGACTGGCCGAGCTCCGCGCACTGGCGGACAACGTGGCGACACTTCATGAAATCGATCTCGTCGATCTTCACACCGTAGGCGAGGCGTTCAGACATGAAATTCTGCGTCACGGAGTCCGCATATGACCGCACGGCGCATAGTTTCAGCCATGCGATCGTGCGCTTGAACGAAGCCCTCGTGGCTCCGGAAACAGACCTCAGCCGAGATGCCGCCATCCAGCGCTTGGAGTTCTGCTTCGAATTATCTTGGAAAGTGATCCAAGAGCATGCACGGACGGAAGGGCTAAACTGCCAATCGCCAAAAGGCTGCCTCAAGCTCGCATACAAGAATGGCTGGATCGTCGATGAGGCCGGATGGCTGGCCATGCTCGAAGACAGGAATCGCACCGCCCACACCTATGATGAAACTCTGGCCAAGGACGTCTATCGTCGGCTCTCCGCACACCTCCCCCTGCTGCAAACGCTGGACACATACCTACAAAATGCGCGCGCCTGAGCACTCGCGAGCAGTCGCTGGGTGAATCCCCCCGTGAGAGTCAGAAGTGGTCAACCACCGACTGCTCTGCGGCGTGAGGTCACGTCAAGCAACGACCCCAGTGCTTCCCTTCACACTAGGCACTGTTATCAAAGGTCATGAATTGTGCTACCCTCCCTGTAAACAGGGGAGGTTCACATGGACAAGCGTTTATTTCCGATACCGCGGGAGTATTTTGACCAAACCATCAAGCCGTTGATCGAAGGGGATTATATCT
>JANOMG010000460.1:0-17610 GCA_031420175.1 Nitrospira sp.
AGATATGTCATCAGCTGACTCGTTACTCCAAAAAATGAAGCAATCCAAGTATGGATGGCGCTATAATGATATACTTACTTTGTATCATGGCTTCGGATTTCAGTTGAGAGAGGGTGGCAATCATACGATCTTTTTCCACCCGGTTCACCGCCGCCTCATTGCTACGGTCGCCCGGCATCGGAGTCTTCCTGTTGGTTATGTGCAAAAGGCAATTTCATTGATTGATGCTCTAAAATCGTTAGAATTGGAGCAGGAGAAATAGAAATGGCTGAAACATATTCCATTCACGTCGTTCCTGACGAAACCACCGAAGGCTCGGCCTGTTATCTTGCTTATCATCCAGAGCTTGAGGGCTGTATGAGCCATGGCACAACGGTTGGTGAAGCAATTCAGGAGCTTCATGCGGCCTGTGAGCTTTACCTAAGTGCGTTGAAGGAACTTGGCGAGCCAATTCCTTCTCCCTCTACAAATCAAACCATGGTGATATGGGAGAACTATTCTTACTCTCCAATAAGCCCTGGTGTTCATACATCAGTCTCCAGTCTGCTGCCTATCAGTGAACTAACAGCGAGCCGATAAATCCTGGCCGTTGTCCTACGAGATAACGGCGAAGCTCCTACGTCCCCGTTCCACCCCCCGATAGTCCAGGTAAGCCGCGGGTCTCCCGTTCAATCCGGGACACCGCCACCAAACCGTATAACAGCCGCCTCCTCCGTATTCCATTCCGCATAATGCACGGCACGTCAGTCTCATGACTCATTGACTGACCTCAGTGTCAGCTAGGCTGACTGGCCCCTCAAGAGACTGCACCCCATGACCGATGCCAGAGAAACCGGCACCGAGCTCATTTCCACTCCATCCAGGATTTCATCAACACGTCTCTATTGGATCGATAACCTGCGTATTTTTGCGATTGCCTTGGTGGTCCTGGGGCATATCGCTCAATTCCTGGAGCAACCTTGGGGGACCGTCATCCACAACCATTTCTTTGACCTGTCCGTTGCCAAGGTGGGCGTTGTGATCTTCCTTTTCGTCAGCGGCCTAGGCCTGCATCTCAGTCAAACACGCCGTTCAATCACCCCCCTGCAGTTCTACCTTCAACGACTGTGGCGCATCTATCCCATGTATTGGGCGGCGCTGACAGTTGGCCTGATCCTGAATCAGCTGCGACATGAGCCGGTATTCGGATCGTGGAATGAAGCGATACTCACGGTGAGTGGGTTCTGTGCGTTCACTGGACGGTGGGGCTGCAACTTCCCGATGGGATGGTTTATCGGACTGATTCTGTCGTTGTACTGCCTCTACCCGCTCCTCGCATGGGCTATGCGTCGTCATGCAGCAGGAACGCTGTGTGTCTTGTTCGTAATCAGTGTGAGCAGCCGCCTCATCGTGGAATCCCTCTTTACCGGCTACCCACTCGAATGGTTTCCACTCTGTCGAGTCTTTGAGTTTGGTCTTGGCCTCTATTGGGTTGAGCGTGGCATCCCAGGCGGCGCAGCGTCTCCTCGGTGGGCGGCCTTTCTCAGCGATATTTCATTTCCACTCTATCTCCTCCACTATTCCTTTGCTTTTGTTTTTTGGCACGCATCCTATCCTTGGCACCTACTCGTCTATCTTGCCATAGTCATTCTCGCGAGCATCGCCGTATCAATCGTCGAAGAACGGGCGAAAGCCTTCCTGACCTCTCGGAAACGCGCACCTCTCCCGAGTTAGAGCGACAGCCTTCGTCGAACAGTCTCATCACCCACAGCAGCTCCCTCCAAACTCTTCTCGCTGCCGCAACGCGGCCAGGCAGGATGAACAGAGCATCGGAGTCGCATGGGTGAACAAGGCCACGCCTGCTTCACGACAGGGAACCATCATCTGGCAATCGGAACAACGCTCACTCAGATCGCAATGGATGCTACGCTCTTGAGCCAGCATGAGACACCATCTTTGTGTTCGGACGTGCGCGCCGGTTGCAGACGGCCGACATGAACTCCTGCCCTCCTTTGAGACTCACCAGATTGTGCCACAACCGAACTGGGAACGGCTTAGCCTTGGCCCGACAGAGTTCCCATTGCATCTCGCGCAACTGACCGTTCAAGGAATCCACCGTACGTTCCAAGTCAACGAGCCGGTCAGCCGCTACCAGTCTTCCTGCTGTAGTCATCATGTCCTCCATTCGTTGTTACACCGTACAATGCCGAATCACGCCGATGAGAATACCTTCAATATGAAACGTATCTGACGGCCTCACGATAATGGGCTGCATCGCTGCATTCGCCGGGTGCAGCTCAATGTGTGAGTCCTTCTTGAAGTAGGTCTTGATCGTGGCCTCGTGATTCACCAGTGCCACGACAGTTTGTCCATTCTGCGCGGTCTCCTGCTTCCGCACCACCACCAGATCGCCGGGAAGAATGCCATCCTCTTTCATCGATTCCCCTTTGACACGGAGCGCAAACGTATTGCCACCACGCAGCATGCTGGGTGGCACATCGATGAGCTCAGACTGGGGGACCGGCTCAATTGGTGAGCCAGCCGCCACCATCCCTGCCATGGGAATTTCAGATGATCGCCCCAACTGGTCCAATGCAACTTGGACCATTCCAGGAATGCGACGCATACCTGCCTCGTAGCGTGCGACCGACACGCGTGTCGTCTGCAACGCATCAGCGAGCTGCTGTTGGGTCAGTCCCAGCTGTTCTCGAATTCGTTTCAGGTCGGTCGGCTTCATGTGTAACCAATGGTTACACATGCTACGTCAGACTGTCAAGCCCCTCCTATGAGATCCTAATAATGATGGAGAAAACACAGTCTAGGAGAGAGGTCTGTGCATAACTCGACCAGCAACCGCGCTCCCAGTACAGAGATTCGTTATTGTGATGCGTGATATGGCTGCTTTTCACTAGGCTTTGTTGTTTTTGACTTATTTTTCGAGAAGTACCCCCATATCTTGTGGTGGCACGTCATTTCCCACCAATGCCTATTTTTTAGGCAAAGACGTGTTAGAGATAGAGAAATGCGCAGTATTTTGCAGGCAGGGTGATCTTATCAACAGACTTATCCACAGAAGCTGGGGAGAGGGTTTTGCGCACATTTTCCTTGATCTTTTTATACAGAATTTCTTGGTCCTCTCGATTATCGCCTCTCCTCGGGTAGCGCAACTTGTTCTTCGCGCGAGGCTGCGCGACAGGCGAGACGGGTGCGGTGTGAAGGATGGAGGTTGAAAACTGACGGCTGAAATATTCGAGACTTCGAATCGCGCTTTTCACGCCCGTCTCGCCAGTCTCGCGCGAATGCGGCCTAGCTCGATCGCGGCACAAGATGCACGGCACCAGCCTTGATCGCAGCGATGACGGAGGCACCAGGCACCAGGCCCAAATCTTCCACCGCCCCGCGCGTGATCGTTGCCGTAAGAGGGAATCCACAATCGATCGTCACTTGCACCATCACACCTTGCGGAGCCATGTCGCTCACCCGCCCCATGAGATGGTTCCGGGCACTGGTCATGCCGCTCCCCGCCTGTTCCACCACCACATCCTCAGCACGGATACAGACATAGACGGCTGCGCCGATCGCATCGCTGCCTAGGCCTTTCAGTCTCGTTCCGTTGACCGCCACCGTGGCCAGCCCGTTCGCGTTCTCGATCACCTGGCCTTGTACCACCGTCTCCACACCGACAATGCGCGCCACGTTCGCATCGGCTGGGCGGCTGAACACCTCGTGCGGCTTCCCGACTTGATGGACCTGTCCCTCACCCATGACCGCCATCACATCTCCCAACGTGAGAGCCTCCGCCCAGTCGTGGGTCACAATGATCGATGGCAAAGCCAATTGTTTCAGCAGAGTTCTGAGTTCCCCTCTAAGCTGAAGACGAGTCGGCGCGTCCAATGCCGACAAGGGTTCGTCGAGCAAGAGCAGTTGCGGCCGCGGGGCGACCGCCCTTGCCAGCGCCACCCGCTGTTGTTGGCCGCCGGACAATTCTCTCGGTTTCGCCGCTTCAAGCCCCTGCAACTGAAAAAGTTCCACCACCTCCGCCACTCTCTTGCTCCTATCATGGGGCGCTAGTGCTCCCAATCCATAGGCAATGTTCCCCGCCACGGAGTAGGTGGGGAAGAGCGCATAGTCTTGGGGCATGTACCCAATCTGTCGATCTTGCGGAGAGACCCTGATTCCCGATTTCGTCTCTAACCAGATCCGTGAGAGGAACTGGATTCTCCCCTCTTCCGGCCATTCGAGTCCCGCAACGGACCGGAGGATGGTCGTCTTGCCTGACCCGGACGGACCGAACAGGATCAAGACGGTGGAAGCCTCGACCTCGTAACGGAGTCGGGCTTGAATAGGCGCCCGCCCGGAAAAGGTCTTAGTCATGTCGATGATCATTTCTGCGGCCATACCGCCCACACCTTTCGATTCATCGCATAGACCAGCAGCAGCACGCCATAGGAGACTGCGAGCAGCAACAACGCCGTCTTGGCGGCCCCGGCATAATTGAGCGCCTGCACCTCATCGTAAATGTCGATCGAGACGGTCCTCGTCTCCCCTTCAATGTTACCTCCCACCATCAGCACGACACCGAACTCCCCCAAGGTATGTGCAAAACTCAGCACCGCGCCGGTCACGAGCCCCGCCATGGACAGCGGGACGATGAGCTTGAAAAAGGTCGCGAGCTTCGACACCCCCAACGTCCAAGAGGCCTCGATCAACCGGCGATCAACTTGCTCAAACGCCGCAGCGAATGGTTGTACTGCAAACGGCAAGCTGTAGAGAATCGACGCGAGGAGCAGACCTTCGAAGGTAAAGGGAAGCGGGTGCCCGACCAGGTCGCTGTAGAATCGACCGACCGGGCTGTGGGGGCCGATCGCGACCAGAATATAAAAACCCAGCACCGTCGGAGGCAGCACGAGCGGAAGCGCGACCACCGACTCGACAATGAACTTCCAGCGCCACTTCGAAAAAGTGAGCCAATAGGCGATGGGCAGTCCAACAACCAGCAAGACACCGGCCGTCAGACTGGCCAATTTGAATGTCACCCAGATGGCTGTCCAATTCACCGTGCTGCCTCAGTCCCCAAGAGATCCAATAGGGCCCAACCCGGCGCAATGGCAGGAAGCCGCTATCTGGAAAGTCAACGCGAACTACTTCCCGATCATGACTTCCGTCGCTTTCACCGCCACTAGGACCGAATCATTGACCTTCAACCCCATACTTTTGACCGACCCTTCGGTGATGGCCGCGACAAATTCGAGCGTGCCTACCTTTACGGTAACCTCCGCCATCGCTTGTCCCTCAGTAATCCCTGTCACTGTTCCCTGAAATTGATTGCGCGCGCTGAGCTTCATCACTGCCTCCTCTGTTCGGAAAAAAAGATACCCCTTGTTGCCTCACTTGTACTGATCGAACCCGATCATGAATCCTTCCGGACCAGTCACCTCAAAGCGAGTCGCCTTACGATGTCCTCGAGTCACCTCTGGCTTCAATCGAACGCGTACAATCTTCGTACGCTCTTCCTCTGCCAGTTGAGAAAGCATGGATGCTCGGTATGAGCCTTCCACCTCTTCTTGCACTGCGGCGATGTCCGGAACCGTAAAATTGATTTGCACCCACCCGGTCGGGCGCGGTGTTCTCAAATCCTGCCGAACCCCGATCAAGACGCCTCGGTAACAATAGCCCAGGAAACGGTCCACCTGGGGATGCTCCATTCGCTGGACAACCGCCGCGTGCAAGACGAATTCAAAGAATTGCTCGTGACGAGTGATATCGGACGTTTCAACCTGCACGCTTTCAAATGCCTCAAGAGAACCCGTGTCCTGAATCGCCGATTTGCACAATCGTTCTGGAGAAGCCGAGTCAGCCTGACGATGCCGGATCGGTGTCTCGTCTTCAGCGGAGGCGATCGCACCCGCTATCAGGAGCGCGCTCGCACCCAGTAGACCAACAAGTCTCTGCATGCTTCTCCCAGCTACTTGCATCGAAACTGAATCCCCCAGCGCCGGCCGCTGACTTCCCCTTCGGCTCCTTCCACACTGGACATACTGCTGTATCCCTGCACTTCCCCATCTTTGAGGACGGTGTAGCCCGAGGGACATTTTCCTTCGATGCGCTTCAATGCGTCCCTGCGATACGGCGATCCCATCGGACCGCCCCGGTCTTCCTTGAACAGGTAGGTCACAACGCCACCCTGCCCCGTTTCGTGGGTCAGGAGAACCGCTTGGGAACAACCGACGCTGGCAACGAGCACGGCCCACCCGATCGCCTTCGTCCATGGCTTAACCGGGCAGCGTAAATCCATAGCGCTTCATGATCTCCTGTCCCTGGTGGCCCTTGATGAATTCAAGAAACTGTCTCGCAGCTTCTGGATGTTTGGACTGCTTCAAGATCACGGCACCCTGTTCCAACGGCAAGTGTGCGTTCGCTGGGATCTCCCAATACTGCCCGGCGGCCTTCATCGCAGGCGCGAGCGCCAAGGACAAGGCGATAATTCCAGCGTCACAAGCGCCGGATTCAATAAATTGCGCTGCCTGCGAGATGTTCTCTCCTAGAATGAGCCGGTCTTTAACCTGGTCATACACCTTGAAATGTTCCATCGCGGCCACGGCCGCCCTGCCATACGGAGCATGTTTGGGATTGGCGATGGCGATCTTCTTGATCGTCGGTTCACGCAAGATTTCCAGCCCCTTGGAGAGATCGAGGTGCGACCCGTTACCGGTCCACAGAACAATCCGCCCGACGGCATAGGGATAGAGCGATCCCGGCACAACGAGGCCGGCTTCTTCCAGCTTCTTGGGGTACCCGATGTCGGCAGAAAAATAGAGGTCGAACGGCGCGCCATTTTGAATTTGCGCATAGAAATTGCCCGAGGATCCGAGCGTCAGCCTCACATGGTTGCCGGTCGACTGTTCATACTCCGTCACGATTTCTTTGAAGGCAAAACTCAAGTCTGATGCAGCCGCAATGGTCACCTCTTCGCTGAGAGCCGATGCCGCTGGCACCAGACACAGAGCGGCGATTCCCAGCAGCAGGACGGCATTCAGACACCACGTGATGGACAATCCCTTCTGTATAAACCTCATATTCCCTCCCGGAGCAGTTCGAATGTCGTGTTCAGAAAAACAACTGATATTGGACCCGAATGAGATTCTCAATCAAGGTCCCTCCTCGCACATCGAGCGGAACCGTGCCGGACGCCGAAGGCAGAGGCGCACTACGGCCAACCGCGTACCCTCCTGTACCCATCTGGATGTTGCTGTACGTGACGACAATTGATTGATCGTAGGTGCCGTTCAGATACCAGTTGAGGGAGACGTCCGTTTGCTTCACGAGATCGTCCCCCGAATGTGTATCCGGATCCCAGTAGGCAAACCGCCCGGCCAGTTCCACTTTCCGTGGAATCAGGTAATAGCCGGATTGGACATACCATCCGAAGGCATTGCCGAACTGCCCAGGCGCTTTCACCGTGCACGTGGTGTTCATACAGGGCAACCCTTTTTCATGGCGAGTGACATTCTTGAAATAGAACTCCCCCTGCAACGAGAAACCTCGGTACTTGAAGACACCATCCGCCGCCCAAGTAGAATAGTCCACGATACCCAATCCTAGTTGCCGTCCGTTTCCAAAGGCAGCCAACTGGCGACGAAAATTAAGATTCGCCAGATCGATTCCCACAAACGAGTTATTCGAGCTGGTATTAATGGCAGGATTGTACGCATATCCTCCCCCAATCGCGAGCTGCGGCGACTCGGAGTAGGCCAAGTCACCCTCGCCATAGCCCGGTCGACCCATGATGTTCCACATCAAGCGTCCGACATACATCAGCTTGTTCACATCCAGGCGGACGTTGGCGTTCAAATTCCGTTGATTGACCGGACATCCGGCAGGAGAAGGAAACGGGTTTCCGCCGGTAGCTCCGCCTGGACAACCTTGAGTCGGCTCCTCGCTCTGAAACGACCCCAACCGGTTGAAGCTGGGGCCGGCCCCGTTGAAGACACCGAAATAATAGTTGACGGGAAACAGTTCCTCATCGTTCATGACCGTGATCCCGATATCGCGCCGGTCGAGTCCGCTGGCGGTAAACGCATCCTGCACCAAGGCCCGTTCCGCAAATTGCATCGAAGCCGTGGAGTTGATCTGCGAACGGTTGAAGAACATCTTGTACTGACCGAACTGCGCGTTGAGCCAGGGCAGATGGGTAGAAAAGAAATTCACATCCATCAATGCGAGTCCGCCCGGCGCTTGCGCATTTTCAGCGGTCTCCGCACGCATCTGAATATAGTATTTGAAGTCAGGGCTGAACAGGTGACCCATAAAATACATGCGCATGCGCCGGATATTAAACTGCGCGGCACTCTCCTCAGAACGGTTGGCCCGATAATCCCCGAACACGCCCAGCAATTCAGGAAAGTTCTTGGCCTCCCCCGGGTTTCTGTACGCCTCATTGCGCGTACGTTGGGTAAAACGAATCTGTGTGCGAAACCGCATTTTCAAGAAAAATGCATTGTCGTTCATGGAAAAATTGAAGCCGCGGTCATACCAAACCTTAAAGCTCGGCTGGAGTAGATAGGCTCGCTCTTGCGACTCTCTGGCAACCGCTTCGTACTCTTCACGGGTAATGGTACCCTGGTTGACGGCTCGCTCCAGGAGTAGTTTGGTCGCAGGGTCCATACTCTCCACAAAGACATACTTCCCATCCTTCTCCACCAGTTTCCCAGCATCAGCCGCAAAACTAAGCGGTGGACCCCACCACGTTGCGCAGACCAACCACAACGCTAACCCGAGAACCTTGCTCCACCGCGTCAATGAGACCCCACTCAAACTAGATGTCCGCCCCATGCCTCCGCCCTCCATGTTGTCCCTCACTCACAATCAATTGAGAAAATATGGCTGAACATCATTGGACTGGCGCTGATCGGACAACGTGATTAGGGCGACGAAGTCGTTTTCAGGAACTCTCGAAAATCCACTCCGCGCCGGTCGGTCTTGGGGTCGGTCACATAGAATCGCCCCGGCTCGAAATACAAGAGGTAGGTCTTCTCAGGAGTCCAGGGCGTCGGATAGTTGTAGTCGTAGGGATCGGATTGTGTGACCGGTTGCTGAACATGAAAGTAATCGATGGTCAGCTGGAGCAGTCGATCGTGCACGGCAACCCATCCGCCGGTGACATCGCGTTGGTACCGCGGGTTCATGCCGGGAGCGAAAATTTCGAAGTACACCCGCTCTTCAGACCCAACCTTTTGCAGCGCATCGGCGAGCTGCGGGGCCAATACTTGCAGTTCGTCTTCCCTGAACAGCTTCTTCGGCGGAGCCTCTTCGGCAAACCACCGAAGCGGCAGGCGCTGTTGCTCGCGCAAAGAAAAGCCGCGAAGTATAGCTGCTACCTGTTGCGGAGTAATCTGGACCGGATGTGTATATCCTGCCGGCGTGATTTCCCGTTGCAGCCTAACGGCCACCCGTTGATCCTCATGCACCACCGTCGTGGTGTAGGGAATGCGGGCACAGCCCAGACCAATCAACACGAGAACGGCGACCAACATGGCTGCCGACTGCCTCCTACTATTCATGACGAACCTCCTACCGGTTTGCATGATCCATAATACAGATATAAATGACTTGTATACTTGACACATGGGGTAAAAAATATATCGCCTCGTCACTTTCCTAGGCTGGGCAACCCATAACCCAATCCCTTCAGAATGCTTCGGGCCTCTGGAGACTGGGAAAACGCGAGGAACTCTTCGCAGAGCGGGCGATCGGGACAGTACCGTTCCATCGCCAGAGAATGGACGATTGGACGGACAGCCTGCTCAGATGCGACGGCCACAACGCGAACCCGCTCCCGTTTCTCATAGGCGTCCGGGCCGAAGATGATGCCGACATCCGCTTGTCCATTGAGGACGTGATCCAACACCGCCCGGGCATCCGTCGCCACATCCAACCGACCTTTCAGTGCCTCTGCGATTCCCAAGGCCTTCAAGAGTTCGTTGGTCTTTTGCCCGACCACGGTCAGCGTCGGATCTGCGACGGCCACTCGGGTCCGAGCATCCCGGGCAAGCGCCTCAAACGACGACGGTGCATCGACGAGCGATTCAGGCACGACCAGCACCAATGAGACGGTGGCATAGGGCCGGCGCGTCTGTGGCAACACATAATATTTCTGTTCCAAGCGAGTGATCAGTTCATCGCCGCCCGGTGCGATAATGTGAATGGGACCTGATCCAATGAAATATTGACCCGTGGGACTGTTCTCCATCGCTGCAATGGTACGCCGCAGATCCAGACCGGAATCGAAGTACAATCGTATCTTCACATTCTGGTGGGACGCTTCAAACGCTCGACTCAAGGCTTCTAAGGGAGCGGCCAAACTGGGTGAGCCCGCGATCACCAGCGGTTCGCTCGCTGCGGCTAAACCGATTCCTCCGGCTACCAGAACGACGACTACCAGCACGGTCGTTTTCACGACATTCCGCATAGATGTCCTCAGCATCGAACCTCCGTTACACTCGGTTTAGCTATAACGTTTGCAACTTGCCGGTTTCCCGCGTGTCATAACCCCCGAGCGCCTCGACCTCAGCCCTGAACTGGCGACTGACGATGGTGTCCATGAAGGGAGCCAGGCTGGGATGATCCGTCAGATACGCAGTCGGAACAACCAAATCGTACCGGGCTTCCTGAAGAGGAAGAAAATCGAGCCCGAGGAGCCGTGCAACTGACCGGACGCCGATCCCCACATCGGCTTGGCCGGTCGCCACGAGTCTCGCGACCTCCAGATGGGAACCAACCATTCGCTCGTACCCATGGAGTTGGTGCACCGAGATCCCGGCTTCGGTGAGCTTCTGATCGAGCAAACTCCGCGCTCCTGCCCCCTGTTCCCGATTCACCAAAGCAATCCCCTTCCGCGCCAGATCCGCTACCGAGCGGATGTGTTTGGGATTGCCTGGTTGCAACATCAATCCTTCTTCCCAGCTTGCAAACGTGACGACCGTGAATCCGCCTCCCGCGAGATGTTTCCTGAGATAGGGCAGATTGGATTCCCCTGATTTTGGATCCACGACGTGCAACCCAGCGATATGAACCTCTCCTCGCTTCAACGCCTCGATCGCCGCTGCACTGCCCAGAGTCCATCCCACGACGGCGGATCTATCACGCCGCCGCCGCAAATATTCGCCGGCTAAGAAGATAGCCGGATCACAGCCGGCGACTGCGATTTCCTGCTCGACCACTCGCCGATCTCTCAAGAGCTGTACACGAACCCGAGCCGGCAACTTCTCCATTCGCCCAGATCCACTCACCAACCCCAGGATCAACCCATCAGCCGGTACGGTGTAATTCAATACATCCCCCAGGCCGGCAACAGGACGAACGACGGTGCGCCCCCCTACTTTAGCTACTTTCACGCGGACTCTGGTCCAATCAGTTCTGCTCTCTGATTGTTCAGTGAGAAGATCCCCCTCAATCACGTCACCGCTTGTCACGAGACTGAACAAATCCTCGACTGAACAATCGAGTGCTCCGGCAAGACGAAGCGCGACTGCGGTTGTAGGAAGATATTGATTGGCTTCGATCGCACAGACCGCCTGCCGAGTGATACCGGCCATATCGGCCAACGAACTCTGAGAGAAGCTCTTCGCCATTCTCAGACTACGGAGACGGTTTTCAATATTGCTAGCAGGCTCGGCTCTATTATTTTGACTCATAATGGCTCGATAAATAGCAAGCATACATTGCATCTGTCAATCGAAAAATAAACACTCCGTCACTCAGTTGATTGAATTATTTTGTTGGCAGCTTGCGAAGAAACGTTATCGAGCGCTATCACATTGAATATAAGTACCAATTGCAGATATTTATTGTCGCAAACTAATTGTTGACAAACTATATCATATTAGTATATTATATAAATCATTATACTTGATCGGAAATGTGTATATTGATTGGCAATGGGGAAATGAGTCTCTGAACGTGAGCACCCAGCAGCGAGCGATTCAGAGCCAACAGCACAACCAGGACATCGCGCACAAGATTCTGCTCGCCATAAAGGACATTCGCTTCGGGATCGGTGGAAGTCGTCATCCACGATTCAAAAGTGTCCAGATCGAACGCAACGAAAAGATCCGTTTCGATACCCATCAGTCACAAGCAACCCAGTGAGGTACTTATGGCGATCCAGCGTTGTTGTCGCACCTAAGAACAGTCGACCGGCCGTCCAGATTACTGGAGGCCTGTACCGTTGCTTTCCAACACATCAATCTCAGGACTGACCGAATCACCGGAAGTTCCGGCAATACGAAGGGGAAATGACATGAGAATGTCCGGTTTGTTAGTTCGCACCATTCTGGGTGCCGCCTTGCTGGCCAGCGCGTCACCCGCGCTGGCCGTCGAGGAAGGCCAATTCGTGAAGAAAGAAGGTAAGTGGGAATACTATTCCGGCGAGGACCCCGGACTGAAGTATCTCTATCTCAAGGGAATCATTACCCAAGAGGAATATGACAAGGGTCTGAAGGTTATCGAGACGAAAGAACGCATCTCCAATCCAAACTTCAATATCGACGTCAACAACGGCTTGAACATCCGCGTCGGAGAAAAATTCTTCCTGAAGCTCCGGCTACTCTCCCAGGTGCGCTATAGCTACAGTACCTACAATAGTGGCTGGGGCACGATCGGGGACTCAAGAAACCCGGAAATTCTGGGAGGGCAGGTGGAATTTCGAGCCGTCAGGAACCAGACCGACTCGAGTACCTTTACCGTTCCCCGCACCCGCCTGCAATTCCTGGGATATGCCTTCGATCCCGACCTCCGCTACAACGTCACCTTGGCCATGGATCAGGCACCCTTTAATCAAGAGGGAGGCAGCGGCAGGGTCGCTCTCCTCGATGCCTATATCGCCTCCTGGCATATTCCTGTTGCCACCGTCCAAGTCGGCCAACAACGAGTCTGGTTCAATCGCGCCCTCGTGAGCTCGATCGCCACCTCATCCTTCGCGGATAACTTGATCGTCCAAAGAGCCTTTGCCGCCAACCAAGTCAACAGTCGTGACATCGGTATCACCATCCTGAGCGATGAAGATCAATACAAATTCAACTACGCCCTCGGCATCTGGAACGGAGCAGGAATGAACCTGACACGGCAAGGCACTGCCGTCAGCCAGTACCTCCCGGACACCGCCACCAACGCGTTTAACGGTAATGCGCGAACCTATAACTATGACACCCGCTTCCTGACCGGCGAGATGATGTATACGGCCCGGCTGCTGTACAAAATATCCGGCAATCCTGGATATGGCCAGGGAGACATCCTGAACTCGCGCATACCGCAGGCAGCTATCGCCTTCGGCTATGCCTATAACCCGGGGCAAAATTACCTGAGCTCTATCCGGTCCGACATTGTGGGCCGTGCGTATCGCCAGGCAGTGACAAACAGCTTCAACGGTCGGCTCCTCGGAGGAGGCATCTACGATTTCCAGACCTACGAAACGGATTTCATCGCGAAATATCAAGGATATTCCTTACAGGCAGAAGGATATTACCGGCACCAGCGGGTGCGGAACAGGAATGATGAAACCATTCCGTTCGCACCAACTACCGCAATCGTTCAAGGCCCCCCGGTCGATCTCGGCCAGGCCTGGGGCTGGTATGCACAAATGGGGAAATACATCATCCCCCGGAAACTCGAGCTTGCCGTCCGGTATGGGGTGATGGATCCTTCAACCAAACAGAAACACGATCTGACCAAGGAGTTCGGCGCCGCCATCAACTACAGCTTCGACGGCACCTACAATAAGCGGCTCATCGTCGATTATTCCAACATCACGATGGGAAGCGGCGGGCGTGCATCGGACCGGTTTCCGTTCGAGAGCCTGCCGGGATTCGGTCGCGATCTCATCGAAAACCGGGTCAATGTGCAGTACCAACTCTATTTCTAGGACGAGGCGAATTATTTAACCGTCAGGAGAACGATCATGAGACACCAACGCCAATGGTTCAGGACTTTGCTTTTCTTCGGTGTCGTGGCGGCATCCCTCTGGATCACGCCATCCGCGCAGGCACAACCAGAGACCCTCACCGTCGCAGCCGCCAACAGCCTCAAGGATGCGCTCCGGAAAGTCTTGCCGCTCTTCGAAGCGCAGCACCGTGAGATCAACGTGCGGGTCATCTACGGACCCTCTCAAACACTCCGCAATCAGATTGAACAGGGCGCGCCGGTGGATGTCTTCCTGCCGTCGCTGTTTGAAGAAATTGAACAGCTCGAAAAGAAAGGACTGATCATTCAAGGGACCAAGCGGGTCTATGCCGGCACGTCGCTGGTCTTAATCACCAGCACCAGCCTCCCTGCCCCCATTGCCTCCATCCAAGATCTGCGGACAGTCCCGGTCCGACGGATTGCCGTTGGAGATCCTAAATCATCGTCGGTGGGAAAAGTGGCGGCGCAGTTTCTCAAATACAACAAGCTTGATGCCCAACTGAAGTCTCAATACGTCTTCGGCGAGCATTCCCGTGCCGTCCTCGATCTGGTTGCCAAGGGCGAAGCCGAGGTCGGCGTCGTCTATCGAACAGACGCCGTATCGAATGCAAATGTCCGCATTCTCGATACAGCCCCGGTCGGTTCCCATACTCCCGTCCACTATGGAATCGCCACGGCCTGGACCGCCAAGAACATTTCAGGCACGAGGGACTTCATCAACTTTTTACTGACGCCTCAGATACAAACCCTCTTGCAAGAGTTCGGGTTCGATCGCGCAGCACCGCAAATAGGCATGCTCAACGACAGGAGGGACAATAATGAATCGCTACGAGAATAATTTGACGCCGCGGACTGCGTGGCCACTTCGCGCATGGTTGCTCATCGCCGGAATATCCATCGTCACCGCTTGCGCGAGCCAGCCCGTCTCACAAACGAAATCAATCTATGAGTCAGGGCTGAACACGGTCCGGTTGGAGCGGGACCCGGACTCGACCTCCAATGCACATCCCGCCACGCTGACGCCGACTGAGATCGGCACATTGCTCCGGGGGGTCCGCGCATCGGAACGACGGAACGTCATTCACCGTTTGCTTGCCGGTCAAGCTGATCGAACCAGAGCATTCCGGGACGAAGAGATTGCCGTGTTGGCGCAGCCTCTTTCAAAAGCGCTGGCACAAGCCGCTCCGACAGAACGGGTGTACCTCCACTTGAGCCATGCCACAGATCAGGGGGATGAGGAAACCACCACGGGCTGGCTCTCCATCCAAGGCCCGATCCTGCACATGACCATCAGCGGCGTACATGACCGGCACAGCCCTGGTCCGGATATCAGCAAGTACGACCGTCAACTGCCGAACATTCCGGAAGCCTCGTTAACATACGACGTGACGTTCGAGCCGGAGGAGTTTCTAGCCAAGGCGAGTTCGCAAGCTCGTTTCTGGGCGCCGGATCAGCGTGAAGAGTTAGAGATTCGGTATCGAGAGGCGCTTTCGGCCTTGCCCATTCAGCCTGGCCTGGAGCCGGGTCGAAGACTCACACCTTCCCAACCTTGAATGACCCAATCGCAATAAGGATGATCATGAAGATACTCATTTTGCTGTTTCTAGGAGTCTGGATGCTCATCACCCCGGCCTCTCGCGCCATTGCAGGGGACACGATCCGCGTCGGGCATTTCCCCAACATGACCCATGTCCAAGGCTTGGTGGCCCAACATCTCTCCCGCACCGGCCGAGGATGGTTTGAACAACGGCTGGGTCCCGACGTGAAGATCGAATGGTATATCTACAATGCTGGACCGAGTGCCATGGAAGCGATCCTGGCGAATTCCATTGACCTCACCTACGTGGGCCCTAGTCCTGCCTTGAATGCCTATGCCAAATCCAACGGCGAAGAAGTCCGGATTATCGCGGGCGCCGCCGCCGGTGGCGCAGCCCTCGTCGTTCAGCAGGATTCGCCCCTCAAGCAGCCAGCCGATTTCCGCGGGAAAACCATAGCCACCCCGCAGCTCGGCAACACCCAGGACATTGCCTGCCGCGCCTGGCTGGCCTCCGGAGGCTTAACCATCACCCAAACCGGCGGGGATGCGTTCATCGTTCCGACCGCAAACCCGGATCAACTCGCCTTGTTCCAAAACAAGAAGGTCGATGCGGTCTGGACGGTTGAGCCGTGGGTTTCGCGGCTTGAGCGCGATGCCGGTGGCAAGGTCCTTCTCGAACAATCGAAGGACAGCATCACCGTCCTGGTCTCGAGCGTGAAATTTCTCAAGACCAAGCGCGAGCTCGCGAAGAAGTTTGTCCAGGCCCACCGGGAGCTGACCGATTGGATTCTCTCGCATCCGGAAGAGGCCAAGCAGATGGTCCAGCAGGAATTGGCCGCCGAAACGCACGCCAAGGCCTCAGCCGAGTTGATCGCACGCGCATGGACCAGGATTGTGCTGACCACGGAGACCTCTCCAATAGAGTACCAACAATTCGTCGCACAGGCCCAACGCGCAGGGTTCATGCGTAAGACGCCTGATTTGTCGCGACTCATCGAAAGGTTGAATTGACATGGAGACGGCTGAAGTCGCCCATACACATAGCGCAGCCCCCAAACTTATCCTGGAACAGGTCTCAAAATGGTTCAAGACCAGTTCACTGCACGTGCATGCGCTCGATGATGTGACGCTCCGCATCGCTGAAGGTGAGTTCGTCTGCCTCGTCGGCCCCAGCGGGTGCGGAAAATCGACCCTGCTCAATATCATCGCCGGGCTCGACCGACCCGATCAGGGTCTGGTTCAGGCTGATGGCCAGGCCATCACCGGACCGGGACCCCATCGTCTCGTAATGTTTCAAGAGGCCGCGCTCTTCCCCTGGCTGACGGTGCTGGGCAATGTGCTATTCGGATTAAAGCTGAGGAATGGGCTCACCGCCACCGAGCAACGGGAAACCGCCGAGTATTATCTGGAACTCGTGGGATTGAAGCGGTTTATGCATTCCAACGTGCACGAGCTATCAGGCGGCATGAAACAGCGCGTGGCCTTGGCCAGGGCGCTAGCACCGAACCCCAGCATGCTCTTGATGGACGAACCATTCGGAGCGCTGGATGCCCTGACGCGTGAACAGTTGTACGGAGACATTCAACGCATCTGGAGCCAGCATCGGAAAACGATCATCTTCGTCACGCACAACGTGCGCGAGGCCGTCTGCTTGGGTGACCGCGTGATATTGTTTTCGCCGAACCCTGGACGGATTCGCGAGGAATTCGCCATTCCCCTTCCCCGCCCGCGCGACATCAACAGCGTGGACCTGGCTCGCTACGCGACGGAAATCACCCGCGTGCTGAAAGGCTATGTGCAGCACGAGGTGGCAGGATGATCGCACGGTGGCTGGCGGCATCCCTGTTCTTCGCGTTCCTCGTCGTGGCATGGCATCTGGTCACGGAGGCACACATCTGGTCTCCCGTCTTGCTGCCCTCGCCCCTTAGTGTCTTTGAGTATCTTCGATCCACCGTTGAAGACGGCACGCTCCGGGAGGCTACGGTCGTCACCGTGAGGCGGCTTCTCATCGGCTATGGATTGGGAATCCTCGCCGGGCTGCCCCTGGGACTGCTCACCGCATCGTCCCGATGGTGCCAGGACACGATCGGCATCCTCGCGCTGGGACTCCAAACCCTCCCCAGCGTCTGCTGGGTGCC
>JANOMG010000461.1:0-5035 GCA_031420175.1 Nitrospira sp.
TGGCTTGTAGTGGCAGCGGCAAGTCACCGATTTCATCGAAGAGGACGGTCCCGCCTTCGGCCAGTTCGAGCAGTCCGCATTTCCTGCCAGCCGCGCCGGTGAAGGACCCTTTCTCATGTCCGAACAACTCGCTCTCGAACAATTCGCGCGGGATGGAGGGGCAATCCACTTCCATGCAGGGCTTGTCTGCCCGGGGACTGTTGAAATGGATCACGCGCCCCATGTACTGCTTGCCTGTCCCGGTCTCGCCTTGGAGCAGGACCGTCACACGATCGCTCTTGGCCAGCGCTCGAACCTGCTGCATAAACGTCTGCATGGCGGGACTATTCGCGATGATGCGATCGATCGCATAGCGCTTTGCATCCTGACTGCTGTGCCGTTGGACCTGCCGGCGCAGCGTGAGCAGATCCGTCGCGCGGCGCAGGGTGTGGTGGAGATCGTCCATGTCGATGGACTTGGCCACAAAATCGAAGGCCCCGAGCCGCATCGCTTCGACCGCATCCTTCACCGTCCCTCTGGCGGTCAGCACGATCACGAGAAGCTCCGGTGTGGTTTGTTTCACCCGGGCGAGGACGTCCAGGCCAGAGAGGTTGGGCATGACGAGATCCAAGACGAGGATATCGGGTTCGAAGGAACGAAGGAGGGTGAGGGCGTCTTCCCCCGATCCGGCGGTTTGAACGACATAGCCTTGCGCGGAGAGACGCAGGGCGAAGGCCTCTCGAACGGACGCTTCATCCTCGACCAGTAGAAGTTGCCACGCCATGCTAGCCCTCGCGTTTCAGTGGAAGCCAGATATCCACGACAGCCCCGCTTCCAGGCGGACTGTGAATCAGCAATTGGCCGCCGTGCCGCTCGATCATGTCGCGGGTAATGGTCAAGCCAAGGCCGACACCCTTGGCTTTTCCATTCGTAAAGAATGGTTCATAGATGCGTTGCAGGTTTTCGGGGGAGATGCCCTTCCCGGAATCGGCGAAGGTCATGAGCAGCCCCCTGCCTCGCCTGGTCTCTGGTCTGATGGTGATCGTCAATTCGCCGCCGTTCGGCATCGCGTCGACCGCATTCATGGCGATGTTCAGACAGACCTGGAGAAGATGGGCTCGCGAGGCCTCAACCAATGGAAGATCCGCGGCAACATTCTTCTTCACAGACACGCGATGCTTCAACAGATTCGGGTGCAGCAAGGTCAGGGTGTCGTCAAGCAGCGCGGACAGGTCACAGGGGGCGATCTCGAAGGGTCGTGGCCGCAACTGTCCAAGATGGGACTCCAGAAGGTCGTCGATCCGCGCCGCTTCGCGCGCGATCAAGCGGCATCGGTCGCGCGCGGCTTGAGGAAGCGTGTCCTGGTCGGCCAAATGGGTGGCCAAGCTCCCGAGTCCGATGAGAGGATTGCGGACCTCGTGGAGGATGCCGCCGGCGAGTTGCCCGACCAACTTCACTTGCTCAGTATGGCGCAGGGCTTCCAGCATTTGCTCTCGCTCGCTGAGGTCGGTCAGGATGGCGAGAAAATAGCGGATGGTCCCGTCCGGGTCTTTGACCGGGCTCACGCTTTCCCACACCAGAAATTCTGAGCCGTCCTTGCGGCGGTTCACTACCCGGTCGACGAAGGCCGATCCGGACCGGATCGTCTGCCACATGCGCTCGAAAAATTCCGGCGGATGCTTTCCGGACTTCAGCAACGACGGCGTACGGCCGATCACCTCGTTGCGCGTCCAGCCCGTCAGACGTTCCATCGCCGGATTCCATTCCAGGAGCGCCCCGTGCATATCGGTCAGCATGACGCCGTCCTGCACCAGCTCGAACATCCGATGATAGAGCTGAAGCTGCGTTTCCTCTCGCCGCCATCGTTCGAGCACGGTGGCTACCGTGTTGGCGACTGAGTGGAGAAATTCCAACTCCTTCGGCGAGAAATCACGCACGGTCTTGCAGTGAGCCCCCATGACCCCGTACACCCGATCCTGCACCATCATGGGCACGCTCATGCCGGCGATGCCGCCATGCTCCGACAGGAGCCTCGACGGCACGAAGCGGGTTTCTGCTTGCAAGTCCCGCACGACCACCGGCTGCCGTTCGCGAATCGCAAAACCCGCCTGAGAATGCGTGCCTCCCTCCACGGTCAAGGTTCCGATGAGACCCTCGCGCCAGCCGACACCGGCGACGAGATACAGATGTTCATCCGATTCTCGGGGAATGAGGATTTTGCAGAGTTCCACGTTCAAGGCCTCGGCCGTCAAGCGCACGGCCTCGCTCATGATCTCCTGCACCGGCGTCCCGCTCACGGCCAGCGAGCCGATGCGCGCGAGGACCGACTGAAATCGGGCGACCTGGGAGGCTTCCTGTGACAGCATGGTCCGCTCCGTCACGTTTTCCAGCACCATGAGCACGCCCCTGTCGCCGCGATAGGGGACGACGTTGAGTCGGCATTCGTAGATGAGCGGATCGCTCTGTCGATCCGTCAGGCGATACTCCGTTGTGTCCCGGGCTCCGAGCGGTTCGTGATTCCAGTCCACTGCCTTACCGAGAAGGCACTTCCGTAGCGGAAGCTTCGATTCCGGTTGGGGCGCTTCGACCATTTCTCCAAACTGCGCATTTTCAAAGATCACGGTGCCGAGGGACACGAAACAGAGGCCGCCCTGGATGCAGTCACTGAGCCACACCAAGACTTCCCCTGCGGCGACGTCCGGCTGCGCCTGGACGGATGGCTTGGGACGTGATCGACGGGAGGAAGACATGGTGCCGGTACTCCGTCATGCAGCGCGCATGCGCGAAACAGTTTTCCGTCAGGCGTGAGTAGTATGCCCAGTTCTGATGCGGACCGTCGAGGGAAGAATCGGCGCGATCAGATCAGGTAGCCCGTCTCTCTCATTTGGCGACGAAGTGCTCGCGACGGCTGACGGCGACGTCGGTGACGAACATCGCGCCGGAATGCTTATTGAACAATGGACCCAGGCCGGCCAGAACCGGCTCGACCCGTTCTTCCGGCACGACCGTGAAGACGATCACTTGGCTGCTGGTGTCGTTAAACAGCAAATGGCCTTCATGAAAGCCATGGTGACCTTTGCCGGACACATTGTTGATGATCGTGTAGCCGCTGGCGCCGACCCGATCCAGCAGGTCAGTGACAAACTTCAGATGCTCGCCCTGGACCACGATCTTGATTTCTTTCATGAGATGCAGTGTTAAGCTGATCATGCGACCCTCCTCCCAGTAATGTCCATCCGTTCATGCCGTCGTACTGATAGAACGCGCCGTCCTGTGGTTCCAGTGCCACGAGCGTGAGCCACCCCCGATCGAATAATTGTTCGAGCAGCGGTTGCCGATTGATGATGGCGCGGATACGGTCTCTCGGCGCCTCGATCACGACCAGCAACCGCATAGGCTCGTGATAGGGCTCGCGCCCATTCCAGACCGTCTGGGCGGGCAGCCCAATGCGCAGATCGCTCCAGACTCCGGTCATCACCCCGATGCGTCCGGCGACGTTGTGATAGACCTTGCTGCCGCTGCCGTACACCTCGTTGTCGACCGTCGAAAAATAATGCTCCATATTGATCCACTGCGCCACCACGAGTGGAGCAGTCATGATGGTTTCGAGTAATTTGCCGGTGGCATCCTGCCGATGGTCGTAGGAATGAAGAAACGATCGCCCGCGCAGATTGACTGTTTGAGTGATGCCACGACGCCCGATCACCATGAGACTGTTCTTGGAGAGTCCCCATTCCGGGCGGACTTGCGCCCAGTCGTCGCTCCGACGCTGCGCCTGTTGCTGGGCAGTCGATGGGTTACGCGTGTCAGCCGCTGCGTCGAGGAAGACGCCTCGTTCGAGGGCGGCTCGTGTCCCCGCTTCGGCCAAGTCTGTTGCCAGGCGCTGGAGATCTTTCCGGTGCGTGGCGGGCACGTCCTCCATATCCACGACGCGAACATGGTCGTTCGTGGTGTTATGTTGTGCGGCGAAGAAATGGGTATCGCCGGGGATCTTGATGCCGCGGGCCTGCAACAGTTCGCGCACGGCAGGTTTGTTGGCCATAGCCGCGATGGCACGCGCATTCGGCAGACCCTGGTTGCCTCCGCAGGCGCCGCAGTCGAGGGCCGATTCATACGGGTTATTTTGAGACGTGCTGCCATGCGCGCAGAATACGACCACGCGGGAAAAGTTGGAGGTCAGCCCCATCAGCCGCAGCGCGGCTTCGACGAAATAGGCCTGCTCGGTCGTGGAGAAGCCGGTGTGCGTGATGCGGTGGAGCCTCTCCGAGACGCCTCGAGGACGGATGCCATGTTCCTGGCGGAGGAACTCGTAGAATCGTTCCTCCTCCTGCGTCGACAGCGTCAAGGCTCGGGCCACTTCGCCGTTGACTTCTACCGCCGTGCCCATCGCGTTCTTGCGAATCGTTTCCATGAACGCAGGCGAGAGCGCGGCTCCGTGTAAGCCGAACCGTTCACGCACAATTTCGCGGATCTGCGCTTGCTGTTCCGCCGCGACCATGTCCTCGGCTTCTTCCCGCGTGATCTTCTCGACCGTCAAGGTGGTGGCCATGGATGGCATGAAGAGCGTGTTCAGCCAGCGTCCGGCCTTGTGATACCAGAGCGGGAACAGCGTTTTACCGAACAGAGGCACGCTGAAGAACCAACCGAGGGCCTCGACCATCACATAAGGCGTTACGACGTTTTCCTTTAAGTCGTGCAGGAGCGTGTGCGCTGTCTTGCTGAGCTGCGTCGTTGTCTTGTGCCGCTCGGCCAGCGCGCCGTGATAGCTGCGAGGCACTTCCCGAATCTGGTTCTTCGGTTTCAGGAGGACCGGACAATGGGCAACCGCGTACTGCGCACCGAACGGCTGATAGTTCAGCGGCACGCCGAAAAACCCGGCGAGCCCCAACGTTTCGTACCCGCCGCGCTGTTCAAGATGGCGCCGAAAGACTTCTGAGCGCACGTCGATGCAGAACACCACCTGGGCGAGCGGTCGTGAAGAGGAGGCCTGTTCTCTTGAGCGGGAATCGGTTGTGACCTGGCGGGCTCCAAGTGCGAGTTCGTCGAGGACCTCCCG
>JANOMG010000462.1:0-3199 GCA_031420175.1 Nitrospira sp.
AGTTTCGCCAACACCGAGCGTGTGAGCACGTTGCCGCCCTGCGCGCTCTTATCGCCGAGAATGCCGTTGAACAACAAATAGATCCCGACACCACGGCACTCGCCGATGAATGGCGACTTCGTCACGCGCTCGCGCGGAAGCGGCTCGCCGGTCTCGGTGAAATAGACGTGCCGTGCCAGATCGGCGAAGCTCACCGTCTCGCGAATCTTCCCGCTCTCGTCGAACAAAGGCTCGCCCAACTCGCAATAGCGGAACCCTCCGCCGAGGCCTTCGACCTTCTCGCCTTTGACATTCTTGTAGCCCTCAGCCACTCGCCGCACACGCTCGGCTGTGATGTTGCGAGCAATGGACTGTTTCATTTCCACGAGAATGAACCGGCGACTCTGCCGATCGGCATGATTCATCTTCAGGATCGCATGGCCCGTAGTTCCAGATCCAGCAAAGGAGTCAAGAATCAAATCATCACCAGAAGTCGTAAAACTGAGTAGCTCCTCGATCAGCCCTGTTGGCTTCGGAAAATCAAATGGCCGTTTACTACCTGGAAATAATTCCTTGATCTCATTCGTTCCGACGCGGCCATCCAGCTCGAACAGGCTAGCCAATTTCACGCGGTAGTCTTTCGCGTAAACCTTGAGCTCAATCAGTTTGGTTTCGTCTTCGCCGAACAGGATGCGGTTTTTAGCAAGAAGTTCTTTCATCGTCTCTGGCGGGAAGCGGTAGCCCATCATGGGCTGAGTGCAGGGCTTCCCTGTCTTGAGATGAAATACGTCGTATCGATAGCCTTCCTTCCCAGGGTTGTGAACGGCACGCATACCAGTGTAAACGCCACCTTCATCAATGAACTTATAATCCTCGAACGGCCAGAGTTGATCTTTGTTCGCACGGAACCACTTCGTGTATTCCTTCTGCCTCCCTGCGGGGTCTGAATATTTCCTCACGAACTCGTCGCCGACTTTCAGCAGTTTGTCCTTCACCGCTAAATTGTCGGATTTCCATTCGCGAGGAAGTCGATCCTTATTCCTCGCGTAGCACAGAACATACTCATGCTCGATGGCGATGTTTGTCGGGTTGTTGTCGGTTACGTTTTTCCAGACGATTGTCCCGACTCGATTCGTGGCACCGAATATTTCGTCGAACAACAGATGTAAGGTTGACACCTCTACTTCATCGATGCTCGCAAATATCATCCCATCTTCGCGCAGGAACTTCCGGAGGAGCGCGAGACGGGGGTACATCATACAGAGCCACTTATCATGTCGTGATAGGTCTTCCGCTTCTTCTCCAACAACTTTGTCTAGCCACTCGCGAATTTCAGGGCTGTTGACGTTATCGCTATAAATCCATCCACTCCGCTTTCCGTCTTCATCCCGCTCGTCAACACCCGTGTTGTACGGCGGGTCGATGTAGATGCACTTGACCTGTCCCGCGTAATACGGAAGCAGCGCCTTGAGCGCAACGAGGTTATCGCCCTGCACGATGAGATTCCCGTCGCCCGGCTCACCACAAGCCAGATCGGGCACGTCTTTGAGCAGGCGAAAGGGCACCTGGTGGTGATGATTCACCACCGCCTCTTTCCCAATCCAGTTCAGTGTGGGCATACAACAATCCAGTGAGTATGAGCCGCTGAGGGATACCCCCTTTTAAGCGCGAAATCAACTGGTCGTTCTTCTCATAGTTTTGACCGCGCCCGTTGAATCTCTCTCAATGCTCCTTCAGAGCTCGCTCGTTCTTTTTCAAGGGAGAGGAGTCTAGTTGGTCTCCCCTTGCGCGCGTCCAACGAGGGCCTTCTGAGGCCGCGCGTTGCGCGAGCACAGGAGACCACTAGACCCCTCTCCCCGCTCTGTTTGACAGCCCACAGACCTTTTGTTACGCTCCGCGCCGATTCAGCGCCTGTCGCAGCACATGTAATTTATCCCATGAACATCAAGGACTACCTCGAACAAAAGCGGGACGACGTGGATCGGTTCCTCGATTCCGTCATGCCCAGCGCCACCACAGCGCCCTCCACGCTCCACGAAAGCATCCGCTACAGTCTCATGGCGGGAGGGAAGCGCGTCCGCCCGATCCTGGCCATTGCCGCGGCAGACGCAGTGGGGCAGCCAGCACCAGGATTGATGCCGATCGCCTGTTCGTTGGAACTGATCCACACCTACTCCTTGATTCACGATGACCTGCCCGCGATGGACAACGACGACTTCCGGCGCGGGAAGCCGACGAATCACAAGGTGTACGGCGACGCGATAGCCATCCTGGCCGGCGATGCCTTACTGACAATGGCCTTCGATCTCTGCAGCCGTCCTGAACTCATGAACGGCTGCGACCCGGCGCGCCAAGTACGGCTGATTCAAGAACTCGCCTATGGCTCAGGGAACGTGGGGATGGTGGGCGGTCAAGTGTTCGATATCCAGGCTGAAAACAAAGACATCGATCTTGCGACATTGCAAAACATTCACAAGCACAAGACCGGTATGCTGATGCGTGCCGCAGTGCGCATGGGCGCCATTGCCGCAAGCGCGACGGAACCCCAACTGGCCAATCTGACCAGCTATGCCGAAGACATCGGCCTCGCGTTTCAGATTGCCGACGACGTGCTCAATGTGACCGGCACGCGCGAGGAACTTGGCAAGAACCCGAATACCGACGCCGAACGAGGCAAGAAAACCTATCCAACGTTCTACGGCGTGGACGGCGCCAAAAAGCTGGCTGACGCGTGCGTCGACCAGGCGATCGAACGGCTGTCGTCGTTCGGTCCAGCCGCCGACCCGCTTCGCGAGATCGCGCGCTACATCACGTCGCGGAAAAACTGAAGTGATGCGTGATCAGTGATGGGTGACGAGGCAACATGAAACTAGCCCCCAACCTCCCTCTCCAACACATCACACATCACTCATCACCCGTCACCTCCCCACCATGAAAGCTCTCGTCACAGGCGCGACCGGTTTTATCGGAGGTGCCGTTGCACGTGCGCTGGTCCAACGCGGTGTCGACGTCCGCGTCCTGGCCCGTGCTGAATCCGACCTCCAGAATCTTCAAGGACTGACCGTCGAGCGGATCGAGGGCGATCTGCGCGATCAAACCTCGTTGCGCAAGGCCCTCACCGGTTGCCGGCAGCTCTACCATGTGGCGGCGCACTATGCGCTCTGGGCCAAAGATCCCTCGATTTTCTATGACGTGAACGTCACCGGCACGAAGAATCTGT